>JABDGU010000023.1 GCA_013285905.1 Bacteroidota bacterium | reverse complement strand
GCCGGAAGCGCTGACAACAGGTAAAGCATTAACAGTAAGCACAGCGTTATTGCTTGTTGTCCCGGCACCCGCGCAGGTAGTGTTTGTAACAAGACAAGTATAGGTACCAGCATTGGCAACAGCAATACCGTTAAGAATATAAGTTGCGTTTGTCGCGCCAAATATAGGAGTATTATTAACCATCCATTGGTAAGCAAAGTTGCTGCCTATTGCAGAAACTGAAAAGGTATCTGCACCACCTACACAACGGGTTGCGGAAAGGGGTTGGGTAACAATGCCCGGGTTGCAGGATGTGCCGCTTACATAAACAGTATAGTCCTGCCAGGTGCCGTCTACACCATTTGCATAACAGGCATCCGCAACACCAAATTGATCAAATTCACCGCCCATAATCCTCATCCTGTAATAACCTGTAGGTGTGTTTGATGGAACTGAAACAGTAAGGTTAAATGTATAATTGCTACCTGAGACATAAGAATTTGACGTAAGCATTTCTCCTGGATCCCCAAAAGAGTAATTACTGTTCAGGTCGATGTATGCCGTGCAACCCATGTATGAGTATACCGTAACATGTAATGAAGTTGAAACGCCTGCGGTCATATTAATCGTATCACCTACATGGGTCGTAAAATCATGATTACAATTGTTAATGGTATTATTTACCCCACCAATAGTAACATTGGATATATAACCGTAATTGTTAAACGAACAATAAAACATAGAAGGGGTGCAATAAGATTGGCCCTTGGCATTATTTACAATCAATGCGAAACTGCAGAGCAACAGGATAAACTGTAGTGTGAAGATTTTTTTCATAAAATATGTTTATTAAGATTGTATTCTACTCAATATAATATATTGACAGGCTACTAATTTAATGTATTATTCCAAAATAATCAAAAGCAAGACAATTTTTATTTTATTATTACTTCAAATTGACCGTTAATATTAAAAATAAGCGGCCCGAAGTTGTTGCCAGGCAATATTTATGCAAATAAACGAAATATTATATGTCCTCATTTCTATTTAAAACATTGCATATTTTATAAATATTTTATAGCGGTGTTTTTACTTTAAATTTGCGAGACACTCTTTAGCAGAACAATGTACATAAGAAACCAGGCTTTTAAAGACGAAGAAACCCTTCTTGAGCTATTATTTGATTTTAGCTTGGGAGACCCATCTGAAATAATAATTGGGGAACTAAAGGTAATTGAAAAAGAATTGGCAGAGAATGAAGCATACACCCAATACTTCAATTCGTTGACAGATGAAGATGACCGTATAGAACTGCAAGAAGAAGAGACGAGTATCAGGCTTGCAGAAAAATTAATGCAGCTATTTGATGCCTTTGAAGTGAAGGACTCTAAATTATACGGTGTAAAACAAGGCCAAAAAGAACTCTTATATGCAATGTATCTCTATTAATAGCAGCCTTTTCCCATTCTGTTAAAAATTTATAAAAACCTATTATTAAGGGCTGATAAAAAGCAGAGAAAATTATATTTGCAATTACCGGCACAAAACATGCTTCGCTTTCAACACTCATATCATTTATTTGCTTTGGCACTTGTGCCTTTGTTCATCATTCTTTTTACATGGATGATATATTGGCGCAAAAAGAAATTAAAAAAACTCGGGGATGAAAAATTGGTGATGGGGCAGGTGCTTGGTTTTATACCGGGAAGAAATACTTTAAAGTTTGCACTCCTTGCCTTAGGTTTTTCATTTATTGCTATTGGCTGGGCCAACCTGCAATCTGCCGACAAATCTGAAAAGGTGCAGCGGAAAGGTGTGGATGTGATCTTCGCCCTGGATGTAAGCAAAAGTATGCTTGCTAAAGACGTGCAGCCAGACAGGCTTACGCGCGCCAAACAACTCATCTCGCATATAATGGACAAGATGCATAACGACCGTGTAGGCCTTATTGTTTTTGCCGGGAGGTCATATATGCAGGTGCCGCTTACGGTTGATTACAGCGCTATGAAAATGATGCTGCAAAATGCAAACCCCGATATGGTACCTACCCAGGGCACAGTTATTGGCGATGCCATTGACATGGCCATGCAATCATTTTCTAAACAGGAAAGAAAATACAAATCCCTTGTTATCATTTCAGACGGCGAGGACCATGATGAACAGGCTATACAAAAAACTAAAGATGCTGCTGAAACGGGCGTAACAATACATACTATAGGCATAGGCTCTCCGCAAGGTGCTACTTTATACGACCCTGTAACAAAATCCGTAAAGCTCGACGAAACCGGCAACCCTGTAATAAGCAAACTCAATGAAGATGAATTAAAGAGCATCGCGACCGCAGGTCATGGTGTGTATTATCTTTTACAGAACACTGATCAGGTAAGCGACAAATTATTGAATGAACTTGACGGGATGGAACAAAAAAGCTTGGGTTCAGTTGTCTTTACAGACTACACCAGCTATTTTCAATATTTTCTTATTATAGGTTTTATAGCTTTATTAATTGAGTGGATGCTTCCCGGTGTAAAAAAGAAAGCAATAACAATATGAGGAAACTGATCACATACATCCTGGTTTGCACTGTCTGCCCGGCTGCTTATGCCCAGACCAATAACCTCCTTATAGATAAGGGCAATAAGCTGTATGAGGAACAGAAATATAAAGAGGCCGCATCTGTTTATCAAAAGGCATTATCTAAAAACCCAACGTTTACGCCCGGCCTGTTTAACCTTGGTAACTCATTGTATCAACAGAAACAATTTGATGCCTCAAGACAAGTATTAGGGGCCACTGAAAAGGCTGCTACAGATAAAAATGGCAAGGCAGCAGCAGAATATAATACCGGTAATACCTACATGGCAGAAAAAAAATGGGAAGATGCTGTAAAGTCCTATAAACAGACTTTACGCAACAACCCTCAGGACGCCGATGCAAAATATAATCTTTCTTATGCCGAAGAAATGATGAAGCAAAAACAAGGCGGTGGAGGCAAAAACCAACAGCAACAGAAGCAAGACCAGAAACAACAACAACAGAAAAACCAGCAAAATAAAGATAACAAGGATAAGGATAAACAAAAGCAAGACCAGCAAAAGCAAGACCAGAAGGACCAAGACAAAAAAGATCAGCAGCAACCTCAGTCACAACCCAGCAAACTTTCTCAACAGCAAGCAGACCAACTGTTGAACGCATTGCAGCAGGAAGAAAAGAAACTGCATGACAAGGATCAAAAAGAAAAAGGAGTGCCGGTTAAACTGGATAAAGACTGGTAGTATGCAAATAGAAAAGAGATAAAATTGTTTGACTTCTTATCATTTTTTATTACTCCTGCCTTTTCAAAGCATCAAAGTTATTAACAGTTTTTTCAACAGTATGTGAAAAAAAAAGTAAAGATTTTTTTTTAGTAGTGAAATTTTTTTTTAATATTGTGTAAGGATTGTATTTACTAACCCATCCTTTATAAGAGTCCGGCAGTTTACAACACTTGCCGGACTTTTTTTGTCCCATTAAAAGTTGTAGTTGTTGATAGTTTTAATGAGCCTGTTTTCTACATTTTTTACGACAGCCTTTACTTTTGATTTTCAAGGACGCATCATATGAGTTGCACTCTTTTTCGATTTCCGTCATCATAATAAATGTGATACCGAAAAATCATTTACAAAAAATCATATGGGGCATTGTGCATTACATATAGGCCAATACAATGGCTATATTTCGCATTAATATGTAAACTTGTGTTATAATAACAGATAATTATCATATTTTTCATAGCTTATTCGCAGGGATCGTTATTTTTGCGCTGTTAAAAACATTTTAAGAGTTTATGTTCAATTTAGTTTTATTTGGCCCTCCGGGTAGTGGTAAGGGTACCCAATCCATGCACATTGCTAACACCTACCATCTTCAGCATGTATCTACGGGAGACCTCCTGCGCTCTGAAGTAGAAGGGCAAACACCCCTTGGCGTTGAAGCCAAAAAATATATGGACCAGGGTTTATTAGTTCCAGATGAAGTGGTTATCGGAATGATAAGCAGTAAAATAGATGAATCGCCCGAGGCACGAGGGTTTATCTTTGATGGTTTTCCCCGTACAAAAGCACAGGCAGAAGCACTGGATAAATTACTTGAATTTAAGAATACAAAAATAGATCTCGTACTCGCATTGGATGTTCCCGAGGCAGAATTGATAACGCGTTTAATAGGCCGCGGAGTTAATTCCGGCCGTAGCGATGATAATCAGGAAGTAATCGTGAAACGAATAAAAGAATATCACTCAAAAACGGAACCTGTAGCAAACCATTATGATGCACAGGATAAATTAGAACGTGTAAAGGGTGACCATACAATAGATGAAACTTTCAAATTGCTGGCAAGGCATATTGACAGGTACTTATTGCCCGTATAGATCATTTGCCAACTAGGTTTACAGTGCCAGTGAAGTTTAAATAGCGAGAAAGTGGAAAAAGGAAATTTTGTCGATTACATACGTTTGTTCTGCCATTCCGGAAAAGGAGGTGCTGGTAGTGCGCATTTTGCCCATACCAAGTTCAACCCTATGGCTGGTCCTGATGGTGGGGATGGCGGCCGTGGCGGCCACATCATACTGAAAGGCAACAGGCAATTATGGACCTTGCTGCATTTGCGTTATCGTAAAAATATAATGGCTGATGACGGCGAAAACGGCAGCAAAAACAAATGCTCCGGAAAAGAAGGCGAAGATATTATTATAGAAGTACCCTTAGGCACTATAGCAAGAGATGAAGAGACGGGAGAGCAGGAAGCCGAGATATTAGAAGAGGGTCAGGAAGTGATTTGGCAACGCGGTGGCCGTGGCGGACTTGGTAATTGCAATTTTGCCACACCTACTAATCAGGCACCGGAATATGCACAACCTGGCGAGATGGGTACAGAGGGCTGGAAATCACTCGAGCTTAAAATACTTGCAGATGTGGGCCTTGTGGGTTTTCCAAACGCCGGAAAATCAACTTTACTATCTGTAATAAGCGCTGCAAAACCTAAAATAGCCGATTACGCATTTACTACTCTTACTCCTCAGTTGGGCATTGTTCCATACAAAGACAACAGGTCATTTTGTATGGCCGATCTGCCGGGAATAATAGAAGGTGCCGCCGAAGGCAAAGGCCTGGGCCATCGTTTTTTAAGACATATTGAAAGGAATTCCGTTTTGCTTTTCTTAATACCGGCCGACAGTAACGACCATTTAAAGGAATTTGAGATATTGATGAATGAGCTGGAGCAGTATAATCCCGAATTGCTGCACAAAAAAATACTTATCGCCATTAGTAAAAGCGATATGCTGGATGACGAACTGAAAAAAGCTATTTCCGATACATTGCCGAAGAATATGCCTCATTTATTCATCTCATCGCTTGCCAACCAGGGATTGAATGAGCTGAAAGATTCTCTTTGGAAAGCTTTAACTGAGGAATAGCATTTGCATTAAAGGCTACTGCACTGTAAAAGGTTTTTGTGTTGTGCATTCTATGTTGTCTCCGGGACTGACTTTAAAATACCGACAGAAATATTTGTAGAATTCATAGCGGTATTTTGTTTTATCGACTGCAGGTTTACCACATTCTATTCCGCCATTTATTACATTAACTGTCGCCCCAAAACCCGGCATTCGTCCATTTTGCAGGTCAGCAACTGTTGGGGTCCACTTATTACAGATAATATCATGGCAGGAAGGTTTGGGTGTCTGTGCACTCATCCAGAACCATATGGCAGATGCGAAAGATAACACAGCATCTTTATTCAGCAGATCCGGCCTGCTTAGTAAAGTGTCTTTAGCGCCATAATATACCAGGCTGAATTGCCCATAATTAAAGTTCCATGATAATTGGCCGGGGCCACGGCCGTGATAAGATACATTTTGCGCCGCAAAGAACTCTTTATTGCTGGTATCGGAATATTGCCTGCAGCCAGTTTCGCAGCCTTGTTCTTCCACATAAAATAGGCCCCATCTATAATAGCCACCCGGGGCGGCATACCAGCCCCCGCTGGTTTCCTGGGCTATATAGGCAAGAAAAGCGCAGAGTTCCCGTTTCTGAGTTTCTTCTTCACCTTCACCAAGAAATAAGGAAAATTTTTCAGCAGCGGCTTTAAAAGCTTTATAAGAATAGAAATCACTTTTGCCCTGCTTTTTTAATAAAGAAGAATGGTCCCGGTTAGGAAATAATTCATTCCATTTTTTTTCGTCGAGGTATTTGCCAAGATTAGTTTTTCCCTGCGCGTATTTTAAATTGCTTCCTGCTTGCGAAAAAGAATAGTTTTGACATAACAAGCAAGGCAGCAATAAAATAAATAACCTTGAGAACATCTTGTTCAGCATAGTGCGGTTTCATTAAAACAAAAAACAGCCTCTTTATCGAAGAGGCTGTTTTACAATTAAAAAAGCTTGAAATTATTTATTTGCTGTTAAGCCTGCTGCGTGTCTCCGTAGAATTATCAGGCTCTGCATAGCTTCCGAACATTCTGATACGGTAGCGCTGGTGGTGCCTTCTGTACCTGTCGTAATCATACACCGGATTTGTGCGGTCTGCACTTGCTATCCTGAAACGGAAACCGACCGTAACCGGGAATGCCCATATCTGGTAATTAAGGTTTGATGTAGTATTCTCGTTGACTGCTGTAACATTATAATGAAGGTCATAAAAGCGGGCTGCAAGATCTATATTAAATGCAAAAAGCGGGTTGAAATTATAGTTGTATCCAGCTTGCATGCCTAACACAAGGCCGTTCCCATTATCGGGTGCTTTATAAGATTCATTAGGACCCCTGTTGTCAGGATCATTTTTAGCAAGTGCAAAACCAACAGCAAAGCCCAGGTAAATATCACTCTTGCCTATCATTGCTTTTTTGTTTACGATACCACAAAGAGAGGTGGTATAAGCGGAATAAACAAATTTCTTATCATCCCCCCCGTATGTAATAGAAGGATAAGTAGCATCATGAAAAACCACACTTGATGTCGAGGCAAGTTCCAGTTCATGAATATTCAAACCTAATTGCCAGCCGCTCCATGAATTATATACTGCAGATACAGTACCGGCATAATTTATGATGGATTGGTTGCCGATATAGTACATATTGCCTGCGGGTTGCGTATTACTGCTTATGCCGCCTCCTATGCCAACTTCAAACTTTTGGCCGAAGGCTAAACAAGGACTCAACATTAAAAAAGCAAGTATGATTTTTTTCATTTTTTTATTGATATTGATTATAAAAATAGCAAATATTTATATGCAACTTGTCGTTATCGGACAGAAAAATAAATAAATAATGGCTTATGTACAAACATTAGCGCCTAATTATTATTAAATAGGCCTAAACAAAGCAAAGAAACAATATTTTAATAACAATATCAGCGCTTCGCGCCGCGCCGGCCACCCTAACTTATTCCTCGTTCCTCAGGCCCTTAAATGGATATTTAAGATTGTCATAGCCCATAAGGTCAACTTTTATGCTGCCGACAAGAATCGGGCTGCTGATACGTAAGGGCAGATGGTTTTTGTCGTCGCTTACCCATATTTTCATTTTTTCGCCGTCCTTAAATATTGTACCCTGTATAAGCAAGGGCTGTATTTTTATGGCATTAAATGTTCCGTAGCGGGTTTTTATCTCTTCTTTGCCAATATATCGTATGTATAATGGATACACTTTATCGTCTAAGAACAGGTTGAATGCTATTTTATCGCCTGGCTGGTACTCATCGTAGTTTATACTTCTTGCATAATAAATGGCAGAGAGGATATCCTGGGTGCATTTGGGTATATCAAAACTACCATTGGTTGATGTGGCTTTCCCTTTTTCATGGTCGAAACTAACATCATTAAATATAGTGTAACCGCCTTCGTCAACATGGCGTAAAAACTTTACGGGCAGCATTGTTTTCTTGTCAATGAAAGTTTCATATTTATCACGCACTTTAAATATCCAGTCGTGCGATTTCATTGTTTTGCCATCACCGGTAATGTGATACACTTTACGCCCGTTTATTTTGGTGTCCTCTATCGTAAAATTGGCTTCGCCGGCATTTACCCATATGGCGCCCATATTGTAATATACCTTGAAATTTAGTTTTTCGCCAACCTGGAAACTTGTATTGCTTTTACCGCAAAGATCATGTTGGGCCAGTGCATGTATAGAAAGCAACAATAAGAGTGAGCAAATAAGGCCGGGTTTTTTGATAAACATCATAAATGTATTGTCAATAATTAATCTAATATACGCTTTAACGCAATAACCTCATTCGTAACAGTAATAAACTGCCGATCACAGAGGGTATGATAAGGTTCAAAAGCCACAAACCCATTGTAGCAGCCAAAATTCCAATAGTATTAGTTGAAAAATGATGAAAAAGATATAAACTCACTTCTCCCCTTGCTCCCAGTTCCGTCAATGCTATTGTGGGTATTATGGCCATCAACCAAAAGAAAAGACCTGAAAAACAAAAGCCAGCTGCTAAAGGAATATCCACATTCATCCACCACAACAGGAGCAAATATTGTGCCGTGAAGACAACAAAACGCATTGCAGATATGAAGAGTATGTTAAATAATTGTTTGCGGCTAAACCTCTTTAATAACTGTGCATAAATATTATAACGCCGTGTCCATTTAAATCTTCCCAATAAAGGTAACCAGACCTCCAGTTTCCAATACAATATCGCCATCATTATGCTTACAAATGAGCATAAGATCAGCATAAATCGTTCGCCATGTTCATGAAAATTGACATTGAGGTAAATCAAACCCATCAGCCCAAAGAGGAATAATGTGAAGAGCTGCGCCACCATACCAAGCACAGAAACACTTATGAGCCGGAAAGTGTTTTTCCTTTTCAGGTATAAAATGCGACCAGGGTATTCTCCTATTCTGTTAGGTGTAACTATTGAAATAGCAAGCCCTGCCAGGTAACTTGTAAATGCTCCCCTGTAGGATATGGGTTGTGCAGAACCTGCCAGTATATGCCATTTGCGGGCTTCCAATGCTAAGTTAAGTGGCATGAGGACGATGCAGAGACATAAAAAAAAAGTAGAGCCGGTATCCTGCAATACTATTTTGTCTATGCTGTGCAATTGTTTATCGACCTGCACGTAAATGCCATAAAGCAACAGAGCAGAAATAATTGCCCCCGCTGCATAATTGAGCCATATTTTGGTATTTTTGTTCAAGCTAAATTTATTCATAGTGCCAGGGAATCCCACAGGACAAGATACTACTCAAATCATTCTTGGCATAGACCCCGGCACAATAGTAATGGGTTATGGACTTATAGCCATCCACAAAAACAATATAACCCTCGTCGAAATGGGCGTGCTGCAGTTGGCAAAGAATAAGGAGCATTCCGAGCGGCTGCAGCTGATATATAAAAAAATGGATGTCTTGATAAAAGAACATAAACCCTCTGCTGTTGCCATAGAAGCCCCCTTTTTCGGCAAGAACGTGCAAAGCATGTTAAAATTAGGCCGGGCACAAGGTGTAGCCATTGCAGCGGCCATGATGAGCGGCCTGCATGCACATGAATATGCCCCCCGCAAGATAAAACAATCCATTACAGGCAGGGGCAATGCCACCAAAGAGCAGGTATGGAAAATGCTGCAGGTATGCCTGAAGTTTGAAGATGATGTGCGCTTTATGGATGCTACAGATGCCGTGGCCGTGGCTTTATGCCATCATTACCAAAGCAGGATGCCCGGCAAAACCGAAGGGAATAACATAATAAAGAACAAAGCAAAAAAGGCAAACGGATGGGGTGCTTTCCTGGCTGAGAATCCGGGTAGGGTGAAACGGTGAAGCCACGTTATAATATATTGGCTAATAAAATATTAGCATCAGATAATTAACAATTCACAATATTTATTATTTTAGTCCCTGTATTAAAGGAAAAGAGAAGTATATTTATAGAGTTTCCGAAAAAAAGGGAGTATATGCCTGAATACAAAGCAAAGATTTTACTGGTCGAAGACGACCCCACATTGAGTTATGTCATTAAAGACAGCTTGAACAAGAATCAATTTGATGTTGTTCACTGTCCCGATGGCGAAACAGGTTGGGCCCAATTTATGAAGCACAACTTCGATATTTGCCTGCTTGACGTGATGCTGCCAAAAAAAAGATGGCATGTCGCTGGCTCACCAGATAAGGGAGAAAAATGAGTCTATTCCTATTTTATTGCTCACATCCAAATCTATGGATGATGATAAAATAGCGGGCTTTAAAAGCGGTGCGGATGATTATATCACCAAACCCTTCAACATGCAGGAACTCATCTTAAGATTGGATGTATTCCTGAAACGTACTAAAAAGAAAGAAGACAATACACCAACTCAGTTCGATCTTGGGGAACTGGATTTTGATTATACCAACCTGATACTGAAAGGGCCTAAGGTAGAACACCAGCTCACGCAACGTGAAGCTGACCTTATCAGGTTCCTTTGCCTGAATGCAAACAGGGTATTGAAACGCGATGAAATATTAATGAGTGTATGGGGCAAGGACGATTACTTCCTGGGCCGAAGCATGGATGTGTTCATCACCAAAGTGCGCAAATACCTTAAAGAAGCCAAGAAAGCAGAGTTGCAAACGATACACGGTATAGGTTTCAAGTTCGTTTACAGTCCATAAAAATAATTACAAACAAACATTCAGCGCCCCGATTATTCCGGGGCGTTTTTTATTGATTTCCCCCTTTAGGGGCCAAGGGTTTCAATTGCCTCTTATACAGCTGCACACTATTCTCCAGCCCGTAATACAAAGCATCACTTATCAATGCATGCCCGATAGATACTTCCAATAGCCCCGGTATGTGCTGTGCAAAATATTTCAGGTTCTCCAGGTCCAGGTCATGCCCGGCATTGATGCCCAGCATTTTTTCATTAGCTACCTTTGCGGCATTTACATAGTCCTTTATTGCAGCTTCCTTATTACTTTGGAAATTCTTAGCGTAGGCCTCGGTATATAATTCCACCCTGTCCGTACCCGTATTTACTGCTGCTGCTACCATTGCTTCTACCGGATCAACAAAAATAGAAACGCGGATGCCTGCTTTCTTAAATACAGCAATGATATTCCTTAAGTAATCAGCTTTGCCAATCGTATCCCATCCGTGGTTTGAAGTCAGTTGTCCCGGCTCATCGGGCACAAGGGTTACTTGTGTCGGCTTTACCTCGAGTACCAGAGCCACAAATTTATCCTCCAGTGGATTGCCTTCTATGTTGAACTCAGTGCTGATAACAGATTTTATTGCCCTCACATCACTATAGCGTATATGCCTTTCATCCGGCCGTGGATGCACGGTTATTCCATCGGCTCCAAACAACTGGCAATCTATCGCAGCCTTTACTACATCAGGATTGCTTCCACCCCTGCTGTTACGCAATGTGGCTATCTTATTAATATTTACCGAAAGCTTGGTCGACATGGGTATTCTTTATCCAAAGGTAGCTTATCCCATAAATCAAACAACAAGGGCCACTTATCGGTATTTTGTTAATCCACCGTTAACAAGTTTCAAAGCATCCGTTAAACACCTGCAGATTTACACCATATTCCCTCGCTTGTCGCACTTTTGTATCGAAAACAAACAAACAAATAGAGTGAAAAAGTGGATCATTTTTACCAGTCTCATAGTTTCAGCGTATATAAGCAATGCGCAGGCAACTTCTTCGGCTAACCAAAACGTAGGCCTTGTGCTCAATAACGCCATCGGCATCACTTTTGTTAGTTCCGGAACCAGCACGGGTGCTACCGTTTCAATGCCTTTTACCACGGTTAGCGACTATGCAAACGGCGTTGTTTCAGCCGATCAGCAGCTAAGGGTACAGTCAAACGTGCATTTTAATGTTTCGGTTCAGTCTAATAGTCAAAACTTTTCTTATTCAGGTACCGTAACACCTTCTCCTACTATATCGGTAGCCAGTGTGTTACAAATGTTAGTTAGCGCCAATGGTACAGGTGGTAGTTTGTCTTATACCAGTTATTCAAGCATTCCTTCCGGTACAGCTACTATCATAAACTGGGGCAGCCCGGGCGGAAACCAGACCTTTTCTGTTCGTTATATGGCTACACCCGGCTTTTCAATGCCCGGCGGCACATATACTACCAATATAATATATACAGCTACTCAACCTTAGTTTCCTCATATTTTCTTAGTCGAACAACCGCAGCTCATGTGGTATAGTGTTTACAAAACCCTGCGTTTTGTGCAGAACTATACATCAACTTCTCGTCCATCCTATCCAAAAAATAATATTTTTGCCACATTATTTTTTTGTAAACAAACGAATTATAAAAATTGACTATCCCAAAAGGTTTTCTGGTATCTGTAGGTGGCGCTGAAGACAAAGGCACGGATCTTGAGAAAGGTATTATAGCACGCGACAGGCTTCATTTTTTTGAATTAGGCATACTGAGCAATATTGTTCACTTAGTTAAGAACTCGGCAAGCATCCAGCCACATGTGGAAGTCATAACAACAGCCTCCTCTATTCCCGACGAAGTAGCAGAAAATTATAAAGATGCTTTTAGCAAGTTGGGTTGCACAGATATTGGGCACATGCGTATCCGTACCCGCGAAGACGCAGCGAAACCGGAGTATATGGAACGGCTGAAGAAATGTAATTGCGTAATGATATCCGGTGGCAACCAACTCAGGCTATCTTCCATACTGGGGGGCACGGAATTTCTTGATGTGCTTAAAGAACGTTACTATAATGAGCATTTTGTAATAGCTGGCACCAGTGCAGGAGCTATGGCCATGAGTAATACCATGATATATGAGGGCAACGCCGCCCTGGCCAGTCTGAAGGGTGAAGTTAAGATTACTACAGGTCTTGGTTTGATACAAAACGTTATAATAGATTCTCATTTCGATAAACGTGGCAGGTTCAATAGACTGGCACAGGCTGTAGCCGCCAATCCTGGTGCTATTGGCATAGGGCTTGGCGAGGACACAGGTGTGGTAGTAACCAAAGGCATAGAGCTAAAAGCAATAGGCAGCGGCAGTGTGGTGATTGTAGATGGTAGGCTGATTGATTATAACAATATAGGGGATATAGAATTCGGGCAACCGATCTCTGTAGAAAATATCATTGTTCACATTCTCTCCTCCGGCGACCTTTATAATATTCATACCCGAAAATTCAGTGGGCATACGGTTATGAGCACTGATGAGGACTAGTGTTTACAAACGATTACCGAGTAGCATTTTGTTTTGTAAACAATAGCAGGTATACTATTACAAACAGCATGGAGGTAAGTGCGGAAGCCAGCACCTTCAATAAAAGATAGCTGACATTCGAAAAATTCCAAAGTTCGATAGTGAAGAAAATAAGGTGATGCAGCAGTATTAAAAACGAACTATAAACCAGGAAAGGCATCCAACCCATATTTTTTATAGACGGCGACTGATTTATATAGTCAGATAAATTACGCGGCATCAAAGCATTCAAAACATTTGTGCGCAAATAAGCTATCAATACTGTCGCAAATGCATGGATGCCTGCGGTATTCATAAAAGCATCTACTGTGATTCCCATTGCAAAACCCAGCATCAGCAAAGCCCATACGGGTGTTTCGAATGGAAGCAATAAAATATAGAGAGGGTAAATATTGGGAATAAACAAAGGAAAACCCGATGGCTCCGGCCACCAGCGCAGAACGATCTTATTTAAGATAAGCACCTGCAGCAAAACTATAAGAGCGAATTTTAGAAAATTCTTTACATATAAGTTCATGGCTTGGTTTTTACTGAGTCCTCTAATTGTTTTCTTTCAGGGTCTGATTTATTTTCCACAACATAAACATACTGAAGATCACGGAAATCTGTGGAAGGTTTAAGGTATAATAGTTGCAGGTTATTTTTCTTAACGGTCTCTGTTTTAAATACAGTTCCTATCATGATGTCGGGAGGAAAGAAGGAATAGCTGGTTGTAAAAACAGAGTCTCCTGCTTTTACTTTTATCTGTTGCGGCACATCTCTCATTACCATCACATCAGGTCGTTCTCCATCCCAAGTAATATAACCTATTGTTCCATCTTTAAGTTTGGCGCTTACCTGTTGCTTAACACTAAGCACAGATAGTATGCTTGCAAAATGGGAGGATACATGCACCACACGCCCTACAATACCCGAACCCGAAATGACCGCCATATTCCGGTTAACACCATCGTCACTGCCCCTGTTGATAGTAACGTAATTATTTGCAGCGGATATCGAGTTATTTACAACCCTTGCAGTACGGTAAACATATTCGGCATAATGCACAACATGGCCCGAGTCTGCTTTGTCAAGGCCCTTTCTTATAATAATATCTTTCAGTGTATCGTAGCTGTGCGAAAGAGAAAGCATAGCTCTTAAATGCGCATTCTCATTTATAAGGCTGTCGTTCATTTTTCGCAAACCGAAATAATTGACTACATCGTTTTGCTTTTTATACATCAGCCCCGACACAGTATTTGCAGAGCTGACAATATCTGTTCCCTGCAAAGTTTTGGTGCGCGCTATCAACATAATGCACACTATTTCCAATGCAAGAAATAATATAAGGTTAAAGAAACGGCGTACGAAGAGAATAAAGGTGCGCACTTTGTTTTAAAAATTGGGGATTGGAGATATGTAACTAATATTTTGCAATTTCCAAATCATAATTTAATTACCTTTTTTCAAAGAGTTCTGCATTAACAGGTATTGCTTCTTTTGTTCATCAACCCTAATTTCCAATTACAAATTCCTGATTGCTAAAAAACTTATTTCATCAGGAAAGGCATCTTGGCAATATTCTTCAGGGCCATGCCTGTGCCGCGAACCACTGCACGCAATGGGTCATCAGCGACATGTACCGGCAACTTTATTTTATGCGAAATGCGTTTGTCAAGCCCGCGCAGCAAGGCTCCGCCGCCTGTAAGGTACAGGCCACGACGATAAATATCGGCAGCGAGTTCGGGAGGAGTACTTTCCAGCGCTTTCAATATCGCTTCCTCTATTTTAAAAATAGATTTATCAAGGGCCTCTGCAACTTCCTGGTAAGATACCATGATCTGTTTAGGGATACCTGTTACAAGATCTCTTCCATTCACAGCAATATCATCGGGTGGGTTATCAAGGTCTTTTAATGCTGAGCCTACATGGATCTTTATTTGCTCTGCAGTACGCTCACCTATCATTAAACTGTGGTAACGGCGCATGGCTTCCATTATATCGCCTGTAAATTCATCGCCTGCTATACGTATAGACTGATCGCACACAATACCCGCTAATGCAATAACAGAGATACCTGTAGTACCACCACCAATATCAATGATCATATTGCCGGTGGGTTCTTCCACATCTATACCAATACCCAAAGCAGCAGCCATTGGTTCATGTATCATATACACTTCCTTGGCACCTGCTTGTTCTGCAGAGTCGCGTACCGCACGTTTTTCTACTTCTGTGATGCTCGACGGAATGCAGATAACCATTCGCCAGCTTGGAGGAAATAAAGGTTTTTTAGGGTAAACCATTTTTATCATTTCCCTAAGCATTCCTTCGGCCGCATTAAAATCTGCTATAACACCATCTCTTAAAGGGCGTATAGTTTTCAGGTTCTCATGTGTCTTCTCATGCATCATCATTGCCTTTTTACCCACAGCCACTATCTTATTTGTCTGGCGGTCTATGGCCACAATAGATGGCTCGTCCACTACAACTTCGTCGTTATGAATAATTAAAGTATTGGCAGTACCCAGGTCAATGGCTATCTCCTGCGTCAAAAATTTGAAAAACCCCATGAAGCTCATTAAGTGGCAATTTAGTGCGAAAGTAAAGGCAATTTGCGAAAAATTAGTTCTATTTCTGCCCAAATTTCGCTTTTTTGAGGGATTTCTTCAGATATAGTAAAACACAATGCATTACTATTAAAGGCATTTTCTCATAATACGAGGTCTTCTAAAATTAAAACAGAGTAAATATTATCAGGCTTATTTTTCATCAAAAAACAATTACTTTTGCGCCTCGGGCGTTGAGCCCGATTTTTGTATCTGCTCATCGCCCGCCTTGGTTTGTAATTTGTTTTTTTTACTTTTTTCGATTTTTATAAAAGATGCCACAAGACCACTCCATTAAAAGTGTACTTATCATAGGCTCAGGCCCTATAATCATAGGCCAGGCCTGCGAGTTTGACTATTCAGGATCGCAAGCTGCCAGGAGCCTGCGTGAAGAAGGAATAAAGGTGATACTCATCAATTCCAACCCTGCCACTATTATGACTGACCCCATAGTAGCTGATAAAGTTTACCTCTGGCCGCTTACGGTAGAGAGCATTGAGCGAATACTGGAAGAAAATCAGATAGATGCCGTTTTGCCTACAATGGGCGGACAAACTGCATTAAACCTTGCAAAAGAAGCCGATGAGCTGGGCATTTGGGACAGGTTCAATGTGCGGCTGATAGGTGTGGATATTAAAGCCATAGATAAAGCAGAAGACCGCGAATTGTTTCGCAGGTGGATGATAGAAATGGGCATTCCTGTTGCACCGGCCAGAACTGCTAATTCCATGCTGGAGGGAAAAGAATTTGCACAGGAAATAGGCTTGCCATTAGTGATACGCCCTTCCTACACATTAGGCGGCACAGGAGGTGGTTTTGTAATGTATAAAGAAGAACTCGAGCTGGCTTTGGAACGTGGCCTCTCTGCATCCCCCATACACGAAGTACTGGTTGAAAAAGCAGTGCTTGGCTGGAAAGAATTTGAACTGGAATTGCTGCGTGATATGAATGATAACGTCGTTATCATTTGCACTGTTGAGAATTTCGACCCTATGGGCATCCATACAGGAGACAGCATCACAGTTGCCCCTGCTATGACATTGAGCGATACCGCATTTCAGCTGATGCGCAACACTGCAATAAAAATGATGCGCGACCTGGGTAATTTTGCAGGCGGCTGCAATGTGCAATTCGCCCTCAATCCCGTGAACGAAGAGATCATTGCGATAGAAATAAATCCTCGCGTAAGCCGCTCATCAGCGCTCGCATCAAAAGCTACCGGCTACCCTATAGCCAAGATAGCAGCTAAGCTTGCCGTCGGTTATTCATTGGATGAATTAAAGAACCAGATAACACAAACAACATCTGCCTATTTTGAGCCTGCTCTCGACTACGTGATAGTAAAAATGCCGCGTTGGAATTTCGATAAATTTAAAGGCGCGGATGATACATTGGGGCTGCAAATGAAATCTGTTGGCGAAGTGATGGCGATAGGCCGCACTTTTCCTGAAGCTTTGCAGAAAGCATGCCAGAGCCTGGAAAATAACGCTACAGGGCTTTCTTTCCTCAGTACCAGCAGAATGAGACCCGAAGAACTTCTTGAACAATTAAAACGCCCTCAATGGGATCGTGTTTTCCGCATAAAAGAAGCAATTGCTGCGGGCATCTCCATTAAAACAATAAGAGAGTTAACACATATCGACCGTTGGTTCTTATACCAGATACAGGATATAGTAAATAAGGAGAACGAGATACGCAAGTACAAGCACCTCGAAAAGCTGCCATTTGAATTGCTAAGCGAAGCCAAACAAATGGGCTTTAGCGACCAGCAGATAGCAGACCTTATAAACGACTGCACTGAAGAAGAAGTATACGAGCATAGAAAAAAAGCAGGCATTCGCCGTGTTTTTAAAATGGTAGACACATGTAGTGCCGAATTTGAAGCCAAGACCCCTTACTACTACAGCACTTTCGAGCCTTCGTCTTATTCAAAAGAAACAAAAGGAGATCTTGTTTTTAATGAAAGTATTATTTCGAAAAAGAAAAAAATAATAGTGCTTGGTTCCGGTCCCAACAGGATAGGACAGGGTATAGAATTTGATTATTGTTGTACACACGGTTTGCTTGCCGTAAAAGAAGCAGGCTATGAATCCATCATGGTCAATTGCAATCCCGAAACAGTTTCCACCGATTTCGACATGGCCGATAAATTATATTTTGAGCCTGTTTACTGGGAACACCTTTGGGAAATAATAGAGCACGAACAACCCTATGGAGTAATTGTGCAGCTTGGCGGACAAACCGCCCTGAAGCTTGCAAAGCGCCTGCACGAAAAAGGCATAAAAATAATAGGAACCTCTTTCGACAGTATGGATATTGCTGAAGACCGCGGCCGTTTCAGCGACATGCTGAAAGAGTTGGGTATCCCTTATCCCAATTATGGCACAGCATACACAACTGATGATGCAATAGAAGTTGCAAAAGAAGTAGGTTACCCTGTATTGGTTCGCCCATCTTATGTTCTTGGCGGACAAAGAATGCGCATCGTAATTAATGACGATGAACTTGAAAAAAGTGTGGTGAGCTTATTGAAGCATCTGCCCGGTAATAAAATTCTAATTGACCATTTCCTGGATCGATGCCAGGAAGCTGAAATAGACGCTATATGTGATGGTGAAGATGTGCATATTATGGGCATCATGGAGCATATAGAACCCGCAGGCATACATAGCGGCGATAGTCATGCGGTGCTCCCTAATTTCAACCTTGGCCAACTTGAGGTAGATGAGATGGTGGACATTGCTAAAAAAATTGCCCTCAGGCTCAACATTAAGGGTCTCATAAATATACAATTCGCCATTAAGGACGGCAAAGTATTTGTAATAGAAGCCAACCCCCGCGCCAGCCGCACCACTCCATTTATTGCAAAAGCATACCAGGTACCTTACTTAAATATTGCTACTAAAGTAATGCTGGGAGAGAACATGCTTAAAAATTTTGAGATCCATAAGAAACTGGAAGGCTATGCAGTTAAAGAACCGGTTTTTAGTTTCAATAAATTCCCGAATGTGAATAAAGAACTGGGGCCTGAAATGAAAAGCACAGGCGAAGCCATACGCTTTATTAAAACTTTGCGAGATCCCTGGTTCAGGCAATTGTATAAGGAGCGTAGTATGCACCTTTCTAAATAACTTTATTAGCAGTTTTGACTATTCAAAGGACTGGCAGTGCTACCTTCTTTCCGATTCTCTTATTGGTCGCCCGATCAACAAATAAGAAGGGAGGCAGGGTATGCATTCGTTAAAATACATTTATTGTTTTGCAATGTCTAAATATCGTACTTCCTCTAATATTCATTGGCAGATAGCACAATATGTAAGATAAATTTTCATGCTTTTTTTAAAAATTAATCATTTATTTTTATCTCTCTCAAATTTTAAACGTATAACCTCTTGAATAGACTTATGGCAGAAAGCATTAAAGAAGACCCTTTGGTCAATGAGGATCTGGCAGTATTTGATAACATAAAATCAATGCCCGGCCAACAACGTGATGTTTCCAGTGATATAGAAAACCAGGCCTTTATTAAGAGGCAAGCTGACTACGAATCAAATGCCAGGAGTTATCCCCGAAAAATGCCGTTTGCGCTGGCACAGGCAAAAGGCATTTATTTAAAAGACGTTGATGGCAATGTATATTACGATTGTTTGTCCGGCGCAGGTGCTATTGCATTAGGGCATAATCATAACGTAGTGCAGGATGCCATTCGTCGGGAACTGGATAATAACCTGCCCATGCTTACTCTGGATATCACTACGCCGGTAAAAGAAGAATTTGTAAAAGAAATATTAAGTTGTTTTCCTGAAGAGTTCGCAAAAGATGCCAAGATCCAGTTCTGCGGCCCTTCTGGCGCAGATGCAGTTGAGGCTGCTATTAAACTGGTGAAGATGGCCACTGGCCGCAGAACTATGGTAGCCTTCGATGGTGCTTATCACGGCATGACCCATGGTGCTTTGAGCCTGATGGGGAACCTTGGCAGCAAAAACAAGATAAGCGGCTTAATGTCGGATGTACATTTCTTCCCGTTCCCATATGCTTATCGCAGTCCCATGGGTCTTCCCGGTCACGAATCCTGCAGCAATTATATTGATAACATATTGCAGGATGACGAAAGCGGCATTCCTAAGCCGGCCGGCATTATCATAGAAGCTGTGCAGGGAGAGGGTGGAAAAATACCTGCTCCAAACGATTTTATGGTTCGTCTCAGGAAAATTACCAAAGACCAGGATATACCATTGATAGTAGATGAAATACAGACGGGCTTGGGGCGTACAGGTAAAATGTTTGCATTTATGCACTCGGGTATTATACCTGACGTAGTCATACTATCTAAAGCCATTGGCGGATCATTGCCGCTTGCTGTGGTTGTGTACAATAAAAAGCTTGACACATGGGGTCCGGGCTCTCACGCAGGTACATTCAGGGGCAACCAGCTGGGCATGGCGGCAGGTATTGCCACAATAAAATACATAAGGGAGAATAATGTTGTTGATAATGCAGCACGTATGGGCGAGCTGTTCATGAATAACTTGATGGCTGTCCAATCTGAAACTAACTGCATTGGTGATGTGCGCGGCAGAGGATTGATGATAGGTGTCGAAATAGTAAACCCTTTTAGTGGTGTGACACAATCAGGGAAGCCCCAGCGCTTCGAAGAGTTGTCCCGGCGCATACAGTATGAGTGCTTTACAAGGGGGCTTATTATCGAGATCGGTGGTCGTCAGTCAAGCGTACTCAGGTTCATGCCGCCCTTGATCGTTACAGAGGAGCAAGTAACGCATATCTGCAGTATTTTTAAAGAATCCGTAAAAGCGGCAGAAGCAGTATTCTTTATCAGTAAGAACTAGTTTATACGAATGAACAAAAACGGAATACCTGCTACAGACGAGTACCAGGCCCTGCACAAAGCAAATAATGCCTTTAAAGACTACTTTCTTAATAATACCGACGATAGCGTAAAAGCTTATCGGGAAGTTGTCGAAAGGCTTGCGAACGATATCTCCCAACAAATAAAAGATCAGCATCAGCCTTACAATGGCAAAAGCCCGGCATCACTGCGGGCAGAAATAGAGGCCATTGATATGTTCCCCGAAAATGGCAGTTCATTGAAAGACGTGCTGGACAGAACAAAGGAACTGGTGATAGAAAGTAATATTTCTGTTTACCATCCGCACTGTATGGCGCATTTACACTGCCCTACCTTCATTGCCTCTTTGGCTGCAGAGATGATCATCAGTGCATTTAACCAGTCAATGGATTCATGGGATCAGGCACCCGCTGCTACTATGATCGAGCAATTGCTTGGCAGACAGCTTTGCACAGAATATGGTTTTGGGCCCGATTCGGATGCCACTTTTACAGGTGGGGGCACTATGTCTAATTTTATGGGCTTGCTGCTTGCAAGAGACCGTTACAGCCAGGAACATTATAACTGGAATATTCAACAAAAAGGGCTCCCGCCGGATGCTTCTAAGTTCAGGATCATTTGTGCCGCAAATGCACATTTTACAGTAGCACAATCTGCTTCCATATTAGGTTTGGGTGAAACGGCGGTTGTAAAGCTCAATTACAATGAAATGGCCGAAGATGCTGCGACATTGGAGGAAGCTATACTAGACTTGCGCAGCCAGGGCCTCTTGCCCATAGCCTACGTAAATACTGCGGGCACTACAGATTTTGGCTCAATTGGCGCCATAGGAGATCTGGCTGATTGCGCCCACCGCCATGGTCTTTGGATGCATGTAGATGCAGCTTATGGCGGCGCTCTTATGTTCAGCCAAAAACACAAACATAAACTAAAAGGCATCGAAAAAGCAGATTCGATAACTGTCGATTTTCATAAATTATTTTACCAGCCTATTTCTTGCGGTGTATTCATTGTTAAAGATAAATCCTCTTTCGAGTTCATTCGTTTGCATGCAGAATACCTGAACCCCGAAAGCAATGAAGAGTTGGGTATTTTGGATCTCGTATATAAATCTATTCAAACCACGCGCAGGTTTGATGCGCTAAAACCATTCATCGCTCTGCAACATATAGGCGTAAAGAAATTCGGAGAAATGCTGGATCATACTATAGCACTTGCGGAAGAGATCAGTGCTGTCATAAGCAATGATCCTCAATTCGAACTTGCCTACAAAACGCCTATTAACGCAGTAGTGTTCCGTTATTTGCCATCCGAAACTCTTAGCGATGCGCAAATAGATGCCATCAATAACGGGATAAAGATTAAATTACTTCTTTCGGGTAAAGCCATCATTGGTCAGACATGCTGCAATGAACGGGCATTCTTAAAATTTACATTGCTGAACCCAATGTCGACTGCTGCGGAAATAATGACCTTATTGCAACAGGTAAAAACCATAGGCCAGGAAATGCTAAGCGAGTGCAAAATAGAAAACTGCTATGTCTAAAAAAAAACTGCTTTCCGCTAAACGCATCGGTTTATTAAATGAAATAAAAAAAACAACTGAACTACCTATTTCTATTTTGGGCTTTGTTTGGCTCGTATTATTGATAGTAGAAATGGCACGGGGTTTATCCCCATTATTCGAGAACATTAGCCTCATTATCTGGGGAATATTTATTCTCGATTTCATTCTTTGTTTTATCATCGCTCCGAATAAAATAACCTTCCTTAAAAAAGAATGGCTGCTTGCCATATCTCTTTTTGTTCCCGCTGTTCGTTTCGTCAGGTTTTTTAGGTTTGTCCGTTTTCTGCAGGGAGGCCGTATCATTACAATGATAGGGTCTATACACAGAAGTATGCACAGCCTTAATGTTACCTTAAAACGTCGGGGCTTTGCTTTTGTAATGGTACTAACCATTGCTGTTATCCTTCTTGGTGCAGCAGGGATATATTCATTCGAAAAGAACCAACCGGATAGTTTTACATCGTACCCGGACGCTATATACTGGACCACAATGCTGCTCATCACTATCGGCAGCGACTATTGGGCGCAAACACCGGCTGGTAAAATACTTACTTTGCTCATTTCTCTGTATGGTGTCACCGTCCTCGGCTACCTTACAGCAATGATTGTTTCGTTCTTCGTGGAAACAGATGTCGAGAAACAGGAAGAAAAAAATGATGATGTGGGTGCAAATGATATTGCCGAACTCCGCAAAGAGATCAGGGAATTATCCAGCAAAATCGATCAGCTCAATAATGGCAAAGAGATAAAATAATGGGTCACCGTCCAATATCCGGGTTTACGGTAAAGCAAATTCTATTTTTTGCCCCTTGGAATTCAATTGCATAGAGGTTTTTTTCAAAATAATTTTACCTTTTTATCTCATAGAGACTTAAATTGCATTGATTTATTTGCAAAGTGTATCTTATTTTAAAAAAATAACTGAATGAAAAAACTACTACTTGGCTTCGCAACTTTATTATTTGCAGTAATTGTTTCAGCTCAAACTCCCATCACATTAAGCCAGTCCAGCTATACAAGTGCTTTTGCAAATACTAACGACACGGTTTTGACCTCCATAATATCGTCATCATATCCTACTCTCACAGCGGCAACTAACGCTAGCTGGGATATGACGGGCGCTGTCTCCACAACATCGGTAGCCAGTATTCTGCATGTCAATCCCTACACTTCTGGTTTTGCATCCGCACAATATGCCGACAGTGGCACCTACTCATTTGGCCCCTTTTCATACCAGGCAAGTGTTCAAAATGCAATTGCTCCAACTGCCTTCCTCGAATATGGAGAGCATATATACCGCAAAGGCTTTTCTTTAGTGGGTGTTGCCCCGGGAGCCACAACCACAGATAGTTTTGTGGTAGATGCACAAAATGACATCTACTCTACGCCCAGAACTGCTATTTCTTTTCCCGCAACGTATCATAGCACATGGACGAGCAATTACAACCTCGATTTCACCTATCATTTAACTTATACAATTGTTTATAATAATGTGCCTGGCTATGTGAGAGAATTCATTACTGAACTTGATTCGGTAGTTGGTTGGGGGCAAATGAGGGTACTGGAACTGAATGGTGATACTTCGGGGTATATGGATGTATTGCAAATAAGGTCTGACGTGTCGGTGATGGATAGTTTTTATCTTAACGGCAGCCCTGCACCGTCTGCTTTGTTATCGTCGTTTAATGTTACCCAGGGTATGGTTACAGTTTCCAACACACAATATTACGTACGCCCTAATGAAGTTACCCCTTTAGCTGAAGTGTCGTTTGATGACAGCACTTACAGCTCTGCCAATGGTGCCCAGACACATGCGCAACGTTTGGCTGCAGGCCCGGCAGGCGTAGCTACTTTAATAAACAATGGTAATATTGCTGTCTACCCCAACCCTGTTGTGGATAGGAATATTTATCTGGATATCCCGACTGCCAAAGCAAACGATAGATGGACTTACGACTTAACAGATATAAATGGAAAGAATGTTTTGTGCGGTAATCTCTTGCCAAATATCGTACATGCACAAATTAAACTACCTTCTGAACTGAGTTCGGGCATTTATTATTTAAATGTGAGCAATAAAGGCATTTTAGCGGCCAGCAAAGCATTAGATATTACTAGATAAAAGAAACCCTTTTACTGAATTTAAATTTTTTCAGGGTTTTTACTCAAAATTCCGTCTTGTTGTAGTAGGCGCTTACTGGAACATATCAGTCCTACGCATTGTATTTATTTATATAGATTGATTTGATTTTTAAAATTGGTAGCAATATTGAGCTATTTTTGTAGTTTTACGATTCTTTAATTTTTCGGGTTTATTAAAGTTACTATTTGGATTATGAAAAAACGCATTTTTACAATTTGTTCTTCGATACTTTTTGTTTTACCCTTTTGTGCATCAGCTCAAGGGCCTATTACTTTAGGAGTGGTTGACAACGGGACTTATATAAATGTTTCGACCAATAGCCTTGGTGTTGAAACCGACTCTTTGGCTGCAGTTGATATGTCAACAGCCGTTTTTCCTGATTTTAGCGCAAGGCCTACGGGGTATAATTGGGATCTGACATCATTATTTTACACGTCAACTCGTTTAGGAACATACTCTATTGGTACATCCCCATATCAAAATCAGGATAGTATTTGGTATTCGTTCGGCCCATTAAAATATTATGTATTTGAAGATAATTTTTTTGTAGGAACCGGTTGGTCTTGCCATGGTCATAGCATTGATACACAAGCAATTGTATTGCCCAGAACACATGGCACAACACATGATACCACTACCTTTTCTTTTACCTTCTCTTTTAATTATTTATACTCTCCTGCGAAGAATTTAACATACAGAAATATTTTGCCGTTCAATACAACAATGGGCACAAGTTGGTCCTCTGTCTATCACTTTACACATCCATTTACAATTAAAGACACAAACCCAAATCTTCATTACACTTATTTCACTCCTGGCCATCACATAGAGTATGTAACAGAAACAAATAATGTTGTTGGTTATGGGAAAATGAAAATAAATTCGATTGATTCAATTCCAACAAGACTTATAGATGTCCTGCAGATAGCAAAGGTTAAAACCTACCTGGACAGCATCTATATTATTAATCTTCCCGCCGGTATATACGACACCATTGGCCTCAACCATTCTTATACAACAAAGATCTATGAAATGGATTTTTGTACTACACAGTTAATGTCTCCATTAGCTAAGATAATTTTTACCGATAGCACTATGACAACCGTTCAAAGCGCTGAAATAAGTGTTGGTAATCTTAGCGGCATTGATAACAGTACTGCTGGAGTTGAGGTACTGACCAAAAGCGGAACTAAAATGACAGTTTACCCTAATCCTGTTTCCGGTAACCAGTTTGCTATTGAGATCGCAGATGCTACAGCCGGAAGCTGGTCTTATGAATTGTATAATATTTCCGGTCAATTGGTATTAAATGGAACAATGCCTTTAGGAAACGGCACAACGAAAGCACAAATTTCTATACCTTCTAATATCGGAACCGGTATGTATTTTATACATGTTAATCATGATGGTTCTGCTGAGGCAAATGCACCGGTGTTAATATCAAGATAAAGGTCTTTACATAATAATGTTGAAAACGGCTATTTTTTTAAATAGCCGTTTTAATTTGTGAAAATTCTGAACAGTCCCACACAAACAAACTTATCTTTGCCAACGTTGAAAAATAAATGAATATGCAAGCAAAGCATCCGAAAGATACGTTTGTAATAATGTCGGAATTGGTATTGCCAAACGATACCAATACACTTGGCAACCTCATGGGTGGCAGGCTTATGCACTGGATGGACATAGCTGCCGCTATTGCATCTCAAAAACATTGTAATTGCCCTGTTGTAACAGCCTCTGTTGATAATGTATCATTTAATAATCCTATAAAACTCGGCAACCTTCTCACGATTGAGGCTAAACTTACTCGTGCTTTTCATACATCCATGGAGGTATACCTCCGTGTATATGGAGAGGACCTCAGCGCCCAGCATAAATATCTCAGCAACGAAGCCTACATGACATTCGTGGCCCTTGATCCTAATAGCCGCCCAAGAAAGGTGAGCGAAATAATACCCGAAACAGAAACTGAGAAAAAAATGTTTGATGGTGCTTTGCGCCGCCGCCAGCTAAGGTTAATACTGGGCGGCAAAATGAAAGCCGAAGACGCGGGCGAGCTGCGTGCATTATTTGTAAAAGAGTAGTTTTTATTTTTTAAAAAAGTACAATGACTGTTGATAGAAAAAATATTCCCGCTATTCATGATGCCATAGAATTTGAGTATGTTTTGCCATCCATAAACGAGCATCGTCTTCAAAATGGATTGCCATTGTATTGGCTGAACGCCGGGGTGCAGGACGTAGTCGAAATAGATTGGGTGTTCCCGGCCGGCATTTGGTACGAGCCATTTCCTTCTGTAGCATTTGCGGTGGCAAGCTTGCTTAAAAATGGCACATCAAAACGTAGCGCGCATCAAATAAATGAAGCACTTGAATTTTTCGGGGCAAGCCTTAAAGTGAATACCGGGAATGACCATGCAACGGTTACCTTGCATAGCCTCACAAAACATCTGCCCGATCTGCTGCCCATTATTTACGAGCTTGTGAGTGACGCTGTATTCCCTGAGTCAGAACTTGAGATTTATAAACAAAACGCTATTCAACGTTTGCAGGTGAACCTGCGCCAATGCGAATTTGTGGCCAATCAGCGCATTGATGCTGTGTTGTTTGGCGAAGAACACCCCTATGGACGTTTCTCTAAAAAAGAAAAGATCGAAGCATTAAGCCGCGAAGGCCTGCTTGGCTTTTATAAGAATAATTTTGACCTGTCGAGAGTGAAAATATTTATGGCCGGTAGAGTGGGCGATAAGGAAGTGAAATACATCGACGAAATATTTGGCAAGCTGGCACTTAATACATCAGAATTAATAAACGAGATCATTGCACCATCCACGACTCCTGACAAAAAATATAATATCCTCAACGACCCGGATGGTGTGCAGGCAGCCATACGCATAGGGCGCTTATTTCCCAACCGTCATCACCCCGACTATGCGCCTATGGTGGTGCTGAATACATTATTTGGCGGCTATTTTGGTTCCAGGTTAATGAGCAACATTCGCGAGGACAAAGGATATACTTACGGCATTTATAGTTCTGTTACCCCTTATCAGAATGGTGGTTCTCTTATAGTGCAAACAGAAGTGGGCAGGGATGTAATGGAAGCCGCGGTGAAAGAAGTGTACCATGAAATGGAATTGCTTTGTAGCGAAGTCGCAGGCGATGATGAACTGCTCTTGGTAAAAAATTATCTGTTAGGCGGTCTCTTGGGCGATCTGGACGGGCCGTTCTCCATCCTGCAACGTTGGCGCACAATTATCCTCAATGGTTTTAGCAAAGACCATTTTGATACCAATGTGCATATATACAAGACCGTTACTGCAGCCGAATTGAAAGAACTCGCCAACCGCTATTTTAAGAAAGAGGACTTTTATGAGGTAGTCGTTGTGTAATACAAATTCCTACTTTTACTGTTGTAGTGCTTATTAAGCCACAGTAGCTCAGTGGCAAAGCAACAGTTTCGTAAATTGTAGGTTCTGGCTTCGACTACCATGCTTGACCCTTCCCTTATATAAAACATAATAATTTCTTATCCTTCCTGCGTCCGGATTTCGTCTTTATTTGCAGTTCACACTTTTTTGTGAGCCTGAAGGGTTTTATTTACTAATACGCAGGCAAAATAAAATATTAAAGGCCAGATATGCGTTGTATGACCATATTCCTCTATGGATTTAAGGAATGTTTAATATAGCGTATGCCTTAAAATCAATACCTTTGCCGTCCCAAATAAATATATAAATCACATTTAACATACATGTTTCTCAGGATAATTAAGACATTAGTTTTTATTTTTTGTTCAGCCAATCTGGTCAATGCCCAAACCTTTTTCCAGGTAACTGCTACCAGCGGTACCCAGGTATTAAATGGCGTCACTGTAACCGTAACAGCTATTTCCGGCGGCGGTGTTTATTCACCTTTGCCTTACTGCGGCACTTCAGGCCCTTATTGGATCGGGAATGGAACGACTACCAACTCAGGATATGAATTTTCTTTTTCCAGCCCGGTAAATGTCATAGAAATGCATTTAGCCGCAGGCGATTCCGGGGAAGTATTGTCATCACAGATAAATGGCAGTGCTTATACATATACCACTTCAAACATATCTTCTTTCCCCGGTACTTGCAATAATCCAAATTACTTTTCTGCGTCCGCTGGTAACATTACAGTAACTGCCAATGCTACAAACGGCACAGGCTCTGGTGCTACAATTGATGTCGGCCCTGGCTTTGGAATAAATACCTTCACTTTAGTACATGGCAGTGCTAATCACGGGGGCATTATATTTGATTTTTCTTTTAGTACAAGCTGTCCCGGCCCCATTACTGCATCAGCCACACATGATACTATCTGCACAGGCGACAGCCTTAATTTGTTTGCAAATGCTACCAATTTGTCCAATGTCGTTACTTACAACTGGACAGGGCCTAATGGCTTTACATCCACTTCCCAAAATCCTGTTATACACAATGCTACAGCTCTGACAGCCGGCACTTATACAGTAACAGCCACCCAATCGGGAATATGTAACTATTCTTCTTCGTCTTCGGTAACTATTACTTTGAATAACCTGCCTGCACTAACTGCTACTTCTAACGGCCCTTTATGTCCCGGCGA
Source organism: Bacteroidota bacterium (assembly GCA_013285905.1). Lineage (GTDB taxonomy): Bacteria > Bacteroidota > Bacteroidia > Chitinophagales > Chitinophagaceae > JABDGU01. Next base: position 1,920 of record JABDGU010000023.1, on the reverse strand, counting down.
TACATTGCATCTCGGTGTAAATACAGTAACTGGTGTAAGCTATCATTGGGCGGGTCCCAATAGTTTTTCATCCAATATACAAAATCCTTCTCTGGTATCTTTTGCGGCGCCCGATACAGGTAACTATATCATAACCGCTACTCTAAACGGATGTCATTCTAAAGATTCGGCCCATGTCAGTTTAAAGCCTTTACCTGATGCGCCTACCGTAAGTAATAATGGTCCGCTTTGCGCCGGGGCAACTTTAAACCTCACAGCAAGCAGCACTACCTCAGGGGTTACCTATCAATGGACAGGGCCTAACGGCTTTACATCCACTTCTCAAAACCCTACTATTAGTCCGCTTATACTTGCAGACTCGGGCAACTATATTGTAAAGGCAATATTAAATGGTTGCAAATCTGCAGATACTACACATCTTACAATAAAACCATTACCGGCCACACCTACAATAACCAATAACAGCCCTATTTGTATAGGTGACACGATCAAGATCACCTCTCACAGCACATCCACCGGGGTAACTTACAGTTGGGCAGGGCCAAATTCTTATGCCTCTACCTCTCAAAATAGCACCATTCCTAATTCTGTATATCCGGATTCAGGGAACTATTACCTTACTCTTACCCTCAACGGATGTACTGTATCCGATACAGTTCATGTTACAATAAATCCCTTGCCCCTTGCCCCTTCTGTAAGCAATAATGGCCCTCTTTGTGCCGGTGCCACTTTAAACCTTTCAGCAAGCAGCACAACAACAGGTGTTACTTATCAATGGACTGGCCCAAATGGTTTTTCTTCCAATAATCAGAACCCTGTTATCAATGCAGTTGTCTTGGCAGATTCTGGCTACTATATTGTAAAGGCGGTATTAAATGGTTGCAAAACTGCCGATACAACCCACCTTACTATAAAACCCCTACCTGCTGCACCAACCGTTACTAATAACAACCCCTTATGTGTAGGCGATACATTAAAGATCACATCAAACAGCACAACTGCTGGTGTTACTTATAGTTGGTCTGGCCCTAATGCATATAATAGCACATCCCAAAATATTACAATTCCTAATGCAGCTACAGCAAACGCAGGGACATATACACTTACTGTTTCCTTAAATGGTTGCAACGTAATTGCAACGGCAAATGCCATTGTAAACATTATCCCTGCCACACCGACTATTACTTCTAATAGCCCCGCGTGTACAAACACAAATTTGAATCTCAATGCCAACAGTACGACAGCCGGCGTAACATATCAGTGGACCGGGCCCAGCAGTTTTTCAAGCAACGCTCAGAGTCCTGTTATTACACCCGTAGTAATGGTGGATTCAGGGTATTATATTGTAAAGGCGATTCTGAATGGTTGCAAAAGTTCTGATACTGCACATGTAACAGTCATTCAGGGGCCGGATTCTATTTCCTTCAATAGTAATAGCCCTGTGTGCTCCGGAAATACTTTGAATGTAAATTCCTATGCAGCTTCCGGCACAACATTTTCTTGGACCGGGCCCAATAGTTTCAACTCATCATCTTCCGTTTTTTCTATAACAAATACTACAGTTGCAAATAGTGGTGATTACTACCTCTCTTTAACTAAGAATGGCTGCATCGTACACGACACCATTCATACTGTTGTGAATCAAACGCCTGCAATACCTCTTGCCGGTAGCAATAGTCCTGTCTGTGTGGGCAGCAACCTTAACCTTACTTCATCTACAAGCACAACCGGCGTAACCTTCAGCTGGTCAGGTCCCAATGCCTATTCATCTACCTCCCAAAACCCTGCAATTACTAATGTTACATTGGCAGCTACTGGAAAATATACTATTACAGTAACAAAGACAGGCTGCTCATCAAAAGATAGCACACAGGTAACTATTATTACCAACCCTGCAGTTCCAGTTGCTGCTAGCAACAG
>JABDGU010000022.1 GCA_013285905.1 Bacteroidota bacterium | reverse complement strand
CCAATGTTATTTCCATCACTGTGACAATAAACCATGTAAAAACCGGTAGGAAACTTCGATATATCGATCCGTGCATTATTTCCTGTTACGTTCACGGAACTCATCTTTTGCCCGGTTATATTCACTATGTCTAATACCATGTTTGCGTTTGTGATATTAATTGTTATGTTTATCAGGTTTGTAGCGGGGTTAGGATAAATATCAATGGCAATTGCCGCGTTTACACTTTGAACAGCTAATGGCGGAGCATTATAGTAGGTTTTTTGCATACAGCCTGAAGCGGAGGTAATTACCCAGTAATACTTGTTTGCGAAATCGGGATTTGTATTTAAATAGTCCTGGTTGATCTCTCCTGCCAATGTGGTGCTTGCAAGCGTTGCAACATCATCATATCCCCACTGGTAAGAGTCTTCATTGCTTGGCAGGCAAACAAAATGAGATTCGAAATATAATACTGTCGGTGCTGTAGAAGCTGCAGACGCACCGACATTAACAACAAAAGTATCGCTGCTTTCACAGAGCGAACCCGCTGCGATAGCTGAAAGAATAACATCTGCAGTACCTGCATTAGGAAAATTGACAAGGGCGTTTTGTCCGTCGGCGCTTGTATTCCATACGATAGCATTCACTGCACTCCAGCTATACATGATATTTACAGGAGGCGCTGTGGCTGCGCTGAAATTCTGGTATAACACACCTGCACACAATGATGACGATACAGCAGTAGTAATAAGAGGTACAGTTGGTAAAGGGTTGACTGTAAGTATCATTACCTGAGCGTTGTCGCAATTATTAATACCCAATGTATAATTATATGTTACGGCGATTGGGCCGGAACTTGTGTTCTGCAAAGTTTCATTAATATTTGTCATACCGTTTGCCGTTGCAGGGGCAATACCTGCGACCAGGCCTCTTGTCCACATAAATGTCGCATTGTTGGTAAGGCTTGTCGCTAGATATAAGAATGGTGTTCCGCTGCATACTGAGTTTACAGTAGTGCTGCTCAACTGTGCAGTCGGATTTATTAATACGCTTACATCTTCAGTATGTACACAACCGTTAGCTTTTAAAGTATCCACATATACTACCGTAATTGGGTTTGGCGAAGTATTTGTAAGTGTTTCATGTGGATCATTCAATCCTGACGCACCTGCATTGCTGATGCCATTTAGTGAAGCCCTGCTCCAGCTGAATACGGTCCCGGTGGACAAACTTGTAGGGGTATAGCTGAATACAGTAGTATTACAGATGCCTATCGGTGTCAATGTGCTGTTCAGCTTTGGAGTTGGATTTACTGTTACCAATACATTTTGGATACGAACACAGGCATTCGCTGTCAGTGTTTCTATATACGTTACTGTTATAGGGTCGGTAGTGCTGTTGTATAATATTTCATTAGGATTGCCAAAGCCGGAAGAGGCGAGGTTCGTTATTCCGCTTACTGCTGCCCTGCTCCAGTTGAAACTTGTGCCGATAGTGGCGCTTGTAGGCAAATAACTCAATAAAGTGCTTTCGCAAATTGCCGGTGGCGTCAATGAACTGCTGAGTGCCGGTATTGGATTAACACTAATATTGAAGTTCTTAGAGATACCAGTACAAGCACTTGTTACCGGTGTAACTATTACTATTGCTATAACCGGGTTGGTTCCGCTATTGGTGCCTGTAAATGATGGAATATTACCATTGCCATTTGCCGGCAGGCCAATGGATGTTGCATTATTCGTCCAGGAATAAGTTGTTCCACCGACTGGAGAGCCTGTAAAATTCACTAGTGTAGTATTAATGGCGTTACAAATACTTTGGTTAGCAACATTATTAACAGAAGGTGTAGTATTTACCGTTACTATTTGTGTTGAAGTATCAGAGCCTGCCATATTTGTCACTATATACCGAATGGTATCAATTCCTGCAGTAACGCCTGTTACAACCCCGTTGACAACAGTAGCTGTAGCATTGCTGCTGCTCCAGTTGCCGCCGTTCGCACCGGGCGTTAATGTTATTGTAGAACCCGTGCATACAGTGGTTGCTCCCGTTAAACTGCCACCGGCATTTGGTGAGGTGTTTGCGTTGACAGTCATTCCCCCTGATACAGATAAAGCTCCGCCGGTTGTAAGGGCCCGTCCATTAAGTGTAGCTCCTATATTAAATAGTATTGCACCATTATTGGCAATAATATTGCCATTAAACACAGAACTGTCATTTATATTAACGGCGCCATTAACCAGCCAATACACATTTTTCGACTGGGCACCATTTATTAAAATAACATAAGACAAAGTGCTTGTTGAAAGTGCACCATTTATCCTGATGATAAATACAGCATTGGCATTCCCTTCTGCATTCAGATAAAGTGAATCTGTGAAGGTGGTGGCTGCATTCAGCAGGTAACTATGTGGGGTCAGCACCAGGTTGTTGCCAAACTGTGCCGGATATAACAATTGGATATCAATTGGCAAAGTGTTAAGATAAGAATATACGTTAGCCAGATCTGCTGCTGCTGCTGCTGTAGATGCATTTGGTACGGTGTCAATAGTGCCTGTAACAAACAAGGGGTTAAAACCTGTTGTCAGGCCAACATTTGTTCCAACATCACCTATTATATGTGTGATGCCACTGTTCGAAACCGGACCATCGGAAGAAAACAAACCAAATTGTGCTGTTGATGCAAGCGCAGGTGCAGTTGGCCCATTTAGATAAGCACTTCCGCAGCCGATTGGCGTGTAAGCGACGATCCCTGAAACTGTAACAGCCCCAGCAATTGCAAGAGCCCTTCCTTCCAATGTATCGTTAGCAGTCATATTAATGCCTGCATTGTCCGCTATCACTGTGCCACGCATCGTAGTTCCGGTGGCCATAGACACCAAACCCTCTGCTTCCCAAAACACATTGCAGGCTAATGCCCCGTTTATCAATTTTACTTTAGAAGAAGGATTTGTGGAAAATGCACCCTGTATTTGAAAAATAAATACTGCATTTGGATTTCCTTGTCCATCTAAAATAAGATTGGAATTCAATGTAGCTGCACTGCCTATAAAATAAACGCCGGCTACAAGCGTCGCACCGTTTCCTATTGTTGAGGCAGGAAAGAATGTCGGGGTTGCGGAACTTATCTGGCCGTATGCTAATGCCAGGTCACTTGCGCAGTGTACACTGGCAGTATCTCCGTCGTGCATTCCGCCGTCCACATTGCCAAAACCCGTACTGGAACCGCTGTTGGTGCCCACATTGCCGGTAAGGTGTGTGATGCCGGTATTAGTAACTGCCCCTGCGCTTGAAAATAGTACAAAGTTTTTAGCAGTCCCCAGGTTGGGCGCCTGTCCAAAAACCAAATTCGGGAAAGACAGCAAAACAATACCTGTTACAAGAAGTAATATTTTTTTCTTCATCATCATTTAATTCTATTTGTAAAGAAATTTTTACCCTGCAAAGGTCTAGCTATACACAGCCATAAGCATTACACGAACTTGGGTATTAATTGTATAATTCCCACTTACCGGCACCAGAGGACAACAAGTGCGATTCGTAGCACTTTATTATAATGTGTCAAAATTTCTATGCTTTTACTTCTTTTCTTTATAAAATCTTTATACCCATGGTAGTAACTCTTACCTAATATTTATAATCTTCAGGCTACTTTTGTGTTGTAATAAGCGCTTCTTTACTCGATGAAGTTCAGTACAGGAAATATTAAAGTGTCTGTCCAGTATATTATCAGTTTCACGATTGTATGCCTTGCTGCTTTCATAGGATATATTATTTCCGATTTTGCGGGTTATAAAGTAGTTGCCTATATACTATTGGTAACTGTTTCCCTTCTGTCAATGTTTCTTGATATTGCGCCTGTGCTACTGGCCGCATTTCTAAGTGCCTTGATCTGGGATTTCTTTTTTATCCCTCCGCGTTTCACCCTACAGGTTAAGACGACAGAAGATGCCTTAATGCTGATGATGTATTTTATTATTGCGCTGGTAAATGCGGTGCTTACTTATAAAATAAGACAAGTGCAAAAAATTGCGCGGGAAAAAGAAGAAAAAAACAATACAGTAAAACTTTACAATACTTTATTAAACTCCCTTTCGCATGAATTACGCACCCCTATCTCCACCATTATAGGTGCTACTGATACCTTGCAAAACAACAGCGCTAAACTTACTCCCGAAAACAGGTTTGAGCTGATAGGAGAAATATCGAAAGCCTCCTTCCGGCTGAACCAACAGGTAGGGAACTTGTTGAATATGTCGAGGCTGGAGTCTGGCTTTATTGAACCGAAAAATGATTGGTGCGATATTAATGAATTGGTATATGACGTTGTAAAAACTGTTGAAGAGAACAAAATAACACAAAAGATAAGTATCAATATCAACCCGGAAATACCGCTCTTTAAATTAGATGAAGGGATGTTGGAACAGATCATTTACAATCTCCTGAATAACGCAACTCAATACACGCCGGCAGATACTAAAATTGACGTAATAGCTATGGGATATGCTGACGTACTACAGATTATAATAGAAGACAATGGCAATGGTTTTCCTGAAGACGAAATAAAGAATGTTTTCCATAAATTCTACAGACTTAAAGGAGCCCAGGCCGGAGGAACGGGTTTAGGCTTGTCGATAGTAAAAGGATACGCCGAGGCCATGGGTGGTACTGTGCGCCTGGAAAACATCCGCCCAAAAGGAGCAAGGTTTACAATAGAGATACCCGCTAAAACGTCATACTTAAAAAATTTGAAAAATGAATAAGGCGGTAATACTTGTAATAGATGATGAAGCGCAGATAAGAAAACTGCTTGAAATAGCCTTGCAAAGCAATGACTATACAGTAAACCAGGCATCAAACGCAAAAGACGGGGTGATACTGGCTGCCAACCACCCGCCTGATATGATCATACTGGACCTTGGTTTGCCGGATGAAGATGGGCATAGTGTTTTAAAAAAACTAAGGGAGTGGTACACCAATCCTATCATCATACTTTCTGTTCAAAGCGATGAAGAGGACATAATAAAAGCATTGGACAATGGCGCAAACGATTATTTGGTAAAGCCTTTCCGCACAGGTGAACTTTTGGCGAGAATACGCTCCACCTTAAGAACTGCACTTAGCGAAGAAGCCAATCCTGTAATAAACTGCAAGGACCTGCAAATAGACCTTGCCGCCAGAACCATAAAGAAGAAAAATGAACTGGTGAAACTCACCGCAACAGAATATCACTTGCTCACTTTATTTGTAAAAAATGAAGGCAAAGTATTAACCCATCATTATTTGCTGAGGGAAGTATGGGGACCGGGTTTTATTAATCAGTCGCAATATTTAAGAGTATTTATAGCACAACTAAGAAAAAAAATAGAAAACGATCCTAACCGGCCGGAATTTATTGTTACAGAATCAGGCGTTGGTTATCGTTTCGTAAACGGAGAATAATCTAAACCACATATTAGTTATTTATTAAAAAATCAAAGCGTATGTATTTGAACAGGGATTTTTTTGCCTTGTATAATTTGAAAAATAAAACTTCCAGTATATGCTTATAACAACTTTATTGATAATCGGCACGCTTGTTTGCTTTGGCCTTTTGTTTAAATCTATTGAATGGTTCGAAAAAATCTAAAACTTATGATAGCACTCTTTATTGTTTCCATACTCGTGTTTGTTTACATGCTGTATGTATTGATCAAACCGGAAAAATTTTAAATGACATTTTATGAATGCAGAATTACTTGGAGTTATTGTAATGTTCGTTGCTACCCTGCTGCTATCCGTGCCGCTTGGGCGCTATATAGCGAAGGTATACGCAGGCGACAAAGTATGGACAGATGCTATACTTAACCCTGTTGAACGTTTATTTTTCAAATTGTCGCGAATAAACCCTGCAAGGGAGATGAACTGGAAGCAACACCTTATTGCATTGCTCACCATCAACCTTGTCTGGTTTTTGTGGGCTATGTTTTGCCTGCTTAACCAAAGCTGGCTGCCCTGGAATCCTGACCATAATCCGTCTCAAACACCGGACCTGGCTTTTAACACAGCAGTCTCATTTTTAGTAAACTGCAACCTCCAGGACTACAGCGGCGAAACAGGAGCTTCTTATTTCACGCAGGTGTTTGGGTTCATGTTCCTGCAATTTACATCGGCCGCTACAGGCATGGCAGCCGCTGCAATTGTTTTCAATGCACTGAGGGACAGAACAACAGAAAAACTTGGAAATTTTTACAATTATTTTCTAAAAAGCATAACACGCATTTTAGTTCCAATATGCATTATAGTTGCAACATTGCACGCCTTTCATGGCACCCCGATGACATTTAAGGGTATTGACACTGTAACCTCTTTACAGGGAGACACCATGCATGTGAGCCGCGGGCCTGTTGCTGCGTTCGTAGCAATTAAGCACCTTGGTACAAACGGCGGAGGTTTTTATGGGGCCAATTCTGCGCACCCTTTAGAAAATCCCGACTATTTCACCAACACGGTGCAAATGATCATACAGATACTCATACCATTTGCTATGGTGTTTGCTTTTGGTTATTATTTACGGAAAAAGAGGCTGGCCTGGGTATTCTGGGCTGTGATGACCATTGGTTTCTTGTGCCTCGTAATTCCTGCTATTAATGCAGAGATACATGGCAATCCGAAAATTGCGCAAATGGGCATATCCCAACCCAGTGGCAATATGGAGGGCAAAGAAGTTCGCTTTGGCTCTTATGCGTCTGCGTTCTGGAGTATTGCGACAACCGTTATCTCAACCGGCTCTGTAAATGCCATGCACGATAGCTTCATGCCTATATCGGGTATGAATATGTTACTGGGTATGATGGTCAATTCCTTTTATGGAGGTGTAGGTGTAGGCTTCCTGAACTTCTTTATCTACGTGATACTTGCCGTGTTTATGGGTGGCCTGATGGTCGGCCGCACGCCGGAGTTCATGGGGAAAAAGATAGAAGCACGAGAAATGAAAATAGCAATGATCGTGGCTTTGCTGCACCCCTTCCTGATATTAGCTTTCACTGCTGTTGCCAGCCATTTCACTGCTCTAAATACCAATATGGGCTGGTGGTTTGCGGATGCGGCGGGTAAACATAATGCAAGCGGCTGGCTGAACAATCCATCCTATCATGGTTTTTCAGAAATGCTGTATCAATACACATCCTGCTCTGCCAACAATGGCAGTGGCTTTGAAGGCCTTGCGGATAATAATCCGTTCTGGAATATCACAGCGGGGATCGTATTGTTATTCTCCCGCTTCCTTCCCATTATCGGCCCAATAGCTATAGCAGGTTTAATGGCAGGAAAGAAATTCATACCCGAAAGCAGCGGAACACTGAAAACAGACACTGGCACATTCGGCATTCTAGTTTTTGCAGTGAAGGTAATTATCGCCGCACTGGCATTTTTCCCTGCACTGGCACTCGGCCCTATTGCAGAATTTTTTAGCATGAAATAAAAAAATAAACAAACTTATCATGTCAGTACATAAAAGACAACAAAGATTATTTGAGCCTGCATTGGTTAAAGAGGCCATAGGGCAGTCTATCATAAAATTGAATCCACGCGTCATGGTTCGCAACCCGGTAATGTTTACCGTAGAAATCGGCACTGCGATCATGCTGGCAGTGTGTATATGGATACTTACAGGAAACAAAGACCAGGGCTCTTTTGCTTATAATTTCAGCATATTCCTCGTATTGTTTTTCACCCTGCTCTTCGCCAATTTCGCTGAGGCTATTGCAGAAGCAAGGGGCAAAGCACAGGCAGCGTCATTGCGCAAAACAAGGAAAGACACACCCGCAAAAAAAATAGAACTGCTTGGCGATATTTTTGTGAACGAAGTAAAAATAGTTCCCTCCTCACAACTTGTGAAAGGCGATATATTTATCTGCGAAACGGGTGATATTATACCAACCGACGGAGAGATCATAGAGGGTATCGCAACTATTGATGAGTCTGCAATTACCGGTGAATCTGCTCCGGTTATCCGTGAGTCAGGCGGCGACAAATCATCTGTAACAGGTGGCACAAAAGTGCTGTCTGATAAAATAAAGGTAAAAGTTACCACAGAGCCCGGCGAAAGTTTTCTTGACAAAATGATCGCTTTAGTAGAAGGCGCCAGCAGGCAAAAAACTCCGAACGAAATAGCCCTGACAATTTTACTTGCGGCATTTACACTGATATTCATTATTGTGTGTGTAACACTCAAACCTTTTGGCGATTATGCTAATACCCCAATAACTATTTCTGCATTTATATCCCTGTTTGTCTGCCTCATCCCTACCACGATTGGCGGTCTATTAAGCGCTATTGGCATAGCAGGTATGGACAGGGCATTAAGGGCAAATGTAATAGCCAAATCGGGCAAAGCAGTGGAAACAGCGGGTGATGTTGACACACTTCTATTGGATAAAACAGGCACCATTACAATAGGCAACCGTAAAGCGACTAACTTCTATCCTGCCCCTAATATTCCAATGGCAGACATGGTGCAAGCGTCTGTGCTAAGCTCAATGGCCGATGAAACCCCTGAAGGCAAATCGATCGTTGAGTTGGGGAAACAAAGCAACCTGGATTATGATGCAATGGCCCAACCAGAGGTACTGCATAAAATTAACTTCAGCGCAGAAACACGCAGCAGCGGTGTGGACCTTGCCAATGGCAAAAAGATACGAAAAGGTGCTTATGACGCCATTAAAAAAATGGTAACTGATGCGGGAAATTCCTTCCCTTCAGAAACTGCAACACAGGTTAGCAAAATTGCGCAAAACGGAGGCACGCCTTTAGTCGTTATTCAAAATAGCCAGGTATTAGGCGTAATAGAATTGCAGGACATCATAAAACCCGGCATACAGGAACGTTTTGACCGTTTGCGCAAAATGGGCGTAAAAACCGTGATGGTTACAGGCGACAATCCGCTCACTGCAAAATTCATTGCTGAAAAAGCAGGTGTGGATGATTTTATTGCAGAAGCCAAGCCGGAGGATAAGATGAATTACATCCGCAAAGAGCAGGCATCGGGCAAACTAGTAGCCATGATGGGCGACGGCACTAATGACGCACCTGCCCTGGCCCAGGCCGATGTTGGCGTAGCCATGAATAGCGGAACGCAAGCCGCCAAGGAGGCAGGCAATATGGTGGATCTTGATAACGACCCTACTAAACTGATTGAGATAGTGGAGATAGGCAAACAATTACTGATGACAAGAGGCACACTAACCACTTTTTCAATTGCCAATGACGTGGCTAAATATTTTGCCATTGTCCCGGCACTGTTCATTGTATCCATTCCAACCTTGCAGGGCTTAAATATCATGAACCTGAAGAGCCCGGAGAGCGCCATACTTTCAGCAGTTATATTCAATGCCATTATTATCCCATTATTGATACCATTGGCCTTGAAAGGAGTTGCTTACAGGCCTATTGGCGCCAGTGCGCTGCTGCGGAGAAATCTTTTTATATATGGGCTTGGTGGAATTATACTACCCTTTATAGGGATTAAAATTATTGACTTGCTTGTTGGCTTATTTATGTAAAATAAAAGTTTAAAAAATGAAAAAAGAATTATTATCATCCATATTGTTAACGATCGTTTGTATGGTCGCCTTTTCCGGAGTTTACACCATTATAGTTTGGGGTATAGCTCAAATGGCACCAAACAAAGGGGAGGGTTTTGTCGTGAGCGCCAATGGCAAAACTTACTACGCAAATATTGCGCAGAAATTTACCGACGACAAATATTTCTGGTCAAGGCCATCAGCAGTTGATTATAACGCGGCAGGTTCAGGCGGCAGTAATAAAGCACCAAGTAACCCCGATTACCTGGCTGATGTGCAAAAACGCATAGATACTTTTATCGCCCACAACCCGGGAGTAAAAAAATCAGATATTCCGTCTGACCTTGTAACAGCCAGCGGCAGCGGGCTTGATCCTGACATCAGCATACAAGGCGCAAAAGTGCAGGTAAAGCGCATAGCCGCAGTAAGGCATATTCCGGAGGACAAACTGGATAACTTAGTGACTGAACATATTGAAAAGCCATTGCTGGGTATACTTGGCCCTGAAAAAGTAAATGTTTTAAAACTTAACCTTGCTTTGGATCAATTAAAATAAACAATAACAGTAAAGCCAAACATCATGGCCGAAGAAAAACAAAATAGCCCGGAACATTTTCTTGATCTGATACGCAAATCGAAGCGTGGCAAGTTCAAAGTATATATGGGCATGAGTGCAGGTGTCGGCAAAACCTTCCGTATGCTGCAGGAGGCGCATGCCTTGTTGAAAAGCGGTATAGATGTACAAATTGGTTTTATTGAGCCCCACGACAGGAAAGAAACGATTGCTTTGTTAGATGGAATTCCCGCAATTCCACGCCTTAGCGCTTTTTACAAAGGGAAGCAAATGGATGAGATGGACCTGCAAGCCGTTTTGAATGCACACCCAACAGTGGTGCTTGTTGATGAATTGGCCCATACTAATATACCGGGCAGTAAAAATGAAAAACGCTGGCAGGACGTCCTAGACATACTGGACGCGGGAATAAACGTGATAAGTGCTGTAAACATACAGCATATAGAGAGCCTGAACAGGGTTGTAAAAGAGATAACTGGCATTGAGGTTACAGAACGCATACCCGATAAAGTATTGAAACTGGCTGATGAGGTTGTGAATATCGATCTTACTGCAGATGAGTTAATTGACAGACTGAAGGCTGGCAAGATCTATGCACTTGAGAAAGTAGAGATTGCCCTGAAGAATTTCTTTAAGCCGGAAAGTATCCTGCAGCTACGCGAATTGGCGCTGAAAGAAGTTGCAGGGCAAATAGAAAGAAAAGTTCAAGCAGAAATACCAAGAAATATAAGCTTCCGGCATGAAAAAATACTAGCCTGCATGAGCAGTAATGAGGAAACATCAAAAGTAGTGATCCGCAAGACAGCCCGCCTCGCCAGTTACTATAACGCCCAGTGGTATGTATTATATGTAGAAACACCAAATGAAAATTCAGGAAAAATACCGCTTGCAAAACAAAGGCACCTTATCAACAATTTCAAGCTGGCAACAGAGCTTGGGGCTGAAGTGATCAGGGTTAAAAATAATAAGGTAGCGACCGCGATTATGCAAGTAGCTGACGAAAAAAACATAACAACTGTATGTATCGGCAAACCTACATTAAGCCTTATTGAAGTGATTTTGGCGACCAATGTATTCAATCAACTGTTAAAAAAATTATCCGTCAACAATATTGACCTCATCATAATGTCTTAGATCATGGCAAAATCAATAAAATCAAAAATCGCTACGGCCATAGGTGTTTTATTCGCATTATTACTTGCGGTAAGTATTGTTGCTATAGTTTTCATTAATCTCCTGTCCTCAAAAACAGAAAAACTTTTAACAGCTAATTATAATACTATCCGTTATTGCACCGAAATGTCGAATGCCATCAATGATATTGGTACAAACCCTTTGGCACTTGATAAATTTGAAACGAACCTGAAACTCCAGGAAACTAATATTACAGAACCCGGGGAGAAAGACGCCACAAAAGAATTACGTTATTATTTTGAACAAATAAAAAACGGCAACAACGACCCTGAGACTTTCCGTAAGATAAACAAGGAAATATATGGCATCTATTTGCTTAACCAGGGCGCACTGGAAAGAAAAAATGCCAATGCCTTAACCACTGCAAGCAATGCCAAACTATGGATAAGTATACTGGCCAGTGTTTTGGTGCTGATCAGCTTTTCCTTTGTGGTCAATTTCCCTGGTTATATTGCCAATCCTGTATTGCTGCTTACTGAGGGTATTAAAGAGATAGCTCAAAAAAACTACGAGAAGAGGATATTTATTGACAACAAGGACGAGTTTGGCGAAATGGCAGACGCCTTTAACCGCATGGCTAAACAGTTGTATGAATATGAGCATAGTAATATCTCAAAGATACTGTTTGAGAAAAAACGTGTTGAAACTATTATCAACCAAATGGAGGATGCAGTAATAGGGCTTGACGCAAGTAATAGGGTCCTCTTCATTAACCATAAAGCGGAGGGCCTCTTCAATTTAAAAGCAGCGGATATCATAAATAAATATGCTCCTGACCTTGCATTATATAATGATCTTTTCCGCACGGTTTTACAAAAAGACAACAAACAACAACCTTTAAAAATAATTGTTGACAGAAAAGAAGCTTACTTCTCTGTTGATTACCGGACTGTTTATAATGAGAAAGTAAATATCGGGGAGGTGCTGACATTAAAGGATATCACTTCTTTTAAAGAAATAGATAATTCCAAAACCAATTTGCTTGCTACAGTTTCTCATGAATTGAAAACCCCTATCTCATCAATAAAGGCAAGTATAAAATCGCTTAATGAGGAGAAAACCGGGAACTTGAACGAAGAACAAAAGAACCAGTTAAATAATATAGAAGAAAATGCGGGAAGGCTCATGCACATCACAAGTGAACTATTAAATATGACACAAAAATAAAAAGCTAAAAAAATAAATTTTATACATTCTAAAACACAAAAAATGAATAGAACTAAAATAGCATTTACGGCATTGGCGGCCATAATGCTTACTCAACCAGCCAAAGCACAAACATCAGAAGAGCCGGATAATAGTGACAAGATTCAGATGAAGTCGGTAGAAGCTCCATCTGCAAATAAAACCCCTGTTGAAAAGATAGCCTGGGATGGCTTTGACCTGTCGTGGGTAAATGGTGGAGACAGGAGGGATTCTACAATATTTCATATCCCCTTTTTCACACCCAGCATATTGGTCGATTGCAACGCAACCCATTCTTTTAATAACCCGATAGACCATACTGTAGTAGGCTCTACCGCGCTTGCACGTAATGACGAAATGGTTATTTCTGCCGTAAATTTTGGTGGCGATTTCAGTTATGGCAATGCACGGGGACGTATCATGACACAATTTGGTGCACGTTCAGAAGTTGTTCCCAGGAATGACCTAAGCCCCTATCGTGGACAATACGACCTTGCTGATGCATATCGTTATTTAGACGAGGCATACGTAGGGTACCATTTTAACAAATGGTATGGTATCAACGTGGACTTTGGATTGTTTATGTCCTATATAGGCCTTAATTCTTATTACCAGCAAGAGAACTGGGAATACCAGGCTTCTTTCACATCCGATAATACGCCCTGGTTTTTTAATGGTATCAGGGTACAGATATTTCCCAGCAAATACTTAAAGATAGAACCCTGGATCATTAACGGATGGCAGAGCTATGGCATGTTTAATTCTTTGCCCGGTTTAGGTTGCAACATTACTTATATACCCAACGAGAAGATCAAAATGCTTACAAATGATTATTATGGCACAGATGCCGCAGGCGACCTGGGCAGGCACAGGTTCCACTCAGACAATAGCTTTTTATACAGTTATTATAACCATCCTAAATCAAAAGGTATAACCAGAATGGCGTTTTCTGCAACGGGGGATATTGGTTTTGAAAAAGGAGATGGTGTGAATGGATTTACAAGCGACCCGGTAAAGGGGCCGGCTCAATATTTTGAAAGCTGGATGGTGTACAACAAAATATGGTTTGCAAAAAACAAACTGGGAGTGTATTTCGGTGGAGGCTGGATGACAAACCCCGGGCGTTACCTTGTTCTTGCCCCTACTGGCGATGCAAGCCCTTTCCCCAATCCATATAGCCCTACTCAAACTGCGGGCACACATCCTTTTACCGAAAATCCCGGCGACCAGTTCACAGGTTGGGATTGCTCCATCGGATTTAGCTGGACACCTAACCAAAGCGTGGAATTCAAAACAGAATGGGTTCACCGCCAATCAAGTGTACCCTATTTTGCAGGGCCCGGTGGCGTAACCTCGCCAAGCGGTTATACCTATACTCCTGTACCTACAACAGGCTGGGTTCCCGATCTTACAACCTCAGAAAACAGGATCATAATTGCAATGCTTTTCAGATTATAGGCTAATTCAATCGCAATATTATACAAAAGGTGTGTGTGTTAAATATAGGTGGCAAAGCCCGTTGGCTTGCCGCCTTTTTCTTGTTTCCTGATCTTGAAATACTATTGTTACCCACGGAGCTAAAAAAAACATCTTCATTAATTCAATGTGTCTGCACTGTTGCCACCTATGAAATTTTCAAAAATTTTATGTTTATTTACAGGCTTCGTATAAATTTTACACATTAAAAAACACAAAATGAATAAAGCACACACGTTATTCATTGCAGTGGCAGCAATGATGTTTACTTGCCCGGCCAAAGCACAAACAAATGAAGAACCTGACAATAGCGATAAGATACAAATGAGGTCGGTGGAAGCGCCTGGCTTAAAAGACAAGAAGGTAAAAGAAATTTGGTCACAGGTGCCGTTTGAAGGGATGGACCAGTCATGGTATAATGGTAATGACCGCAGGGATTCTTCTGTGTTACAAACCAAATACGTAACCTGGAACGTTTTGCTGGATGCAAATGCAACGCATTCCTTTAATAATCCGATAGACCATACAGTGGTAGGCTCCACAGCCCTTGCCCGTAATGACGAAATGGAGGTTTCTGCTGCAGTTATTGGAGGTGATTTCGTTTATGGCGATGCCCATGCCAGGATCATGACCCAATTCGGCACTCGCGCCACAATTGTTCCGAGAAATGACCTGAGCGTGTATCGTGGACAATATGACCTTGCTGATGTGTATAGATATATAAGTGAAGCGTATGCAGGTTATCATTTCAACGTATGGCACGGCATTAATGTGGACGGCGGTATGTTCATGTCTTATATCGGCCTCAACTCCTATTACCAGGCCGAGAACTGGGAATATCAGGCATCCTATACATCCGATAATACCCCATGGTTTTTTAATGGGATAAGAGTGCAAATGTTTCCTACACCTCATTTAAAGATCGAAGCATGGGCTATAAACGGCTGGCAGAGCTATGGCATGTTTAACCAGTTACCCGGCGTGGGTGGTAATATTACCTGGATACCCAGTTCAAATGTTAAACTGCTCACTAACGATTATTGGGGTACCGACGCTGCAGGCTTATTAGGCAGGCACAGGTTCCACTCAGACAACAGCTTTTTGTTGCGCTATTATAACCATCCCCAATCGCATGGCATCACAAAAATGGCTTTGTCTTTGACTGGCGATATAGGCTTTGAGAAAGGCGATGGCGTGGATGGTTTTACAGATGGAGGCCCGACCAATCCCGCACAATACTTTGTGAGTGGCATGATCTATAACCGTATCTGGTTTGCAAAAAACAAATTTGCATGGTGTATAGGTGGCGGATGGATGAAAAACCCCGGCCGTTATTTGGTGCTGGCACCAACAGGCCAGGCCAGCCCATTGCCCAACCCTAACAACCCTACCCAAACCGGGGCCTTTCCTTTTACGGAAAATCCCGGCGACCAGTTCAGCGGATGGGATTGTTCTACCAACATTAGTTGGATGCCCAACCAGAGTATAGAATTCAGGTTAGAAGTTGTGCATCGTGAATCGAGTGTCCCTTACTTTGCAGGCCCCGGCGGTGTTACTTCACCAAGCGGATATACTTATACTCCCCTGACCGCTGGCTGGACTCCCGACCTTACAACATCAGAGAACCGGATCATAGCAGCTATCCTGTTCAGGTTATAATTATTTAATAATAAGTAGTTCAATATTTTTTTTCAATGGCGTAGCAATACGCCATTTTTATTTTATTATATTTATTGCTTTAACTGTAACAAGAACATGAACAAAATGAGATTATTATTAGCAGTTGTAGTCTTGATATTAGTAAGCAAACAAGTTACTGCACAAGAAATCACTCCCAAAAATATTCCGGACAGTTCTTCAAGAACGTTACCGAGCCCCATTGCATCTCCCCCTTTCCCTGGTGCTGAATGGGACGGAGCCCCGATCATCGGCACACCAAATGATGAAACCGTTTATGCATTGCAAAGATCCCTTGGCCTCGCTAATAATAAAGCCGGCATCAGGATATATGGCTGGATAAGTGCGGGTGGTGACCTCAGCTCTTCAAAATATTCCAATGTACCTACCGCATATGATCTTGTGCCAAATGCTGTTGAATTGGACCAACTCATATTGCGTGTTGAACGGGAACCCAATACGGTGCAAACAGAGCATGTGTCCTGGGGATTCCTTTTTGACAATATTTACGGCACTGATTACCGCTACACCATTGCAAAAGGCATTTTCAGCGACCCACTACTAAAACAAAACAAACTATACGGCTATGACCCCACGCAAGTCTATGCCCTGTTATATATTCCCAAAGTGGCAGAAGGTATGCTGATAAAAATGGGCCGATTCATTTCGCCATCGGATATTGAAGCACAGTGGGCACCGGACAATTATTTATATTCTCATTCCCTTATGTTCACAGTTGACCCCTATACTTTCACCGGTGTACAGGCAACTGTCAGGCTTAGTAAACGCTTCCAGTTTGAGTTTGGCGCGCACGGAGGGAATGATGTCGCTCCCTGGAGTAATTCATCGAACCTGAATGGAATGCTAATGGCACGCTGGGTGGCAAAGAACAATAACAATTCACTATACGGCGGCATTACTTCAATAGGCAAGGGTTATTATACCAACGAACATGATAATCTGCAGATGATCGTTGAAACCTGGGGGCACAAGTTTAGTGAAAAAGTACATATGATGACGGAGATGTACTATATGTGGCAGCATGATGCCGCAGTAGGCGGTACCGTAATTAACGGCCCCGGAGAATCGTACTACATGGCGACAGGCCCCGGAGCTATTGTTCCCGGCATTTCGTCTGCAGTAGGAATAGTAAATTTCTTCCAGATCCTTTTATCAAAAAAAGATTACCTGTCCATCAGGAACGATTTTCTTAATGACCCTCAAGGCAACAGGACCGGTTATGCAACAGCCTACACAAGCCATACTATCGGCTGGGTTCATCATTTCAATGACCTGGTGATGATGCGCCCGGAGATCAGGTATGAGACAGCTTATGCCAATGGTGTAACACCTTATGACAATGGGGCGAAAAAGGACCAATATTCTGTTGCAGCAGATATTATTGTACGTTTTTAATGTTCTAGTATTGAGTTTTACAATTCAATGTTACTAATTTATCTCTTGTGCTATATCTGGCAATGATTTACTAAATTTGCTGTAGATCATTGTTTTATGCAAAAATTATATAAAATAAAGAACTTTATTGAATGGAAAGCCTTTGGCGTTTGCAGCGCTATAGGCGACAGGCTTGGGGTTGCCACTTCCCGCATCCGTTTGTGGTTTATTTATATTTCTTTTCTTACCCTCGGCTCGCCTCTTATCATTTATATGATACTTGCATTCTGGATGAATCTTAAAAACTACATCTGGCTAAGGAAAAGAAACCCTTTAAAGTGGTGATAAACAATTGAGCAATTACGCTATTCAGACATTGAGTCATCATTTCACCTTCTCAACCCTTACCAGCTTTTTACCCTCATAAAATTTAATAGTATTTACTCCCGGGTATCTGGGTACGATCGCCAAGGCCAAAGGGTGTATGGTATAGGTTATCGGAAATGATCTCTTTACTTTGTAATACACCTCGATAAAATTGCCGGCTTTTACAGCACTCACATATTCGATAGTAGTTTCTTTCTTCGTCTCCGGTAAGGCCAGCACCAAAACTATCTCCTTTTTAAAATCGGGGTAGTCTATTTTATTGCTCATGGTCTTTGCCACTCCAAACATTTTATCAAATTGCTTTGCTTTTGAGATGAGGAAAAAGTTCATCCCATTGTCCAGCTCTGTTCTATTGGCTAAAAAGTAGCCTGTAAGACGCTTTACTATAACATCCACTGGTTGTGCATAAGATGAGCCAAGCATCATCAGCAACAGTATTAAGAGGCAAGCTCTTCTCATCCTCCTAAATTATAAAAAATCGTTTATTCTTTTCTTTCCTCATTATAAACACTAATTTACACTAACATTCAGCAAGCGCTATCTCATTGTCAAATTTTCAAATCGCTAAATTTTCAAATTGAACATGGGCTTTACTAATAATATACCTGCGGTGATACTTGGAGCATTGATAGCCCTTGTACTAACATTTATGCTGCAGGGCATTGTAACCCATACATATCCCCTGCCCTCGGGCACTGATATGTATGACGCAGAATCTGCGGCTAAGGCTTTTGCCGTTATGCCGCGCAATGGCCTGTACATGATGCTGGGCAATTATTGCATTACATCTTTAATAGGCGGCATACTTGCCACTCTCATATCTAAAAGAGAAAAACGAAATCCTCCATTAGTGGTTGGCCTCATCCTTAGCATTGGCAGCATATGGAATTATTACCTGCTGCACGAGCCGCTTTGGTTTTTCCTGCTTGCCCTGCTTACTTACATACCTTTTACTTACATGGGTTATTTGCTGGCGAGGAAAAAGAAAAGCGCCTGAATTACAGCCCTAAATATCATTTTTCCGACTAAAGCCTAAATCATATCTTCGCATTGTAGCATAGCGCATTATGGCATTAATAAAATCTATTTCAGGCATCAGGGGCACCATTGGCGGTAAACCCGGCACAAGCCTCACACCCCTCGACATAGTAAAATTCACAGCGGCTTATGCAGCATGGGTATCGCAGCACAGCGATGTTAAGAAAATAATAGTAGGCCGCGATGGCCGTATAAGCGGCGAAATGGTGCGCAGCCTGGTAACAGGTACTTTGCAAAGCATGGGCTTTCATGTTACAGACCTGGGTCTCAGCACCACCCCGACAGTAGAAATGGCTGTGAAGATGGAGAAGGCAGCCGGCGGCATTATACTTACCGCCAGCCATAACCCAAAGGAATGGAATGCCCTGAAATTGCTGAACCATGAAGGCGAGTTTATAAACGCAGCAGACGGACAATGGATACTGGACCATGCCGAGAAAAATGAAATAGCATTTGCCGATATAAATAAAATAGGCCATATAAGCGTCAACGATGAATACATACAAAAGCATATTAAAGCTATACTGGAGCACCCGCTTGTGGACAAGGAAGCTATCAAAAAGAAAGAATTTAAAATAGTGCTCGACCCGGTAAATTCTACAGGCGCCATAGCAGTTCCGGCCCTCTTAAAAGCTTTAGGTGTTAGTGATATTACCATTATAAATGAAGAAGTTACGGGTAAATTTGCCCATAACCCTGAACCTCTGCCCGAGAACCTTAGCGAGCTTTGCGCAACTGTGAAAAAACAGAATGCTTCCCTCGGCATAGCCGTGGACCCGGACGTGGACAGGCTTTGCTTTGTGTGCGAAGACGGCAGCTTGTTTGGCGAAGAATATACCCTGGTGGCCATAGCAGATTATGTGCTGGTGCATAAAAAAGGCAATACGGTTTCCAACCTTTCCTCCACCCGCGCCTTAAGAGATGTTACCGAAAAACGCGGGGGCCACTACTTCCCCAGTGCGGTAGGCGAGGTGAACGTGGTGAAGAAAATGAAAGACGTAAACGCAGTGATAGGCGGCGAAGGCAATGGCGGCATTATAGTGCCCGAACTGCATTATGGCCGCGATGCCCTTATTGGCATTGCTCTCTTCCTTACCCAATTAGCCAAATTCGGCAGGGGCGCCAAGGCCCTGCGCAGCACTTTCCCAGACTATTTTATCTCCAAGAACAAAATTGAGCTGGGTGCCGATATTAATGTGAAGGACATTTTTGAGCAGATAAAGGTCCGCTATAAAAAACAACCCATTAACACCGAAGACGGCCTGCGCATAGAATTCGACAAAGACTGGGTGCACCTGCGCACGTCAAATACCGAGCCCATCATACGCATCTATGCCGAAAGCGGCACCGAAACCACTGCCAGCAATATAGCCAAACGAATAATGGCCGATATTAAGGAAATGATGCTTACCAAGGTGGAGTGATCTAGGATCCTTACAATCTATTATCAGGAAGAAACTTTACCCAGCACATAGATGTTTTCCATAGTGGGTGTGGGGCTGCCGCCTTCTTTCTCCAGCGATATGGCGAAGGCTTGCCCATCTGTAACTTTCATGTGCAGTTTGTCCATACCTGTAGAGGCAATAAGCTGGTTAGCCAAAACGCCCATGTCCACAGGTTTGCCGTTTTGTATCACCCACATCTGGTATTGCATGCCCTTGGGCGGCATGGGCAATTTATCTATAGCCAGGTAAGCATCTCCATTGGTCTTGCTCCAATACACAGTGGCTGCCATAGGGTGCCCGGGTTTCATGGTGTGCATTACAATGGTTTGGGTGGCGCTGTCGGCCAGCATGTCCGATGCTTTTTTATAACGGTCCAGCAGCGAAGCCAGTTGTGTTTGCTGCCGGCCCAGGCTGTCCACACGCAGTGTCATGGCCACTTGCTCGTCCTTAGCTTTATTGCGTTGGCCAAGTAAAATAAAGTTGGTTAAAATACTGGTCACGAGGGCTACCCAGACCGCTGCCCGTGCCCAATTCTTCTGAGTTGGCTTTGTCTCAAGCGGAATAATTTTAGCAGCCGGTGGCGTCAGGTATTCGGTCTCATGACTTACGACTTTCGACTTACCACTATCTTCAATGGCATCCCATATTTTATCTTCCATAAAAGCAGGCGCTTCTTTTGCATTCAGTTTTGCAAAATTGAGCATGGCAGCTTCTATTGCCGCCACTTCGGCGGCCAGCTCGGGATACTGGGCTATTTTTGAAAGTACTTCGTTACACGCTGTTTCAGAGAGTGTATTGAGCACGTAAGCTTCTAAAATGCCTGATTCTATGTATTCCCTGACGTTCACTGTTTTTCTGTACTGAATTTTTCTCTTAATAATTTTATGGCATGGCGCATACGCGTCTTTACCGTGCCAAGCGGCATGTCTAATGTTTTAGCTATCTCATCCAGTGTAAAACCTTTAAAGTAGGCCAGGTTAACGATGTTGTAATATTCGGGTTTCAATTCCGCAACTATCGCCTTTAGCCCTATAGTATCCGTTGACTGCTCTGTTCTCATACCGCTCTCCATATTACTTACGATATCATCACCCGTGCGGATTTTACCATGCATGATCTCTCCCTTCGATCTTAATTTATCTATCGATGCATTACGTGCTATGTTTATCATCCAGGTGTATATGCGGCCGCGCCCGGCATCATAAGCCGCAATGTTGGTCCATATTTTAACAAAGACTTCCTGCAGCACATCCTGGGCTATCTGCTCATCATACACTATCTTATTGATAACCCCATACAGCACTGCAGAGTATTGCTTGTACAGGTAAGAGAAAGCATCCCTGCTTTGCTGTTTGAGCAGCAATACCAATTCCTCTTCGCTATATATGCTTACTGTTGACAATCCTAAATTATTGTACCTCTAAATTATATATTATTTGGAGAAAAGCATCCGATAATCTGTTTTCACTTTACCGGCACTTATATCATCCAGTTTTTTCTTTATCAATCTTTTCTTCAGTTGAGGCAGGTAGTCGATAAATAATTTACCTTCTATATGGTCATATTCGTGCTGGATGACCCTTGCGGTAATACCATCAAACACATCCTCATGCTCTTTAAAATTTTCGTCCATATACCTGATGTGCACATGGCTGGGGCGCTGTATGTCTTCCCTTACTTTGGGAATGCTGAGGCAACCTTCGTTATAAGGCCAGGGTTCGCCCCTGTCCTCAATTTTATGTGCATTGATAAATACTTTTTTTATCGGCTTTTCCTTAGGGTATTTTTTCTTGTCCTCGTCGTCAAAGCCTTCCACTATCTGCAATGTGTCTACAATAAAGAGGCGTATCGGCCTATTGATCTGCGGAGCAGCAAGCCCTACCCCATTGCTATTATACAGGGTCTCCCACATATCCTTCAGCAGTTTTTCCAGTTCCGGATAATCCGGGCCAATATCCTCTCCAAGCTTCCTCAACACAGGGTGCCCATAAGCAACTATCGGTAAAATCATTCAATCAGTCTTTTATAAGAATTTGCAAAGCTAAGAAATTTTCTCAGCCGTCAGTACCGAAAGCTCAGATGGCTAAGCTAAGCCGCTATAAGCCGTCTGACTGCTTAGCAGCGTTGCTGACAGCTCATCCCCTTGCCTCCAGCCAGTCCTGCAGCATCATTACAGCCGCCACGGCATCGATCAATTCCTTCTTTTCCCGGTCCTTTTTTTTGAGACCCATTGCTGCAATTTCGCGACTGGCAAATTTGGACGTCATACGCTCATCTATCTTCTGCACAGGCATGGCAGGAAAAACATGCGTGAATTTCTTAATAAATTTATCAACAAGGGGGGTTGCATCTGTGGCAGTGTCATCGAGGTTCAGGGGGTACCCAAGGAGCACCATTTCCACTTCTTCCCTGGCAAAGTATTTCTTCAGATAGCCTATCAGTTCATTGGTATCCACGGTATCGAGCGCGGTGGCAATTATCTGCACAGGGTCTGTAACGGCAATACCTGTTCGTTTTTTACCATAATCGAGAGCGAGGACGCGGGGCATGGTGCAAAGTAATGGATTTGGCTTGACCATTCCCCGATAAAAGCAGACCATAAATAAAAAATAGTGTCACATAGAGGTGGCATACCTTAGCAATTAGTGGACAAGTAAAACACTTTACAAGAAAATAAGCAGGTAAACGCCTCACTTTTTTGAGAATTTATACGTCTAAAGCTTATATACAAGATCGATGACAGAAAGTGTTTAGTATTGTTTGCTGTGCAGATTTGACATAGTAATGTAAATTTAGTATAACAGCAGACGAGATATAAACAAATTGTAATTATTTTGTCCCTGATTTATACAGCACTACAGAAGCTTAAAAGAAAATTAATTTTTACATTTACATACAAATGCCAAGACTAATGCATACCCAAGCCCGGTTTTTCACTTTAATAAGCCTATTGTGCCTTTCTTCCCTATTTGCAAATGCACAATGTGTGTTGTCTATTACCGGCCTGCCCGACACTATAAAAGTTTGCAGGAACCAGCAAGTGCAACTGAACCCTAGCCTTGCATTTACAGGTGGTACAGCCGTACCTACCGACACTGTGTGGAGCCCGGCTACAGGTTTGTCAAATATAAATGCGATCAACCCTATAGCCACGCTGGGCACCAGCCCTATACAATATATTATATCTATCAACTCCATTACTGCGCTGAATTTTGTTGACAATGGAGATTTCAGTTTAGGCAATACTGGTTTTACAAGCGATTACAGGGACACGAATGGAGCCGGATCGCTTTATCCTGAAGGTTTTTATTCGATCGTTACCAATCCCAACAGTGTACACCCCAATTTTGCAAGTTTTGGTGACCATACTACCGGCACGGGCAATATGATGGTGATTAATGGCGCAGGCAGCCCTGTAAATATCTGGTGCCAGACCATCGCTGTTACCCCTAATACCCAATATGATTTCTCTGCATGGGGCGCATCCTGCACAACAGGTAACCCGGCGCAGTTGCAGTTTGAGATAAATGGTGTTTTGGTAGGCACTTCTTTACAGTTACCCGCGGTTAACGGGCAATGGGTTGAATTTCATGTGGTGTGGAACAGCGGGGCTAATACTTCTATTACAATTTGCATACATGACCAGCAGACAGCATTAAGCGGCAACGACTTTGCGATTGACGATATTACCTTCAGGCAGATATGCGTTGCTACAGATTCTGTATATATAAGCGTAGACAATGTGATTCCGTCTATTAACAGTACAGTGAAATTGGGATGCATATCTGACACTGTAGTATTAAATGGTATTAATTCGGGCACTAATCCAGACAGTCACTGGTGGGATTTTGGTGACGGCACACCTACAGACACTTCTATAAATACAACACATATATACCCGGTGCAGGGTGTATATACTATAAAACTCACCGAGTCTACTGTAAACGGCTGCGGAGATTCTGCCACAGTAACGGTCGATACCAGGCACCCACTCAGCATTAGTTTCACAGCGGATAAGGATACCATTTGCGCCACACAAAGTGTACAGTTTACCAGTAATGATAATGGCACTAAGACACCACTCGTTTATTTCTGGGATTTCGGAGACGGGTCTACCGACAATACGGCCAGCCCTTCGCATACTTACAATATCCCGGGCGTCTATACTGTAACTCACGTAGTCAATGACCAAGTGCCCTGCTATGACACAATGAAGATGCAGATAGTGGTGCTGCAGGGGCCTACTGTAACTGTAAGCATGAATGATTCACTTATCTGCAGGGGCAAGGACATTACGTTTACTGCTGCTTTGTTTGGCGGATATGCAAATTTAGAATGGAGCTTCGGAGACAATGCGGTGTTATATAACGCGAACCCTGTAGTACATGCATTTGACATGTCCGGTAATTTTACAGTGAACCTGACAGCCACATTCAGACAATGTCCGCCCATTTCCATAAATAAAAACGTACAGGTGTTTGATCACCCTACAGTAAATATCGGCCCTGACACCTCAATATGTCCTAATTCGCCGCCGATACAACTTGCAAACCTGGCTTATGATACCGGCGCACTGAGCTATCTTTGGAGTAATGGTGACAAAACAAGCACTACACTTGCCAGAGAACCCGGTGTTTACTGGCTAACACTAAGCAATGTCGGTGGCTGTAGCTCCACAGATAGCATTGCAGTACTGAATTCATGTTATCTTGATGTGCCCAATGTTTTCACGCCGAACGGGGATGGAATAAATGATTATTTCTTTCCACGCCAGGTCTTATCAAAACAATTGCTGAAATTTCACATGGAGGTGTTCAACCGCTGGGGGCAATTACTATTTGTGACAGATAATTTAGATGGCCGGGGATGGGATGGCAAGTTTAACGGTATAGGCCAGCCGCAAGGCGTGTACATCTATATGATAGATGCTACTATAGATGGGATGGGCGAAGAAAAGATGAGAGGAAATCTCACGCTGTTGAGATAAACTAGCTATTTCTTTGAATTAAGAGGTACAATAACTGTATTCACTTTTTTAAGGATGTCTTTCTCGGCAGCTTTAAGGTCGATGTATTTCTTCAAAAGGAAGTCTACTTTTATAGGATCTTTTTCTTCCTTAAAACGTTTACTGAGTTCGTCCTGCAGGGATTTTATTTTCTTGTGTTCAAAGTATGCAAGAGGGCTATCCACTTCATTGATATAATTTAGCTCACCGTTTAATGTCTGGATACCATAATTTTCACTCCACTTCGGACTCATATCGTTCTTTGCCTGCAAAAGACTTATCATTTGTTGCTGTATAACCGCTTCGGGATAATTCATAAAATATGGCAAGCCAGGTGATGCATTGTATTTGAGTTTATAGTTATAATAAAGGTCGAACACCTGGCGCGCCAGCATATTCTCTATAAGGTCGGGGTCAATACGCTGCTGCACCAGGATGGCAACGTCTGTATAGCCCTCGTAGGGCTTTTCTCCGTATTCGATCAGCACCCGTATCAATTCCCATTCCTGCTCATCATTATCCTGCTGCCTGAGATCAGGAAAAGCAGGTTCTTCGGATGACAGCAGCGCAGGCTCGGGCAAAACATCTTCCTTCCGCTGCTGTCTTTTTTCCTGCTCTATACGTTCGCGTATATGCTTATTCACCAAATTCACCAAACCGGCCTCTTCTACATCCAACTTCCTGGAAGCCTCGCGTATATAATGCCCTTGCAATGCAAAATCTTCTGCTTTGTTAATACGGGATATACTTTCGGCTATCTCGTTGACCAATTTCGACCTTCTTACAGGGTCGGTGCCAGCGTCTCTCAAGCCCACTTCCAGTCTGAAACCTATAATATCCTGTTTATGGCCCTTTACATATTCATGAAACCTGGCAGCTCCTGATTTCTGTATATAGCTATCCGGGTCTTCTCCTTCGGGTAGTAATACCAGTTGCACATTGAAGCTTTGCGACAATGCCATGTCCAGACCCCGTAAGGCCGCTTTGACTCCAGCGGGATCACCGTCATATAGTATCGTCAGGTTCCTGGTAAGTTGAGATATGAGCCTTAACTGGTCTTCCGTGAGCGAGGTACCACTGCTTGAAACGACATTCTCTACCCCGCCCTGGTGCAGCGATATCACATCTGTATATCCTTCCACCAAAAAGCATTCGTCCTGTTTGCCAATGGCCTGCCGGGACTGGTACATACCGTACAGCACACGACTCTTTACATACAATTCGTTTTCGGGCGTATTGATATATTTCGGAGCCTTCTCGTTACTCTTCAGTATCCGGGCGCCGAAACCCAAGATACGACCGGTCATGCTTTGTATAGGGAAAATGACACGTCCCCTATACACGTCATGGTGAATACCATTCCGGTTCTTTACAAGCCCGGCTTTTTCAAGGAGGTCGGCATTATAGCCTTTCTGAATCGCTGCCCTGTAAAATATATCATTCCCTTCAGGGTCATAACCTAAACGAAAACGCTCAATAATGTCTTTCCTGAAACCTCTTTGTTTGAAATACGAAAGCCCGATCGTTTGTCCTTCTTCTGTGTTAAGCAGAGTATCATGAAAAAAAGTAGTGGCATACTCATTCAGTATCCTCAGACCCTCTTCCGCCAATTGCTGTTGCTGTTGCTCGGGTGAACGCTCGGTTTCTTCCAACTTTATTTTATAATAATCAGCCAGCCACCTGATCGTATCCGGGTAGGAAAGTTTTTCGTGCTCCTGTACAAAGGTCACAACATTGCCTGCTTTACCACAACCAAAACATTTGTAAATCCCTTTTGAAGGTGAGACGTGAAAAGAAGGAGTTTTTTCCTGGTGGAAGGGGCAATTAGCAATATAACTTGCTCCCCGCTTTTTCAAACGTACAAACTGCCCCACGATATCAATAATATCCGCACGGCTCATCACTTCCTGTATGGACGCTGGAGCTATCACAATGCTAAGTTAATACGAAAATGCGGCAAATATATTTTGAATACAGAGATAAATATTATGTAAAAAATAAAGGTGGCAATAAATGCCACCTTTAAGAAATTTATTATTTACGATATGCTACCAATTTGTTTTAACGAGTTTTTCGGTATGCAAAAGCAAGTTGTTTTCATCATAAATATGTATCATATATATACCACTTGCCAATTGACTGATGTCTATTTCTTTAGGATCAGCATAGCTTGATATCTGCTTCCCTTCCATATCTGATATGCTTACGTTTATCTTAACAGCGGCATCAATATGTATCAATGATGACGCCGGGTTAGGATATATTCGAAAATTATTTGCCGCGCTGATATTATTTACAGCAAGGTCTTCTATATCAATATAATTAGACATACCTCCACAACCAATATCATCTGTTGTCCAAACGGAGTAATGGCCATTTTGCGCTGGAACATAGCAAGTGCTTATAGCACCCGGAATGGCATTACCGTCAAGAAACCACTGGTAAGATGTGTAAACATCCGTACACAACATGTCATTATAAAGCTGAATGGCCGGACTCACTATATCCAATACAATATGGTATGGGATAGAGGTAGTAGAACAACCATTGCCATCTGTGATCACTAAAGAATAGTTTCCAGAATCCGGTGCGTTATAAGAACCCGCAAGCGCCCCGATTATTTTATTATTGTTGTCGTACCATTGGTATGTAAAAGCACCGGAAGCATCTGAGGTAAGTGTAACACTGCTTCCCAAACAAATACTGCTTGGCCCTTCGGGAATGATAACAAAAGGAGCAGGCGGTGTGTTAATGACCACATTAACAACCGTCGATGTATCTGAGCAGCCATAGCTGTTAGAAACCGCTACCGTGTATGCACCAGAACCGGAAACCGGAACCAAATAATTGATACTGATAGCGCCAGGGATGTTTACACCATTAAGCGCCCATTGATAAAGAAGCCCCGGTACAGGAGTTGCCTGCAGAGTAAGAGGTGTTCCAGCGCAAACAGTGTCAGGCGTGGTCGAAGTGATAGCCGGTGTCGCAGGTGCCGGGACAACATCTATATATACAGGTGTTGAAGTGGCAGAACAACCATTTGGTGTGCTGATATTTACCGAATAATCGCCAATAGTACTGGCATAATATATAGTGCCTGTAGCTCCACTGATATTTCCGCCATTAAGTTGCCATTGATAGTTTGCGCTAGTGATGATATTTGCATCCAATTCAACCGAAGCACCGGAGCAGAAAGAGGTCGCACCTATCGGTGTAGCGTTTGCGGTAAATATAGCAACCGTCAAAGTAGCATTCGTGGTGGTTACAGCCGGCAAACAGCTTCCTGACACGACACAGGTATATACGCGGCCATTCATTGCAAGCGTGGCGCCTGTAATAGTAAGAGTGGAAGTGGTGACACCACTATAAACACCGACATTGCTAAGTGCAACGCCATTTTCCTTCCATATATAGCTTAAGCCTGCACCCGTAGCTGTTACAGAAAAAATTGCATTATTGCCCGGGCAAGTAACACTGTTAGTCGGTTGACCACCTATTGCAATGGCAGGCAAGGCATTCACATGAAGTGTTGCAGTGCCGGAAATAAGCGGGGAACCACATATATTAGACACCACGCATTGGTATATATACCCGTTCATAGATGCCGGGGCACCAGTTATATTAAGTGTATTGGTAGTAGGTATACCATAAACGCCTCCAAAGTTAACATTTGTAAAACCTGAACCCGTGTTTACCTGCCATTGGTAACTGAGGTTACCACCTGCAGCAGCCAACGAAAATGAAGTGTTCGCTCCAGCACAAATTGTTTTATCGGTTGGTTGCGCACTGATAGTCGGCGTATTAAGTACATTCACCGTAAAGACTGTACTCGCGTTAAGAAGATGGCTGTTTGCACATGAATCAACCAGTCTGTAATAGGTTGTAGTGGCTAAGGCAGGTGTAGTGTATGTCAGATTTGTCGCTCCTGCAATATTGCTCCATGGGCCTGTGCTTGCCGCTGATTGCTGCCATTGATAAGAAATACCTTGTGTACCGGCTGGATTGGGGTCAGTAGCTACAATAGTTTGCGTGCTGCCATTACATATTGCGGCAGGTGACGACGTGCTTATCAGCGCGGCATTTGGCGTACCCGAACAGGGTATTTCATAATTTACGATCAATGCAGGGTGCTTCGTTGCATCAGGGTTCCGGCTGGAGCCAAAATCCTGCTGTCTGTATTGCACTTCTGTTGCAATTTTTATTAAAAACCCTGTATTGACATTATTGAACATATCAATTACCATATTGGTAACATCCATGGTGTCATTGCCGTGCCAGCGCGTAACAGACTGAGGCAATACAGTCGAATCTACATGTTTCCAGCCTGGTTGGGTATTCCATGTAACTGTTGTTATGCCAAATGTATTAGCCAATTCATAGACCCAACCGATATCGCTACCAGAACTATTATAAGGAGAACCGGGATAATTTGAATTCCCTATATTACCTACGCTTGTATCAAGGTGAGGGAGTACCAACTTGGCGGATACAATTGTGGCAGTTGCCGGGATGACAGCAGTGTTACTAATGTCAGCAAAATTGACAAGCATCCTATATATACCGAAACAACCTTGGAAAGTCCAGGCCATTGGGGTATTTTCATAAGCAAGTGGGCTATATTGATTAGTATTATTTATATTAGCTGAGCATGTACTATCCTTATATCCTATCATAACATCATTGCCGTTCGTAGGCTGCATTACAGCTGTTGCAACATTTACAGGATTCGCAATATTCACTGTAAAATCCTGTGCTTGCCCGTAAGTATTGCCAACACAGGGGTTGTTATCCCCATCGTTAGTGTAACTTAATCTTGCCCTCAAGCGCGTATTACCCAATGTAGTACCTGCCGGCACGGTAAATGAGGCTGAACAGGTTTGTGGAGTATTATTACCGTAGCAACTAAGAGTGGCAACCAATTCAGACGCATCAAAAGTGCTATTATGGTTATAATCTATCCACACAAATACCGAATCTCCTAAAAATGGCGACGAAAGTATAACAGTAATAGTGTATGGCTGGCCTATTGTAAGAGGTGCAGCAGGTTGGGCGGAATAATCACTATACCCGGCACTGGTTACCCCGCAACTTGAGGTTGATGTATTCACGGTACTAAAAGCTACATTAATGATCTCCTCACCTCCGCTACCGCAATATGAGGATGTTGGGACACAATATTGAGCCATTAAGCCGCTTCCGTAAAAGCACAACAAAGTAAGGATAGGAATAATTTTTTTGTACATAACGTCGTTTATATAGTTTAGCAATTATACTTAAAGATAGACTCCTCTAAGCATATTTTCGTTGGGTTAATTTTAAAAATGTGATTCATTATTACATAATAATGCCTTTATCAATTCGCCTTCATCAATTTGTCAACCCTTATCAGCGCATTATTAGCATCATATACCATTATCATATACATACCGTTTGGTAATTGGCTGATATCGACGTCTTTTGCATTTTCGACATGCATAAACAATTTGCCTTCCATTCCGGCAATTGAAACACTGACTTTTTCCGGTGCACTTATGTGTATCACAGATGTAGCCGGATTAGGATATATCTTAACCGCATCCTTAGATATTACATTGTTCACCTCGAGCGGGGATACTATATAAGGGCTGGATGTTTTTGAACAAATGCTATCAGAAACCGTTACCCAATACGCGCCATCTTGTAAAGCAGTATAACAAGAACTGTTTCCACCACTGGCAATCGCAGCTCCATTATAATACCATTGATAATTAGGGAATGTACCTACACAGAGTGTAGTGCCGCTTGCAGTAATTATAGGGTTCAGTATATCTGCTGTCAGGTAGATACTATTGGAAGATGTGGCACTACACCCATTGCCATCAGTGATGACAAGCGTATAATTACCGGTATCCGGGGCTGCATATTCAGGACTGATCGCACCTAAAATTTTATTATTATTATCGTACCACTGGTAGGTGATGCCAATTGCTGCTAAAGACGTTAAAGTTACGGAACTGTCCCAACAGAAATTGGTAACTCCGTTTGAACCAATAAGCGGCGTACCGGGTAAAGTATCTATGGTTACAGTTGTTACAAACGATGTTGATGAACAACCACTGTCATTGGTTGCGATAACAGTGTAATTACCAGCGATAGAAGCCGTATACCCGGTAGCAGTAGCACCTAAAACCGGAGATGCATTATAATCCCATTGATAAGTAAGACCAAAAACAGGAAAAGTGCTGAAGTACACACTTCCACCCTGGCAGAAAGTGATGGGTCCACCTGCAGTAAGTACAGGTTGTGTTGGTGGCT
>JABDGU010000021.1 GCA_013285905.1 Bacteroidota bacterium | reverse complement strand
ATCTGCGTTATTATTATAAAGAGAGATGCTGTCGAGATCGAGGAGTGTTTTATCGGTTGCCTTTAATTTATCGTCTATACTATTCCAGTATTTATGATAGAATTCTGATGATAGGCTACCTGGATCTTTTATGCAACCACTGAATGTGATAAAACTTTTGTCATTATTAAGAAATTTATTGTAAACTGCTGGAATGTTTTTGTACGCTTTATCTACCAAGGCCCAACCTGCATAACAGGCTACAACCGCATTCGTATCGTCTGTTAGTTGTATAAGTTGGGGAATACTTGCTTTGTTTTTTAAAAGCGAATAATTTTTATAATTTTCACTTTCCATATCTACGAAGCCGACATATTCGTATTGAACCTCATTTATGGATTCAATTTTATTTATAATGCTCCTTAAGTCTGCCTGTTTTGACTGTGCAAAAACAGACAGTGGAATAAGGTTGAACAAAAAGAATAAGCTTAACCTGTTCATTTATTTAAAATCCAAAGAGTAATTACTACTTAATTATCACCGGCTTAGTGACATTATCCCCGGCATCTGTCGCAATACTGAATTCGTATAAACCGGGTGGCATGCCCGAAAGGTCGATACCAGTGCTGAATTTTTTATCCCTTACGCTTACATTCAGTTTACGCACAAGAGAACCGATGATATTGTAGCATGATATCGTAGCATTGCTTCCATTTATGCCCGAGCCTTTTAGGTAGACTATCCCTGATGTCGGGTTGGGATAAGCGTCTACAAAAAGATCATTTTCTACTTTATTCACAGCAAGGGTTACTGCAAGGTTAATATTGTCAATATAGATAGGTTGTCCGTAATGGCCTATATTATCAAATGCAAGAGAAATGCTGTTGCCAAAATAGGCATTCAACCATATTGTGTCTTTCCTCCATTGTGCAGCTGTGGGTACAAAATAAGCTGTAGTATCTGGTGCGGTAGCTAATATGGTAGAATCTTTTTCATAAACAGGGGTGAAAGTTTTATCACAGTCTGTAGATACTTCTACTTGCAGGCTATCGCGATAGCCTGAGTAGAATGCATAAGCAACATCAAATGTCGCGTAGGCATTTAGCGCTCCGTGCAGGTCTATTTGCGGGGTAACAATCCTGTCGTGTTTGCCGCCTGCATCAAAATTATAGTTGTCAAAATAAGCGCTGTGCATGCTTAGCCCGAAACCACCAACTGTATCAACCCGCTGCCAGGACGATGAAGAACTTGACAAACCAAGCCATGCGGCAGGTAAAAAGGCGGCCCCTTCAAAACCTTCCTGCACCGTGCCGCCCTGGCCATTGGATACAACGATATAGGCGTTTTTCAAAATTGTATCATTTCCATTGGCTGATATCGCAATAAGCTGGGCATCATAAGAACCGTTGGCAGGATAAACAACAACAGGGCTGTCGGCTGTTGACGAAGATGGGTTTCCGCCTGGGAAGCTCCAGACAAAGGAGCTATAATTTCCAAATATTGTTTTTGCAAAACGTATGGTATCGGCAGGGCAGATGTATTGTTTATCAGAAGTAAATTCTGCTACCGGTGGCAGATTATTGTTAATGTTCAATTCCCAAACACCTCTGCCGTAAGTTGATAATCTTAAAATACTCGCACCGGTTCCGTCATTGTATATCATCATATCCGTAACCTGGGGTATCGTTGGCAGGCCGATGGTATTGGTCCAGCTCGTACTTGTGTTGTCTTTAAAGTAAACGTAACTGCCTAAGCTTACAAATAAGCGCTCATTAGTTGAGTAGTCATCACTTATTACTTTTAGTATATTAAGATTAGGGAGGTTAGCAGTAATGTTCGACCAGCTTACACCTTTATTTACAGAGCGGTAAATACGGTTGCCACAGCTGAGGTAAACAATGTTGGAATTGTGCTTGTCTGTTGCAATACTGGCAGCACCATAACTAAAGCCAGGGGTGTTAACTGTAGTAAATATAGGTGAGGATGCAAGTGCATTATCGCTGCGGTACAAGTGGTTGTTATTGGTTACAACATAAAGAATATTACTATCCGCATGGCAGGATGCAATGCTGTGCACTGTTTCATTAAAAGGATTAATAAGCGTCCATGTGGGCGAAGCAGTATTGATGTTTGAACTTACCCACAAACTGTCGGCGCCGATAAATGCCATGTTGCTAATGGATGGCACAAATTCGAAGGCACCGTTATTGGTAGGTACAAAGGGAGAATTATAAGTCTGGTCGCCGCCAAGGGGTTGCAATGTTCTCCTGTTTCCTTCGCCAAGGTAATATACATTAGCGTCCGGCAGGTAGTCAAATGCACATACAGGGCCCCAATCGCCGCCCCTGTTACATTTCCAGGTATTGTCAAAGTACAGCTCCCCATTGTCCTGCGTCCCGATGCTTATCATTTGCCTGATAATAGGGCTTTGTGCTGCATGGTATATTTCAGTGGCCGAAAGGCCATTGCTCCAGGGTTGCCAGTTGGTTGCCAGGGTATCGGTTGATAGCCAAACCCCTCCGTCATTCGCATTAAATCGCTGCTGGTTATTATAGGGGTTAAATTTGATATCGTGCATATCGGTATGGCACTGGTTCCACCATTGTGTTCTGTTACTCCAGGTAATACCTCCATCGGTGGAGCGCCAAACGCAGTGAGATACCAGCAGTAGTTCATTCGGATTTACAGGGTTTGCTGTAAGGGCAAAATTATAATTGCCTTGCGAGCCTGATGACGGGTTAGGGTCGTAGCACACCAGGCATTGTGATGTATCCACATACACAACCGAAAAACTCTGGCCTGCATCGGTTGACTTCATTATTATTCCATTGCTGTCGGTTGTGCCTATGTATACTACATCAGTATCTGCCTGGCTAACTGCCAGGCGCAAACCGCCATTATTTGCAGGTATCAAAAGTCCGTTTGTTATCTGCGTCCAGGTATCGCCAAAGTCCGTGCTCTTATAATAATTCTTTGAGCTCGCTGCATATAATACCGTTGTGCTTGTTGGTTTCATTACCATGCTGCGAAAATCGCCTCCCGTTTGTTTCTCCACCCAGGTTGCACCGGCATTTGTGCTTTTCCATATGCCATCGTCAGTTGCAGCTACTATTGTGTTGTGGTCATTGGGGGCCATTAATATCTCCACGGCCATCCTGTTCCCAATCCCTGAATTTGATTGGGCCCAGCTAACCCCGCCGTTCGTGCTTTTCCATATTCCGTAGTCATCATTGTAGTAGTCAGGGTCGCCCGTAGAGAGGTAAAGAATGTTGGTATTTGTAAAATCTATACACACAGCAGAACAGGCGGTTGTTGCCAATTGTTCGGTACCTGGTGTGGGTGCCCATGTTTGTCCGTTATTGGCGCTTATAAATAATCCCCCTGATGCGCTTACGGCATACATTTTCTGTGAATTAACGGGGTCAAATTTCACCTGGCACACACGCCCCATGCCGTCTACCTGGCCACTCACATTTACAGGAAAAAGAATGGGGCCGGTATTTGCCCATGTGCCAACTGTAGGCTGGGCAATGGCGCAATTAAAATACGTTGCAAGAAAAACCAGGAAGAGCAAACGTAATTTCATGTCATGTTTTTTTGTAAGAGTAATTATTTTTTTGTGTTTTGTTGCTGATCTTTCCATATCTGCAATCTTTCATCGGCAGACAATATGCGGCCATCGGCTTGCACATAAGGAAGCATTTTCCTGTGCCAGTTCTCGTATTTTTTTATTGCCATCCGCAAGTGGTTCTCTTTTTCGATCTTGCGTTGTTTTTTTCTGTTAGGTATTTGTTCTTCTTTGGCATGTTCCGCTATAACATCATGTTCATCTTCAGGTTTAACATGATGTTGCCAGTATATTTTATAGGCTTTCTCAGTTTCGAAAAAATTTGCTTTAGGGTCATCCATCATTTTCATCCAGACTGATTTTTGCGCATAATCTTTTGGGTCGTATTTAATATTGCTTTGCGCATAAATTTGCCCGGGCAAAAAGAAAGACAATAAGACGATGTAGATGTACTTCATTGCAAATGATAATTGTTTCAAAATTAGTCAATTAAAATAAGAAAAGCCATTCGCAAGGCGAATGGCTTTTCAAAATATGCTTAAGATCGCGCTTAACGGATCAGCGTAAAATTGCCATGTTGTGTGTAGGGAACATTTTTCACATTGAACTGCATGTTGTAAACATAAACACCAACGGGTTGCGGCACGTTATTGTATTTACCGTTCCATCCGGCATATGGGTTAGTGCTCGTGAAAAGAATTGTACCCCAACGGTCATAAACTGTAAGTGTATAATTAGATATAAGGCTAAGATCCCCCAAAGGTTGAATCAGGTCATTCACACCGTCATTATTAGGGGTAAACACATTCGGAAACCATAGGTCGCAGAATTTGTTCATGATATTAATGCTATCAACTGTAGTTCCACATTGATTGGA
Source organism: Bacteroidota bacterium (assembly GCA_013285905.1). Taxonomy (GTDB): domain Bacteria; phylum Bacteroidota; class Bacteroidia; order Chitinophagales; family Chitinophagaceae; genus JABDGU01. The sequence goes on along the minus strand of JABDGU010000021.1, from coordinate 27,086 downwards.
GACCACAGCTATATAAAGGCCGGGAGCATTCTGGACTTTGTGAAATGAAGCATTATCAGAAATATGAGAAGCATCGTAGCCATTTACGTACCATTGAAAGTGCAGGCTGGTGTCGATAAAAGGCGGTATCATAAGCATCTGGTCGTTACATAATGTAGTATCGTTGCCAAGAAGCCCTTGTTCAGGCACTGTCTTCATTTTTATAGAAACAGTATCTGTCGCGCTACAGCCGTTCGCAGTTGCCACGCTTACCCAGAAAGTGCCGCTTTCATTTACTTCCAGGGTTTGTGTAGTAGCGCCCGTATTCCATAGGTAGCTAAGGCCAGTTGAGAACCCTGGGTCAATTACAAAAGGTTTGGTTTTGCAAAGCGTATCAAACCTTGGTATGTTGAACATGATATTAGGCCCGGGTTGGGATATAATGCTTATTGTGTCAGAGTAAGAACAACCACCACCCGTAACAACTGTCAGGGAGAAAATACCACCGGTTTTGGTTGTAAGATATCCATCACTTGATGTTAAAAGCCTCATGCTGTCAGTTTGTGAATAAGAACCCTGATACTGAACTAAAGTGCTATCCGTACTCCAGATATATTGTGTTGCACTGGCAATGGTAGTCCCAATCGTAATTGGGATATTATTGCAGATGGTAGTATCGTTACCTAAATAGAAAACAGGAGCAGGGGAAACTGTAATGTTTAAAGAATCGGTAGTAGTGCAACCACCCTGTGTAACCGCCAACCAGTAGGTGCCGGCGCTGGTAATAGCGAAAGTGCTGTCAGTGCTGCCGTTGCTCCATAAGAAAGTAGAACCGGCGGGTTGCGACGAAGTAAGACTGTAAACATAACCCGCGCAGAAATTAGTATCGTTGCCTAAATTAACTACAGGTGAAGGATTCGCTATAATGTTGATCGTGTCGCTACCAGAGCAGCCACCATAATATACGGTTAGTGAGTAAGAGCCGCTGCTATTAACGGATATAGATGGGGTAGTCTGAGTAGGCGATGTATTCCATGAATAAAGGTCCTGCGGAGGGTAAGTACTGTCTGATTGCAGAGTCAACGGCTGGCCGGAGCAGATAGTAGTGTCAGGACCAAGATTAACAACAGGCTTGGTAACAAATTGGATAAACTGGGTATTGCTCTGGCCGGTGGTACAGAGGCCCGCGCCGTTTACAGTTACATAATAACCATTGTTTGTTTTAACAGTGATAGTTGGTGTTGTAGCGCCGGTACTCCATAAATAAGTTGGGGTGCCATTCCCAACAACAACTGGTGTTAAGATTATAGAATCTCCATCACAAAGGGTGGTATTAGGGCCAAGTGCCGGAAGGCCTGGGGTGTATGCATAGATTGCTTTACAGTAATGGTTGCGGTGCCCCTGGTTGCCCTGATCCGTGATAAGCGTGATGTTATGTGGGCCTGGCGCGAAAGTATAAGTTACATTCGGAGTGTAGGTAACCTGTCCTGTAGCAGACATGCCATAATCAGTAAGAAGGAATATTGTTTGACCATTAGGGTCAGCAGCAAGAACATATAGCGTATCTCCTAAAACATCATTGTGCCAAAATGTAGTTAAGCTTACTTTTGAAGTGTTAGCACCTGTGCCTGCAAGATCATTTGCCGCATTGGCTATGACAGGGGTATTGGTTATATTGGTAGTAGTACCGTTATTAAAACTAAGGTGGGCAAAATACTCACCGCCAAATCCGCCGTATAATCCTAAAGCATAAAAACTATCGCAGTTCTCAATAATGGTGATGCCTTTGCAAAAAGTATAAGCGCCGCCCAAAGTACCCATGCTGGCGGTAGTGGGGGTATTATTCTCAAGGTTTGCACCGAAATCATAACGGGAAAGACCATTACCATTACCGAAATTTCCGTAGTTGTTCACCAGCATGCTCCATGTGCCTGCTACTCTGTCATTATAGAGTGCAAAGTATGCGGGATTTGTAAATGCGGTAGGCGCGCCGGTTGGCAACTGTGTTACTGTTGGTGTAAGGGAGGTAATGTTATTTCCAAAATCAAGTCTGGTAATATTATTTACCGCGCCTCCGTTATTGCCCACAAAAGCAACCCAGTTTCCATTATATTTTATAAAGGATATCTGCATGGCCTTTGTAATGCCCGACAGGGTAACGGTGTGCACACCAGTAGCAGTGTTGACGGGGTTAGCGAGTGAGTTGCCGTAATCAACACGTACAAGATGCCCTCCGTCTGTTATAAATGCATACCATAAACCTGTACTGTCTCTTACAACATCTACATATTCTGCGTTACCGGAATTTAAGTAACCTCCTAAAGTGCCCCCGGAATAGGCTGTTGGAGTAGTTGAAAGCGGGTTTGCTCCGTAATTGAATGTGGAATAACCACCCGTCTTTACACTAAATCCTATCCAATTGCCGGAAACAGGGTCGTATTTAACAGTATAGCATACAGAGCCATTATAGCTGGCGCCTGTTAATTGAGGCACACCGCCTGCGAGAGGCTGGCCGATATTTATAGCAACGGTATCCCACGAATAAGAATAGGAAGAGTCATCTGTACTTAGTGTTACAGGGCTGTTTGCGCAGACAGTATCCGGCGTTACAAATCCGATTTGCCCGTAACTGAGATAGCCACAGAACAGGAAAACGATCAACAAAATATTTTTCATATCAGAGTATTGCTAAAATTATTGTCAATATACCAAAAGTATCAAGTGCGTAAATATAATCAAAACAGGCATACTGTAAAAGCATCCGACATATTTAAAATATTGCCTTACATTTACCTCTTTTCTATGTAATTAAGACACTAAAACCGGAAACTATGTTGGGTAGTTTCTGTAAATTCTTTCCATATTTCTTCAACGATACGTGCGGCAGGTTTTATTTCTTTAAGAATGCTGCTTACCTGGCCTATTTCCAGTTCCCCCTCGCTCATATCCCCTTCAAACATACCTTTTTTGGCCCGGCCACGTCCCAGGATACTTTGCAGTTCCTCGGTATTGGCGCATTTTTCCTCGGCTTCCTGCACCTGTTTATAAAAATTATTTTTTATAAGTCGCACTGGGGTCAGTCTTTTTAAAGCTAATACAGTATCTCCTTCATTTGCTGATATTACGCTTTCTTTAAATGCCTGGTGGCTGGATGCCTCATCGCTGCACACAAAGCGGCTGCCCATTTGCACGCCCTCGGCACCTAATACCATCATGGCCAGCATCCCTCGGCCAGTAGCTATGCCCCCGGCAGCAATTAATGGTATTGTAATGGCTTCCCTCACTGCAGGAATAAGACACAAAGTAGTTGTTTCTTCCCGGCCATTATGTCCCCCTGCCTCGAAACCTTCGGCTACCACTGCGTCAACACCTGCGTCCTGGCATTTCAAGGCAAACTTTGCACTGGATACCACATGCACCACTTTGATGCCATTTTCTTTCAGTTTAGCGGTCCACAGTTTAGGGTTGCCTGCCGATGTAAAAACAATAGGTACTTTTTCCTCTAAAATAACTGCTATGTGTTTATCTATTTCCGGGTAGAGCAGGGGCAAATTCACACCAAAAGGCTTATCAGTGGCTCGTTTGCATTTTTGTATATGTTCTCTTAAGGTATCAGGATACATGCTTCCTGCGCCAATCAGGCCCAGGCCGCCTGCATTGCTTACAGCCGATGCCAGTTTCCAGCCCGATGCCCATATCATGCCTGCCTGTATTATAGGGTAGCGGATACCAAACAATTGCGTGATGCGGTTGTCGAATCCATTTAGGTCTTCAGTAAATTTTCCTTCAAAAAGCATGCTTTATAAGGCTGCGGTTTCGCTTTTCTTTTTATAATACAAAGTGCTGCAATTCTCTTTTCTTAAAATATCCTGCGCCGTTTTTTGCAACGAAGCTGTTGTCACTGCTTTATAACGATCCCATTCCTGGTTCACGAGATTTGCATCACCCAGTAATTCGTAAAAAGCAAGGTTATTGGCCCTCGATAAAAGGTTCATGTCTTCAAACACGATCATGGCCTCTATTTTATTTTTGGCTTTTTGCAACTCCTCATCTCTTACACCGAGATCTGCCAGTTTTTGCATTTCTTTTTCCACCGCCTCATCTGCCTCTTCTATGGTCCTGCCCTCCCGCACTTTGCCCTCCACCACCAGCAATCCGGGGTCAATGCTGCCGGTGTGGTAACAACTTATATTGCTGAAAAGTTGTTCTTCTTTTACCAAACGCTGGTACAGGCGCGATGCAAATCCATTGCCTGCAATTTCAGTTATCAGGTCGCTGGCATAGTAGGCTTCACTCATGCGGCCACCTATATGCCATGCCTTATATAGAGCGTCCAGCGGCACATCGGCATACACTGTTTCCATGCGCGGGCCTTCCTGCTTTGGCTCCTGTCCTATATTGCGGACATATTTTTCTCCTGCGGGTATATCTCCGAACCATTTTTCAGCAAGCTGCTTCACCTGCTCAGTACTCACATTACCTGCCACACACAGCACAGCGTTCTGCGGCCGATAGTGCTTAAAGAAAAATGCTTTTACGTCTTCCAGTTGCGCTTCTTCTATCTGTTGCAGGTTTTTGCCAATGGTCATCCATTGGTAAGGATGTTTTTTATAGGCCAATGCCCGCATCAGGTGCCAGGCATCGCCGTAAGGCTTATTGAGGTAATGCTCTTTAAATTCCTCACTCACAACCTTACGTTGCGTTTCCAAACTTTTTTCGCCAAATGCCAAAGACAACATACGGTCACTTTCCAGCCAAAAAGCAGTCTCCATATTTTGCAGCGGTAACTGGATATAATAATTAGTGATGTCGTTGGTGGTATATGCGTTATTCTCCCCGCCTGCCATTTGCAAAGGCTCATCGTATTGCGGGATGTTTACCGAGCCGCCAAACATCAAATGCTCAAACAAATGCGCAAAGCCGGTGCGTTCAGGTTCTTCATCGCGCGTGCCCACATCATACAACACGTTCACAGCAGCCATGGGCGTGGCCTTATCTATATGCACCAATACACGCAGGCCATTGGCAAGGCTAAATCTTTCAAATTGCAGCATCTTAAATTTTTAAAAAACAGGCTAAGCCTTAATAATAAATATATAAACACAATCCTGAAATCCATTGATCCAACGCACTTTTCTCATGGAGCGAAGCGTAATAATCCAAATCACTCCTCCACTTGTTTCTCTTTTTCTATTCTTCCGCGGCGTAAAGGGTTGGCGGTATAAATATCATAATTGGCGCGCTGCTTTAAAATATCAATGGCTTGGTAAACCGCCTCGCGGAAGGATGTTGGGTCTGCAATATTCTTTCCGGCTATGTCAAAAGCTGTGCCGTGGTCAGGCGAGGTGCGCACAACAGGCAGGCCTGCAGTATAATTCACGCCTTCGCCATTGGCGAGTGTTTTTAAAGGTATCAGGCCCTGGTCGTGGTACATAGCCAGCACTGCATCAAATTGAGTATAGCTCTGTCTCGCAAAAAAAGCATCAGCACCATAGGGGCCAAATACTAAATGTCCGTTATTGTGTATGCTGTCGATAAGCGGTTTAATGATAGTTTGTTCTTCATTGCCTATCTGCCCCTCATCACCTGCATGGGGGTTAAGGCCCAGCACGGCAATGCGTGGTTTGTCAATTCCAAAATCGCGGCTAAGACATTCACGCAGCAGTGTGATCTTCGATTGCAAATTCTCTTTTGTGATAAGGCTCGCGATCTTGGACACAGGTACATGTTCTGTTACTAATCCCACTTTCAGGTTGCTGCCAAAGAGTAACATCAGCGCATCTTTAGCGCCGAATTTCTCTTTAAAGAAAGGCGTGTGGCCTGTATAAGGGAAATCGGCTAAATGGGTATTGCCTTTATGTATCGGTGCAGTAACAATAGCGTCCAGTTGTTTGTCTTTTAGGCATTGGGCTGCCACCATCAGCGATCGCACTGCATATTTACCACCGGCATCGGTCAATACACCAGGCTGCAGCGGCACTTCCTCTTCCCAGCAATTAAAAATGTTTACCTGCTTGGGGTTCAGTTTTGTGAGGTCTTTAGTACTGCTAAAATTAAAAGGGTGGTCTTCAACAATGCGGCGGTAATAATTAATTACCTTGTTGGATGCAAAGATCACAGGTGTACAGATATCAAGCATCCGGTTGTCCGAAAAGGTTTTTATGATCAGTTCCAGTCCTATGCCGTTCAGGTCGCCTGTAGTAATGCCGATAACGGGTTTTTCTATATTTGGTTCCATTTAAATTTTTTTAGAAAGTTTTAAGCCTTACCATAATGTCCCAGGAAATCCAGCAACATCCTCATGCCATAAGCAGTGCCGCCAGCGGGGTAATATCCGTGCTTCGAATTAGCCAAAGATACACCTGCAATATCAAAATGCAGCCAGGGGTAATCTGTGAAATGCTCTAAGAATTTACCTGCTGTTATTGCGCCTCCTGTCGGGCCACCCACGTTTTTAAGGTCGGCCACATCCGATTTTATCATATCGCCATATTCTTCCCACAATGGGTATTCAACAAGGCGCTCGTATTGCCTGTAACCGCTGTTAACGAACGAATTTTTCACGCCCTCTTCAGCCGTTCCCATATACACTATCCCATGCTCGCCTACAGCAGCGGAGGCCGCGCCTGTCAACGTCGCGAAATCAAGAACCAGCTCGGGTTTATATCTTTTGGCCCAATGCAGTGCATCTGCAAGTATCAGGCGGCCTTCAGCATCCGTATTCAGTACTTCTACACTTGTGCCGCTATACATTTTAATAATGTCGCCCGGCACATAAGCATTTTCTCCCGGCCTGTTATCTGTTGCGGGTGCTAATGCAATAATATGCAGCGGCAATTTCATTTTGGCTATGGCGTACATCGCCGCACTAACCAAAGCAGCGCCACTCATATCGCTCTTCATTTTGTCCATGGAGTTGAGCGTTGGTTTCAGGCTCAGGCCCCCGGTATCATACACCACACCTTTACCCACCAGCACAATAGGTTTTTTATTGATGGCTTTAGCAGGTGTATATTCCATAATGTTAAACGTAGGCGGCTGTATACTGCCACGGTTTACAGCCAGCAGCCCACCCATCTTCTCCTTCACGATCTGGGCCTTGTGCAATACAGTAAGTTTAAATCCCGCCTCTTTTGCAAGTACAGCTATCTCTTTTGATAGTTGCTCTGCAGACAAATAATTCAAAGGCTCATTAACCAGTGTGCGTGCGCGGTAAATAGCCTCGGTCATGATGCGTAACTGCTCCACTTCCTTTACAGTTATGGATTGCTTACTGAAATAAATTTTCGTAAGGCTGTTCGTTAATTTTTTTGCTTCCGTGCGGTATTTTAAAAACTGGTAATTGGCCAGGGCAATGCCTTCCGCAACAAGATATGCGGCACTCGGTATGCCCGACAGGTTATTGATGCTTATTTCATCTATTTTATGTTTGTTCAGCAAACCCTGAAGGTCTGCACCTGTTTTGCGGTAAGATTCTCGCGTTTGCCATTCGGTTTTCTTTGCTTTTGGCAGGCAAAGAAAAACAAAACGTTTATATTGGTTTATGGCAACTATTGTTTTTTCGTTTGCAAAACTATCTGTAGCAAAACCACGCTCATCCGCACTCAGTTCAGCAATTTGCTCCAATGCTTTTGCATTGTCTATAATATATACCTGGTGTTTTTTAGAGGCTTTTTGAATTATACCGAATTCCATTATCATTTTTTTATTAAGGCTGCAATTTAGCTTGATATTTGATAGGTTGGTATGTTATAAATAATTTACAATCATTATAGAATTTGGAGGGGATTAGAAGCATCAATAATATATTTAAAATAAAACTTTTGGCTGTTGGCTTTTGAATTTTGACTTTTGCACATGCTTTATACACTAAAGAAGAGTTTAGGACAGCATTTTCTGCACGATGAAAATATGTGCATCAAGATAGTGGAGCAACTGGAAAAGTACGCTGGCATGCAATTGTTGGAAGTGGGCCCCGGTGGAGGAGCATTGACAAAATACCTTCTTCAACTGAACGATATTCATTACCTCGCTATAGAAATAGACACAGAAAAAGTCACTTACCTTCAAAAAACATATCCCGTTTTAAAAGGAAAAATAATTGAGCAGGATATTCTGAAAGCAGCTATCCCTTTTGAAAACGACTTTTCTATAATAGGCAATTTCCCATACAACATTTCTTCTTCCATACTTTTCAAAATCCTGGAATGGGAGCCGCAGGTGCAGGAAGTGATAGGGATGTTTCAGAAAGAAGTAGCGCTGCGCATTGCTTCCGGGCCGGGATCGAAGGTGTATGGCATATTGAGCGTGCTTACACAGGCTTTTTTCAAAGTGGAATATCTTTTTGAAGTGCATGAAAAATGTTTTACCCCGCCCCCTAAAGTGAAAAGTGGAGTGCTGAAACTTACTAATATGCACAACCCATTTGACATTAAAGACAAAAGAAAATTCATTAATCTTGTCAAAACAGCATTTAACCAGCGGCGAAAAACGTTGCGGAATGCACTGAAAGGCCTGCTTCCGCCACAGATGCTGGCATACACTATAATGGATAAAAGGGCAGAACAATTATCGGTAACTGATTTTGTTGCATTATATAAGGAGTATCAGACATGAGGAATCATTCCGGCAAAGTATTAATAGCGGCCCCTGTACACCAGGTACTTATAGATGGCTTTACAAATGCAGGCTATGAATGTGTAATGATGGAGAATATTACACAGGCAATTGCCCCCCAAATGATGCACGATTGTATAGGCGTCATCACATCCACCCGCTTGCAGCTTAATAAAGAATTACTTGATGCGGCATCACAATTGCGATGGATCGGGCGTATGGGCTCCGGCATGGAAGTAATTGATACTGCCTATGCAGCAGAAAAAGGAATCGCTTGTTTTAGTAGTCCTGAAGGTAATAGCAATGCAGTGGCCGAGCATGCTCTCGGCATGTTGCTTAGTCTCATGAAAAGGATCTCCCGCAGCAATGAAGAGGTAAAACAAGGTATATGGAATAGAGAAGAAAACAGGGGTTATGAACTGGAAGGCAAAACCATTGGAATCATAGGCTTTGGTAATACGGGCCGCGCATTTGCGAAGAAATTACAAGGCTTTGATATGCGCATTCTTGCATATGATAAATATAATTCGGGGAATATCCCTCCTCACATTGTGAATTGTAAAGATTTGGCGCCTGTTTACGAGCAGGCAGATATAATAAGTTTCCATGTTCCGATGCAAAAGGATACCGAGAATTACCTGGATGACATATTTATTACAAACATGAGCAAGGGTTTTGTCCTTATTAATACGTCTAGAGGTATAGTAGCAAATAGTAAAGCATTATGGAAAGGCTTGCAAAGCGGTAAAATCACAGGGGTCTGCCTCGATGTTTGGGAGCAGGAACCGATAGGGAAAATGGATAAAGAATCATTGGAAATATTCAAGCAGATCATATCCTTACCACAAGCAATAATTACCCCACATATAGCCGGGTATAGTCATGAAGCTTTATACAAAATGAGTGAAATTATTTTATATAAAATACTTAACGCGTGAAAAATTTCTTACACATCAATAAATTGTTTTTGAAAAAATATTTGTTAACGCAAAGAGAATTAACAGTTTTTTTTACCTTTACCCCTCATTTGGTTAATAAATTTTTAACACAGAATATGGCACGAACACTACGTTTGTTATTCGTATTGCTCCTTATTGGCTATTCAGGAACGGCTTTAGCTCAGCAAGGTGCAATAACCGGTAAGGTATTGGATGATAAGAAACAGCCCATAATCGGGGCTGTGGTCGAAGTTTTTGAAGGAGGCATCAGGAAAGGTGGCGCAGCTACAGATTATGATGGTAATTATACTGTAAAGCCAATTGAGCCTGGTCGTTTTGATGTTAAGATATCTTATACGGGTTATGCTGCCAAGCAGGTTACCGGCGTAATAGTAAGCCCCGATAAAACAACAGAAGTAAGTGCCAACCTCGCCGAAAGCAAAACAGAGCTTGGTGCTGTGACTGTTGTAGCGTATAAAGTTCCTCTTATTGACAAATATGATCCTAACGCCTCCAACAGGTTCACATCAGAAAAAATAGAAAAATTAAGTACACGCAATACAAATGATATCGCGGCCCAGACCAATGGGGTGTACCAGCAGAAAAAAGGCGCAGATATCAGTATGACTGGTGGACGTACAACCGGCACCCAATATATAATAGATGGTGTGGTGCAACAAACGCCTCCAAATGGTGGTGCCGCGCAGGGTATTAGCCCTTCCGCCGGATCTGTTGACCAGATTGAAGTTATGGGTTCGGGCATATCAGCCAAATATGGTGATGCTTCCGGAGGTATTATCAGTATTACAACAAAAGGTGTTTCCAGCAAGCTTTCCGGGGATGTCTTAGCTCAACACTCTATTGATGGTTACAATAATAATCTCGTATCTTTTAATCTTTCTGGCCCATTGGTAAAAAAGGCCGGCAAAGACGGAAAGAAAAAACCTTTGATGGGCTTTAATATTGGCGGCGATTACTATTATGATAAAGACAGGTCTCCGGCTTATATCCCCACTTATGTTGCGGGGGGCAATACGCTGAATAACCTCCTGCAAAATCCTCTTACGGTTACTACAGACCCGTCAAGCGGTCAAAACATTTACAAATTATCTTCCGAATATGTAACTATTAACCAATTGAATGCTGTTAAAGCGCCAGACCATAACCTTACCAAAGAGATCAAAGCTCATGCTAAGTTAGATTTTCAAATAAATGATAACATGGGCATTACTGCAGGCGGCCAGCTTGATTACAATTCATCAGATCAATTTTCACAGACTAATGTCTTGTTTGCCCCTAATTCCATTCCTACTTTAAATATCACTACAGGAAGCGGCTTTCTCCGTTTTACACAACGTTTCGGAAAAGCAGGAAATAATGCTGATAATGCCAATAGCATTATTTCAAACGCATATTATTCCGTTCAGGCCGATTACCAGATACAGATACAAAACCAGCAAGACCCTAATTTTAAAAATAATATTTTTGATTATGCGTATATAGGTAAATTTTACCAGCAGTATAAAACTGTTTATACCCCAACACAGGATTCTGTTACTAAATTACCCGGCATTGTATTGCAAGGCTATCTTAATCCTGATTCCGTTCTTTATACAAGAAGCAATTTGAATCCCGATCTTGCTAATTACACCTCTGAGTATTATAATATAAGAGGTGCTAACAACAGGCCCATCGATATGCAGACCATACAAGCCGATAATGCGCTTGTGAATGGAGATCTGCCTAATATTTCCAGTAGTTCTCCCGTTGGTTATTTCTTTAGTCCGGGTGCTTCTGAATCTTATTATTTCAAAAGGACCCAGCAACAATATTCTTTAAATGTAAACGCTTCATTTGACCTGCAATTAGGGCAAACCAAACATGCTATCGAGTTCGGCTTAACTTATCAGCAGCGCATCCAGTCTTATTTTGCTGCAATTGCCAATCTAAATGGTTACGGGGCCGGTAACACACTATGGGGATTGATGAGGTCGCTTGTAAATTCTCATCTCACCCTTGATAAGAGCGACCCGATTTGGATAAAGAACGGCCAGCAATACTCTCTGAACCAGATTAATTACCCGGGACATATTGCTACTCAAAACCCTATGTATAACCCAAGTCCCACTGATACCATTATCTATCCGTTTATTGCTAATACGGCCGACCAGTCAACATTCGACAGGAACCTCCGTATTAAATTAGGACTCGATCCTAATGGCACCGACATACTTCGAACAGATACGCTCAATCCTAACCAGCTTTCATTAGGTATGTTCTCTGCTGATGAATTATGGAACAGTGGTAAAAACTATGTTTCTTATTATGGATATAACTATGATGGTACTGCGCAAACAGGGCATGTAAGTTTTAATGATTTCTGGACTGCGAAAGACAAGAATGGCAACCCTACACGTCCTTTGGCTCCTTTCTCCCCCAATTATACAGCAGGGTACATTTTGGATAAATTTACCTATAAGGACATGAATTTTAATATAGGCCTGCGTATTGAAAGGTTTGATGCCAATACCAGCGCTTTGATCGATCCTTATTCCTTTTATCCTGAATACACTGTGAGTCAGGTTAGCGGGGCTCTCAATCCGTTTAACAATGGCATTCATCCAGCCAACATTGGTAGCAATTATGTGGTATATGTAAATGATAACAACTCTTCAGCACCTACAATAGTAGGTTATCGTAGTGGTGACCAATGGTATGATCCTACCGGTAAGGCTATTGACGACCCATCTTTGCTAAGGCCTTACGGAAGTGGCCGCGATCCGGAACCATATATCCAGGCAAAGTATAAAAATGAAAAGATCAACGATACATCTTTTGATCCCAGTAAATCATTTGTGCAATATACCCCCCAGATATCTATTTTACCCAGGGTAACTTTTTCATTCCCTATTTCGGATGTAGCTATGTTTTTTGCGCACTACGATGTTTATTCCCAAAGACCAGATGCTAACTTTTTGTCCCGTCCATCCGACTACTATTTCCTTACAAGTAACCCAAACTCTATCATAAACAACCCTAACCTCAAACCATCTACTACTTTCGATTATGAAGTAGGTTTCCAGCAAAAACTTACCGAAAGGTCTGCGCTTACACTTACCGCTTTTTACAAAGAACGTAAGGATATGGTCGAGATGCGCCCCTACTTGTTTGCCTGGCCTATAACTTATTATACTTACGGAAATCGTGATTTCTCAAGTACCAAGGGTACCACTTTAAAATACGACCTGCGCAGGTTCAATCACCTTACCGTTACTATCGCATATACATTACAGTTTGCAGAAGGTACAGGTTCCAATCCAAATTCTACGAACGGTGGCCAGGGCGGACAAGTTAGCCCTAACGGTTTACTCCAGAACTTTATTGAAGCCGGCTTGCCAAACCTTCGTTATGTTACCTACCTGGATGTAGACTCACGTCATACAATATCAACCAATTTCGATTATAGGTTCATCGATGGTGAAGGACCTGTTGTGGGGGGTAAACATATTTTACAAAATGCAGGGCTTAATCTTACTTTCTCTGCAAGAAGCGGGGAGCCTTATACAGCCTATCAGGAGTCTGATGAGATCAGCCATACTGTTTTAGGCGGTGTTAATGGTTCTCGTTTGCCATGGCACTATGGTATTGATCTCAGGTTCGACAAGGACTTCGCGTTAAGCATTGGTGGCAAAAAGCATGCTAAAGGAGAAGAAGGAATTAAAGTGGCAAGGCCGCTTGTGCTCAATGCCTTTGTCCTTGTTACAAACCTTTTAAATACCCGTGATATACTCGGCGTGTATGGTTATACAGGCAAGCCGGATGATGATGGTTATCTCGCATCAGCCACAGGCCAGCACTTTGTTGCCCAACAAACTTCGCCTGTTGCTTATGCCCAGCAGTACCTTATTAGTGAAAATAGTATGAGCCATTATAATTTGCCAAGACAGCTAGCTATTGGCATACAAATGAATTTTTAATATTTTTTATAATAACTTCAATAAGTTATGATGTTTCAAAATAGAATACGATTTATATCAACTATCACCCTCCTTGGTTTTGTGGGAGTGTCGCAGGTTTTTGCACGGCCTAATATTAATACTTCAGGTACCGAGCACAGGCAAGTGCAATTGAAAACAACTGCCGGTTGCCAACCGGCTACCGCCGCTATTGATCTTGATATCAATAATGTGGATGCCCGCATGCTGACAGGTGGGGACATGTGGTGGAATCAGGGCTTGCAGGTTGCAGCTTACGAAATACCTAAAGGTTCAGGCAAAAGTTCACAATTTGCAGCTTCCTGCTGGATAGGTGGATTTGATGCCCAGGGGCAATTAAAAGTTGCTGCCCAGGAATATCGCCAGGATGGTAATGATTATTGGCCCGGTGCACTCGATGCTAATAATGATATTGACGCCGTAGGCTGTTTGGATTGGGATTATTTCTGGAAGGTAAATAAATCGGATATCCAAACCTTTATTGATCTCCACAAAAATGGCCAGCAAACTACTTCAGCAACTTACGATGCCATTAACCATTGGCCGGCTTCAGGAAATACTTTGGGTGTTAAAGGAAATAATAATGCCGTTCTCACTTTAGTGCCGGGACATACTTATGCTCCCTTCGTCGATTTAAATAACGATGGGATATATGATCCGAACAATACACTTGGAGGTGGTTTCGATTATCCGGACATTACTGGTGATCAGTATATTTGGTGGGTGTTTAATGATAAAGGAAATGTTAAGCTACAGTCGCAAACACAAGCTATAGGCTTGGAAGTGCAGACAAGCGCCTTTGCGTACTCCAGCCAGGATTTCTTAAATAATGCCACTTTTATTAAATACAGGGTTATTAATAGGGGCAACCTGGAGATGGATAGTACTTATATAGCCGTTTGGGATGACTGTGATTTGGGTTATGCTTTTGATGACTATATAGGTTGCGACACTACAAGAGGTTTAGGTATTGATTATAATGGTTCCTCCACAGACGGTACCGGGCAGGTTAATAGTTATGGCACGCAGGTTCCGCAGGTTGGCCTTGACCTCTTCCAGGGCCCGATAAGGATCATACACGATCCGGTAACCGGTAAAGACAGGGATTCTATCCTTAAAATGACCAATTTTACCTATTTTAATAATGACCAATCCTCAATAGGTAATCCGGTTAATGGTATCGAAATATATGGATATATGACGGGTACCATCAGGAACGGCTCGCATTTTACGGATGATTTTATTGGATACGGTATTCAATCCAAAGGCTACGGCTCCGGTCCGCAAACGCATTTTGTGTTTTCCGGTGATCCTTCCCAGCATAACCAATGGTCAGAATGTAGTTCCCAGAACCCCCCGGGTGACAGGCGTATGATATTTTCTTCCGGTCCGTTTGTCTTAAAACCCGGAGCTTCCAACGACATCATCTTTGGTTGCGTTTGGGTTCCAAATGTAGGTGGTTGTCCTAATACAAGTTTCTCAAGTATTGAGGCAGTTGATGATCAGGCACAGGCGCTGTTTGATAACAATTTTAAAGCTATAGAAGGACCTAATGCGCCCAGGCTGGTGATCAGGAACCTTGACAGGCGCCTTGTTTTATATCTTGTTAATGACCAGGGAAGTAATAATTATAAAGAACAATTTGGTTATGTGGACTCCCCTCTTTATATGCAGGCTTCACCTAAAGCACATAATCTTGGTATAACAGATTCCTTATATCAATTCCAGGGATACAGAGTATTCCAGTTAGTTGACAGTACACAGATCTCCCAGATTTTTAATGCTGACGGATCTGTAAATTCAGCTGTGGCTGCCGAAGTTTTCCAATGCGACAAAAAAGACGGTGTTGCAACCATTGTTAACTGGGCAAAAAATACAGCGATCAGTGATTCTACCTGGATTCCTAGCATTATGGTTAGCGGAAAAGACAGTGGCATTGTGCATAGTTTTGAGATCAATCAGGATGCCTTCGCTACCGGTTCGGATAAAAGGCTGGTAAATTATAAAAGTTATTATTTCTATGCCATTGCATATGCCTACCTCGATTGGCGTTCCAATTCTACTCCAAAAGGATTTATAGCTACGCTTAAAGGCTCCGACACAACCCAGGATGTGCCTTACCTTGCCAGCTCGCATGGTGCAAACTCAACAAGTATAGAAATTGGCGTTGGTATGCCAAACCCTGCTAACGGCAATATGGGTACGGTACTTAATTCAGATTACGGTACCGGTGTTATCATTACCACTGAAGCAGGAACTGGAAATGGTGGAAACGTTACCGCATTGAGTGCAGCATCCGAGGACAGCGCGGTTAGATATAATTCAGTTAAAAAACCTGTTTACAAACAAGGCCAGGGGCCTATTAATGTAAAAGTTATTGACCCGGTAATGGTTGCACCAATGAATTGGGAACTTAAAATAAATGGACCTATTAATCCTTTTGCTGCAGATCTTGGTGACTCCGCGTCAAAAAGCACCTGGCAATTGCTGGGTACAGATCCTACCGGAGCTTTATCGCCTGTAACTATTACAAGCGAACAATATTTAAATGTTGTTAATGAGCAAATACTGGAAGACTATGGTATTTCTTTAACTATGCAGCAAGTGCAGCGCCCGGGCGATAATCCTACTGGCGGCAACGGCTATATCAGTTCCGATATTACTTTTTCAGATTCTACCAAACCCTGGTTGGGCGGCGTTCAGGACGCATCAGACAGTAACGCATTGAACTGGTTAAGAAGTGGCAGTAATACTGCTGTTACAACAGGTATTAATCCTTGTTCTTTCAATGACAATAACCAGGATCCGATGGCCAGCTATGCCAACTTATTGTCCAATAGCGCATTTAATAAAGCCACTTGGGGTCCTTATGCTTTGGTTGCACCATTTACTCATATTGGTATAGGTTCTGCCTGTGGCTTTGCTTTATCGCCATCATCAGCAGCACAACCAACTTTGATCGACCTGCCCTCCATCGATCTGGTATTTACGCCTGATATGACTAAATGGACAAGGTGTGTTGTAATTGAAATGCAGGAAGACCCGGCACTGGCACAGGGTGGCGCAGACAAATTCTTTGTAAGGGCACATCCTTCATGGGCCAGCACCGATGGTGTCCATTCAGGAACGCCCCCTATTGATCCTAACGGAAATCCTTTGTTTGTAACCGGGGCGCTTGATGGTAGCGGAAAACCAATAATTACTGATACAAGTTGGGGAATGTCCTGGTTCCCGGGCTATGCCATAAATCCCGAAACCGGCGATCGCTTAAATATCGTATTCAGTGAAGATTCCTGGCTTACCAGCGACAATGGAGCTGATATGCTTTGGAACCCTACTTCAAGAGTTACCAGTTCCGTAACAGGTGCTGACGTGAGTGTCATTTTCGGCGGAAAACATTTTATATATGTCTTAAACAGCACCTACGATTCTGATAAGGTATTTAAACAAAAGATCACCAGCAGTTTGACCACCGATAATAATACAGCTTGGAGAATGGCTCAGTGGGCTGGCATTCCTTTACTTAATGCCACCAATAATATTCAATATTTGCCGCTTAGCCAGGGCTTTATTCCTACAGAAACAAGACTCCGGTTTAGGGTTACAAGGCCTTATGCGTTTTTCAACTCCAATAGGTACGTGCCTTATATTAACCGAGGCTCAAACCCTGAATATTTCCCTACATTGCCTGCCGCCGATAGTGCGGGCCTGCCTAACAGCGGCTTCCCTGATTATACATTCAGTACAGTAAATTTGGCGGCAACACAGGTAACTGATAAAACAGATAAAAGTTCCATACTCAACCGCATATTTGCTGTGCCTAATCCATACTATGGCTACTCAGGCTACGAGACAAACAGATATGATACAAAAGTGAGGATCATCAATTTGCCTGCACAGGTTACCATACATATATATTCTCTCGACGGTACCTTGATTCGCACATTGACAAAAAGTGATCCAAGTGTGCCTTTTATTGATTGGGATATCAGGAATTCTGTCGGTTTGCCTGTTGCAAGCGGTATGTACCTGATGCATGTAAGTTTACCCGGCATTGGAGAAACTATTTTGAAATGGTTTGGTGGAATGCGGCCTATAGACATAACTACCTATTGATTTTATCTTATAATAGACATAAGCTTGGCTTAACAAATAATAAAGATTACAGCATAATTATGAAACAACTCTTTTTAAGTCTTTTTTTAGCAGTTTGCTTGTTCGGAGGAATTACCCGGGTTTTTGCGGGCAATAAAGACCGTTCGGGTCAGGCAGGGGCCACTGAGTTATTAATAGACCCCTGGGCGCGCTCAACCGGTGTATTTGGTTTAAATGTTGCCAACGTAACAGGTGTTGAGGCTATGAAAAATAACATTGCAGGCCTTGCTTTTGTTGAAAGTACCGATATGGGGATTTCGGATGCAGTATATTTAACAGGTTCGGGTGTCAATATCGCTAATGCCGCTGTTGCTCAGAAATTGGGTAGTGCCGGTGTTGTAGGGCTCAATATAATGACAATGGGCTTCGGTGATATCGCTATGACAAATTATAACAATCCCGAAGGATTTGGTACGTTTCATCCGCAATTTCTGAATATAGAGCTCGGTTTTGCAAAAACATTTTCAAATAGTGTTCACGCAGGTGTTGCTGCAACCTTTATTTCAGAACAGGTGACCAATGTAACTGCTACAGGTGCTTGTTTCGATGCCGGTATACAGTATGTTACCGGTAAAAGAGATAATTTCCATTTTGGTATTACGCTCCGTAGAATTGGTACCAATATGAGGTTTTCCGGTCAGGGATTTGCTATTAATACAGATAATCAACCACTGGCTAACCCCGGTTATGCAGTTACTTTGCAGTATCCCCAGGATAAATTTGAATTGCCGACTAACCTTAATTTTGGCGTTGCTTACGACTTTTTCCTTGATGAATCGCACCTCAAAAGTAAAGATGATACCCCAAAGCACAGGCTAACTGTAATGGGCGATTTTCAATCCAACTCTTTTAATAATGACTACCTGGGGGTAGGCGTAGAATATGCTTTCCTCGAAACAGTGATGCTACGCACCGGTTACAGGTATGAAAACGGTATTGGCAACGAAACTACCAGTACAACAATGTATACTGGTTTTGCTGTTGGTGCCACCGTTCAGAAAAGATTGGGTGAAGCGCATGTATTGGCCCTCGATTATTCTTACAGGCCCACAATGCGCCCGGCAAATGGCGTTCACATGCTTTCTATACGCTATTCGCGCAGGTAAATTTTTTTTGTAAATTTGCAAATGCACAACGCTTCTGGTAACAGGAGCGTTGTATTTTTTTCTGATTTTATTAAACAAAGCATATATGTCTGGCTTTAACTACGTTTCTAAGGAAACTTTAGATCAAATGAGGGAAGAACTCAACCGCTTAAAAACCTCCGGCAGGGCAGAAATAGCACGCCAGATAGCGGAGGCCAAAGAAAAAGGCGATCTCAAAGAAAATGCGGAATATGATGCTGCAAAAGAAGCTCAAGGGCACCATGAAGCAAAAATAGCCCATCTTGAAACGGCTATAGTTGCTGCGCGCATCCTCGATTCAAAAGATATTGATATAAGTAAAGTATCGGTGCTCAGTAAAGTAAAAGTTACCAACCTCGCTAATAAAAAAGTGGTGGAATATCAGCTCGTTTCCGAAAGGGAAGCTGACCTCAAAACAGGTAAAATATCCGTTACTTCTCCGATAGGCAAAGGATTGCTTGGCAAAAAAATAGGCGAAATTGCTGAAATAACTGCACCAAGTGGTGTGCTTAAATTCAAAGTAGAGGCTATTTCAATATAAACGCATGAGCAGTGTATTCTCTAAAATAATTGCAGGCGAGATACCATCTTATAAGATCGCAGAAGACGAATACTTCTTTGCTTTTCTCGATATCGCACCTTTGGTAAAAGGTCATGTTCTTGTGGTGCCAAAACAGGAGGTGGACAAAATATTCGATGTATCTGACGAATACCTTGGCCGCTGGCTCTTATTTGCTAAACCCATTGCCAAAGCTATAGAACGATCTTTTCCATGCAATAGGTGTGGTATTGCTGTAATTGGTCTGGAAGTGCCTCATGCACATATGCACCTTGTGCCGATCAACAGGTCTGGCGATCTCGACTTTACCAGGCCAAAATTAAAATTGAGTACAGACGACATGAAAGCGGTGCAAAAAAAGATTTTAGACGCATTGTAAGCCCCTTTAGGGGTTTGGGGTATCTATTCTTTATTCTGTGTATCCATTATTATTGTTACAGGCCCATCATTTACTAATGCAACTTTCATATCTGCGCCAAATATTCCCGATGCTACCGGTTTGCCCGACAATTCTGCTAATTGCGCAAGCGCATATTCATATAAAGGCATTGCCTGCTCGGGCCTCGCTGCACGAATAAAGGAAGGCCGGTTTCCTTTCTTGTAAGAGGCATGAAGCGTAAACTGGCTCACTACAAGCAGTCTCCCATCCGCTTCCTTAATATCCTTGTTCATTAATCCCTCTTCGTCCGGAAATACTCTGAGCTGAACGATCTTTTTGCATAGCCATTCAACATCTTCTTTGCTGTCAATAACTTCGATGCCTAACAAAATCATAAAACCCCTGCCGATCTCAGATCTTATGTCTCCGTCTATACTTACACTGGCACTGGAAACTCTTTGAATAACGGCACGCATAAGATTATTTTAGCCCAGTGAATTGCAATTTTTTTAAAACTACAACTTTTTATAGATCCTGCCATTTTACACAATATCCTGCCTATAAAAGATACAGGGTATAAAATTGTATTTTTGTAAAAATAATTATTCCTTTTCAGGAGACATAGAGCATGTTTATACTTACTGACACCATCGTTGCATTGGCTACGCCTCCCGGTGAGGGTGCCATTGGTATCATACGGCTTAGCGGTCCGGAAGCGATTGCGATAGCCGATCAACTCTTTAAAGGGAAAAGACTTGCAAAACAGCTCACACATACGCTTCATTTTGGCAAGATACTTGATGCGGATAAGATAATTGACGAAGTGGTAATAAGCATTTTTCGGGGTCCTAAAAGCTACACCGGCGAAGATGTAATAGAAATAAGCTGCCATGGCTCACCTTATGTTTTACAAAAGATAATAGACCTTTGTTTACGCCATGGTGCCAGGATGGCAAAGCCGGGGGAATTTACACTACGGGCTTTCCTCAAAGGCAAAATAGACCTTACACAGGCAGAAGCGGTGGCAGATCTTATAGCAAGCCAGGCAGAAGCATCTCACCACGCAGCAATGCATAATCTTAGGGGCGGCTTTAGCTATGAGCTGAAACAGATGCGGGAAGAGCTTATTAAGTTTTCCGCTCTCATAGAACTGGAACTTGATTTCAGCCAGGAAGATGTTGAATTTGCAGACCGTAAACAATTGTATGATCTGATACAACGGATAAACGAATTGGTTCAGGCACTGGTCGATTCCTTCAGGCTTGGCAATGTTATTAAGCATGGGCTAAGCGTCGCCATAATAGGCAAACCTAATGCCGGAAAAAGCACGCTGCTTAATGCCTTGCTTAATGAAGACCGGGCAATAGTAAGTGATATTGCCGGAACCACGCGCGATACAATTGAGGAAGTACTTAATATTAATGGGGTCATTTTCCGTCTCATAGATACAGCAGGTATACGTGAGCATACCACAGATGCGATAGAAAAAATCGGCGTGCAGCGCAGTAAAGATGCACGCGGTAAAGCAGATGTGGTCATTTATCTTTTTGACGTCAATGAACTTTCTCAAGAAGAGATTGAAGAAAGAATAGGCGAGTTTAAAAAAGAAGGAATAAGATATTTGTTGGCCGGCAACAAAGCCGACAAGCTGCCGGCAGGTACTGAACCCGTTTTCTTTACCGCGGAACTGCCCATACTCTTTATTTCTGCGCGCGATAAAAAAAATATAGATCAGCTCAAAGATGCCTTGTTTGATTTGGTAATGGCCGGCAAACTAAAACAGGAGGGCACGATAGTCACCAATGCCCGACATTACGGGGCATTGCAGGATCTGCTCAATTCCCTGCATGACATTAAAAAAAGCATGGACGAAAATCTTCCGGGAGACCTTATCGCTCTTGATATCAGGCGTTCATTGCATTTCCTTGGTGATATTACAGGGGAGGTAACAACCGAAGATAAACTGGATTATATTTTTTCGAAGTTTTGTATCGGAAAGTAACATCCTGGCATAGTTGTATTATTGTTTTTTAATTTTTATAGCGCCCTCATTATACCAATATGGATAAAATATTGTATAAATATATATTATTTGTTCTTTTTTCCAAAAAATAATCCTAACTTAATGCACAGTTAGAAACTTTAATACACAGTTAAAAATTTTACAACAGCATATTTGTTAGAGCATCACTATTTATATATTTCCCGTAAATTTTCTTTATGAAAAAAAATTACTCGTTTCCTGTTTTTTTCTTTTGCCTGTTCATGTTGTTTTGCAATACCGAGACGAAGGCGCAGCTAACAATACTTACACCCAATGATACTATGGTGTGTGGGCCTACATTATTGCGGGCATCTACCACTGTAACACCGGCCACTGTTGTTAACCCCGTAGATGATGATTATGCGCCTCACACATCAGCTATCGGTTTCCCATTTGTTTTTTATAACAGAACATATATGAGGTGCCTTATCTCATCTAACGGCTACATAACTTTTAATCTTCAGGATACATTACCTGCTAACCTCTATTCAGCTTGGTCGCTTGACTCGTTTAGTACTACTAACGGGCCCTGCACAGATAGTAATAACAGCTGTGTCAACTCTATTTGTGGTGTATATGAAGACCTTTACCTTGTTAATAGTGGTACCATCGAAACATATACCATAGGTATTGCACCATTTAGAAAATTCTGTGTAAACTTTTGCACTTGCCCCATGTATTTGCCCAGTTTTGGTTGCAATCAAACTGAAACTTTCCAGATCATCCTTTATGAAACAACAAATAATATCGAAGTGCATATAGCTCAGAAACATCTTTGCACCGGGTGGAATAATGGTTTGGCTATTGAAGGAGTTGCTGACTCAGCTACCGCACCGGGACAAGGCACCATACATGCCACGCCTGTACCTGGAAGAAATTGTAAGATGTGGACCGCCACAAATGATGCTTACCGCTTTACAACTTATAGTGTAGATAGTTACACCGTTGCTCCGATCCCTTTTGCTCCAATCCCAGACGTTCCCCCGGGCACCGTTTATTGGTACCATGGAAATACGCTTTTAGGCACTGGCAACACTATTACGGTTAATCCTGTGGATAGCACAACCTATACTGCTATTTTTCCGTCCACTAACTGCAGCTTTACTGATACTTTTACCGACCATGTGCGTTTATTGATTGCTCAGAGTATGACCATCAGGAGTACTGTGACACCCCCTAGTACCTGCGGGGCTTGCGATGGGCAGATAGAGATCCAGGGGATGACACCTAATGTTAACGACAGTATTATATTTATGAAAAACGCCATTTGGCAACCGGCTGTTATTTATCATACCAATTCAGATAGTATTGGATTTATATCAAATCTTTGCGCCGGAAATTACGATAGTGTTATCGCATATACCCCTACGCACTGTCCTTCCAATGTATTAGCTCCAGTCGTTTTTAACAATCCGCCGTTCTCGGCCAATTTTACAGATTCCATTGCTTTTGGTTGCAAAGCGGATACCGTTTATTTTAGAGACAAATCTTTTTCTGTAGGCGCTACAACCACTCTCTTTAGATGGGAATACGGAGATGGATCTGTTGATACAAGCTCAAGCATATTGCATTCGCATGTGTATAAAGCACAGGGAATTTACAATCCTACACTTGTATTCACAAACACTTTCTGTATAGACTCTTTCGCTATAAAGACAAACTTAAGGCACCAGCTGCTTGCAAACTTTACTGTTCCTAAAGACCTGCTTTGTCAAGGCGAAACAGAGGCTTTTACAAACACTTCGATCGATACTACACGGAATGGTATTGCGCCTTCTTATAATTGGTATTTTGGCGATGGCAGCACAAGTACGGCTTTCAGCCCTTCTTATGCCTATGGTTACGAAGATACCGG
Organism: Bacteroidota bacterium; assembly: GCA_013285905.1. Classification (GTDB taxonomy): domain Bacteria; phylum Bacteroidota; class Bacteroidia; order Chitinophagales; family Chitinophagaceae; genus JABDGU01. Next base: position 3,442 of record JABDGU010000021.1, on the reverse strand, counting down.
TACTTATACAGCAATGCTTATAGCCCAGGACTTTGTGCCTTGCTACGATACAGCATACCAAGTGTTCAATGTAATATCAAAACCTAAAGCCTACGATATGGATTCTTCCTTCTGCGGGCCTAATACCACTATCCCTATTGGTATGATAATAAATAATGCAGACACTTATTTATGGAGCACCGGCGCTACCACACCTACCATTATTCCGGATACGGAAGGCATATACACGCTTACTGCAACCAATCATTGTGGTCCGGATATAAGCTCTGTGAAAGTAACTTTATACGATTGTGATAAATGTCTCTTTGTGCCGACCGCTTTCACTCCGAATGATGATGGATTGAATGATATATTTCATGTTAGGGTCTTGTGCCCTATCCGGACCTTCGGTCTCAAAATATTTAATAGGTACGGCCAACTCGTTTATACTAGCTATTATGTTAACCAGGGTTGGGATGGCAAATTCAACGGCGTTCCTGTTGATATCGGTACCTATTTATACGAGGTTACCTACACACCCGATCTGCTGAATGCACATGAACTGTATCGCAAAGGTGATGTTACCGTGATACGTTAGTAGCTTACACGTAGATAAAACATAAATGCCCTGCTTTATAATAAAGCAGGGCATTTATGTTTTCCGGATACGATGAAATGCACTAAAAAACCTCTTTGCTTCTCAGCGCCTTTGCGTTGAAATTACCTCAATTAGGATAAACCATTAAGATGCCTTGTTCGCTAACAACAAGTTCATTATAAACATCCTGTGCTACTACATGCATAGTTTTTCAATTTGCTTATTACTAAGTTGGTAGTTTTTAGCAAGAGAGAGTAAATACTAAAATGCATTAACAAGCCCTTTTACATCACTTAACAATCGCTTTAAAACAATCAGGTGAAAATCACGTCAGTACCATTTATAATGGTCAGACGGGTCTTTCCCTAACAGGGTGGGCCACTGAGGCAAAAAATCACCCTATCAGGGTTAGCTTTTGAATAATAATAATGCTAATTTTATAATGAAATACTACCTTTGTTTCTATCGTTTTTAATATTTCTTTTATGAAATTGTATCATGCACAAAGGGTCCGTTTTGTCGGTAAATCATTATTATGGTCCTTAGGTCTGTATGTTTTGTGTATGGTATTTATCAATTGGGACGAAGTGAACAAGGCAAATAAAACAGTGATTCCCTTTTCACAAATTGCAACCCAGCCAATCAATAGTCCCGTTCCTGATAATAAGCCTAACGACCCGCAGAGTGATGTTTCGGGCTTTGCGCATGCCATTCATACTGTAGGTACGTTCTGTACGCAAGTAGTAAAAGTGATTAGTGTATTTAAGAAGTGAATACTCCCGGTTCTTTAATCCAGATGGCACCATGCCACATGCATAGTGTAAGCATCTCCTTTCCTGTGAAACATTAGTGCCGCATAAGTATTAGTCTTTTCATCAAAATCCGCGCTTTCTAAAAAAACAGACCTCGATTCATTTTCAGCACTTGGCCCAAATAAAAAGTTCTTTTTCAGTTCCCGTTTTCTATCCATTTTATAATAAAATGCATCGGTAAGCTCATATTTAGATACTGTGTCGCCTGGTTTTGCAATAGTATTGTTGAAATTTTTTGCATAGTCATTGTAAAAAAAGTAAAAATTGTTTCGGTTGTTATAACAATTTATAGATGCAAGCTGATCAGAATAGCGTTGCTTCCTCATGCTTGGGTTTACCGCCGTCCGTTTCGTTACATTATATCCCGGAATTCTTGAAGTGCCCCCAGTATAACTGGTGTTTTCAGCATAAATGTTTGCAGTGCGAAACAGCATTTTTTCTTCGTCGCGGTTTGCGATGTCCCTCCCGTTAAAGAAATCATCTAATACTTGAGATTTGGGCAAAACACCCGCCCATAATTCATTTCCATCATCATCCAGTTGGGATATCGCAATGTTTCCAAGTTTTGTATGAGGGTAGTTAAAACCATTTTCAATTGTTTGAAAAAACGCATATTCTTCATAAACTACAGTTGTGAGGCCGTTCTCATTTGTAAATATTTTCAATGGCACACCTGTAAAATGTTTGCCGGTGTCAGATTGTTTTATAATAGCATTAACGGAGTCGTATATTAACCATTTGCTATGAACTTGCATGTCGGCATCGTTTATAGTAATAAACAAGGGAAACCTGTCAATGATATAATTTGTTTGAACCCCATTTAGAAAATACCCTGGTCGGGAGTCCAGCATCAGAACATTGATGTTGCTTGCAAATCGATTATAGGAATTAAGTGTATAATCAGGATATACTTCGTTAGGCATTTGCACCATTTTAGAAAGCAGTATGTTGATATTTTTAGGTTTATAACAAGCCAGCAAGTACTTATTGAAAATAGTAGGAGAATTATCCCAGGCGCTTGGCGCACGGGTACTGGTAACATCCACATTCGATAAGTATATCCCCATGCATATGCCCCCATTGTTATCAAACCGTGCACCTAAAAAAGCAGTGTATTTAAAATCTTTATTATTAACGGGTATGGGAATCGTATTATACACCTCGTGTTTTTCATTAAATTCAGCCAGTTCATGCTTACTCTCTGGGTGCATAATGATGTTGTAACGAAAACAAAAAACCGCATAACTATCCACGTTCTTTTGTTTTATAACATGGAAGGTCGTTTTATTAGTGAAACTCTCTGATTGCAGGGCTACTACCTCATCTATTACTTTTCCTGTTGAGGCATCAACTCTTATTCTTACCAGCGACATCCTGTTATCAACTGCCTGTTCAAAAAACAGCACTGCTTCGCCATTTATATCATAGATGCCCCTTACAATTGTTTCATCAAGATTGTTTACGCTCATTTTCTTGGGCCCGTAGCTTAAACTTGCTATCTCTTTCCGCGTTTTATCAAACACCTTTATCGCAATTTGCTTTCTCAATTCAAGGTGAAATAACAGCGTATTGCCATTCCGCATCATCAGCACTTTATTCCAGCCAACATCAGGTATATTAGTTGAGTCACTGATTTCATTATTGCTTTGCGAAAAAGATTTAAAGGGCGATAAACAAAATAGAAAAGCAAATAAAAGCTTCATATTCAGGCAATTTTGTCTTAAATATAGAAATAATAAAGCAAGAGTAAAATATATGAAATCATATTTTATCAAAACTCGCTAACATCCTATTTTTACAAACATGGCGCGCAATTTCACCAAGCAGGTTTTTTTCGATGGCAAAACAGCAGTTGCTGCTATTATTCCCGAACTGAGGAAAGACGGCACTTATTATGAGGTGAATATAAAGGGCTACCCCCGTTTTTTTATGAAATGGTCACAATTGGGGCGCTATGATCTTGTCGGGAAAACCAAATTGCCTTATGCCCTCATATTGGCTGTAAGCGATGTTATTGAAGAAGACAATACCAAATAATGCCATTTTAACATCT
>JABDGU010000020.1 GCA_013285905.1 Bacteroidota bacterium | reverse complement strand
GACGGAGACATAACGAATAACCGCGGCGGCGAAGACTGCTGGTTAGTGAAACTAAACGCTGCTACCGGAGTGCCTGCAATAAAGAATATTGCAGCGGAAAATATAAAAGTATATCCCAGCATCAGTAATGGGATTGTATATGTGGAAATGCCTGCGGGTTATGAAGCGGCACAGATAAGCCTGCTGAGCCTGCAGGGCCAAAATATGAAGCTGCAGGATGGACAAAGCGGACTGAAACGTACTATTCAATTGGGCAATATGCCGGCAGCTGCGTATATGCTGCAAGTGCTGAATAAAGGATCTGTTCGTAGTTTCCGCATTGTGTATGAGCCTTAGGAGAAGAGCCCTTGTTGCACTTTGATAAAGCTGCCTCTCTGTATGGAAGTGGAGGCTGCTTTTCTTACAAGGGGTAAACTCAGCGTTCCGGTGCGGGCGAGTTGGGTCAAGCTACCTGTTTTCTCCTGATATGCTTTACTTCTACAATGCCCTGGAAGAAATATACTTTGCCAGATTTGAGGTCGCGGCAACGGCTACGCGTGCGTAGCTGTTCCAGTTTTTCGTATATGCGGCCGTCGTCTGTGGCGAAATGCTGGTTAAGGCCAAGGTCATCTATGAGTTTAAAGCCGGGCTTTTTATCGTCGTAGCGATATAGCGCTTTATATAACTGCGCATCGGTGCAGGTGCTTGCTGCCGGGTTATGCAAATAGGCATGCAATGCTTTCTCCACATCGGCAGGAAAAATACGTTTGCCCATGTAAGGAATAAGTATGTGCCTGAATTGTGTTTTCCATTCTTTGCCATGCGGCGACACAGTATTCTTGAAATGCACATAAGTAAGCAGGTGCGCCAGCTCGTGCAGCAGTGTGATAAGAAAGCTATACTTGTTGAGTGTTGCGTTGATGCTGATTCTATGGTAGGGCTGGTCGCCGTAAGGATTACGATAATCCCCCAACACACTTTTACGCTCGTGTGTAAGTGTGAGGTGTATGGTATGTGTTTTGAAGAAAGGGGCGATCTGTTCGAAAGTTCCTTCAGGCAAAAATTGCTCTAAAAAATTAAGTGAGGTTTCCTGCTTCATAAAAAAATTGTAGTATCGAAAAAAACTAATGCTTCAATAAATGGGTTAGTAAATACATCAGCGCTTCGAAACACAAGCAGGAATTAAATTCTATGAAAAACACAAAGTTCATTTCCTGTATTATGCGTTGTCCTCAACGTTGATACAATACTAATTAATTTCCCAGTAAAGCAAGCGGGTAGGGCATTTATTTAATTATTAATAAAGGGTGCAGGAAAACAAAATGCATTGTCATAAAAAATATTTATTATTGTTTATGATTTGTGAATATGGCAATGCAATATTGGTATTAAATAAAAAAGGCAATAGTTTTGCGATAACCTGAATGAATTATTAATTATTGCATAAAGAAAATATTGTTTGGGTATGAAACGAAAATTAATTATCACATCTTGCATTTGCCTGTTGGCATCTATAATAATAATATGGGCAGGCTGTATTATAGAGAAACCCAATGCCTGCGACTGCGCCTTTAATGAAAGCTACCAGGGTTCGGGTCATTTTGACGAACAGTTGTCGCGAAAGTGTTACCGGTTTGAAGAATCGCTGAACAATACTGACCAGAGAGTTTGGGAATCTGAGAAACAAAATTGCCTTGCAGCTGCGGGCAAATAAGTCCACAAGAAACTGTTTTTGGTGTGCCTCAATTACGTCTTGAGACGCTTTTTTGAGCTAAAATGTTAGCCATGTTCTCTTTATCTAAGACAGAATGGGTATTAAAAAGGATGAATGAGGACGATGTTCCATTGAAACGGGAAATTATTACATAGATAATGCCCTGAATTGCAGGTTTTTTGTCCGCTTCATCTGCGGTTTTTCCAAGTTCATCAAGTTGCAAAATGTATTGCGGTGAAGAAGGTTTAAATTAGATTGATGGCATAGTTCTATCACTAAATTTTAAAACAATCTTTACCCACATATGCTGATTGCAGACGGAAACATAACCTTCGCAGTAATTAACGCAATAGTTGGCGAATGGATGGAAGTAAGGTCGAAAAAAATATACAATTTCGGACGTAGGGAAAGTAGTCCGGCGCAAGTAGTACTTACAATAGATGCGGAGAAGCCGTTGGATTGCAGAATATCCTTTGTGGGCGAAATATGCTATATCGAGTTCAATAAAGAAAAATACCGGCTTTGGTATATGGATAATACGAAAGAGGTGAAATTTGAATTGCACAGCGAGGATAAAAAAATAAAGCTGGAGAAATATAAACCCAAACTCTAAGAGAGATAATTTAACCGCAAAGATGCAACGACGCCGAGATTTTTGTTCTATTGCTAATAATTGAGTTTACCCGCCCCGCACTATTTAGTCTCCCTTGCTATTTTTGACAACATGGAAGTTTCTGCAACGGTATAGATTATGTATATACCGAAGAGCACGAAAATAAGCGGCTTATAAAGGCTGGCCCTGTTTACCATAATATAGCCAAGTACTGAAAACATACACACCAGCAGTTTTAAAAAAGTGCCAGCATAGACGCCCCTTACAAAAGCCTGCGGCCTATTGTTGATCTGTTTTGTAACCAGAAGAAAGTTGATGAGAGACAAAACAGCCATGATAGTATTTCCACCGATCAAAGCAGCAAGGCTATAGGCCGGCAGATAATAGTTAAGGCCATAGAACACGACGCAGAGCAGCACAAATAAAGTAATGATGGTGGTAATAAATTTCTTTTTCATTTTTTAGGTTTGTTCAATTCTTTTATCAGTAACCATAAAGAAAGGCAGAGGGCCAGTAAGGGTAAGAGAACCGTAAATAAAGGGAATTTCCATGCTATCCATGCATCCAGTTTTATGCCGCCCCACACGGCTAGCAGCAGCATGAGCAACCACTGTGTGGTGAGAGAAGCGTAGCGCGCAGAATTTGCATATTTATCAGAGATGGGCATATACTTTTATTTACCCGGTTTGGGGAAAATGGTCATGGCTTCTTTTTTCACCTGGTTCATGTCGAGGCGGGTAGTATCGCTGTTGCCGTTATAATCGCCGTTAATGGCTTTGCGCATATTTTTTTCATACAACTGTTCGGATGCCACAAGGTCTGTAAGGGAGTCGATATTCCTTTTCATTTTTATCACTTCCATGTGGGTTTTATTGTTGCCATAGCCGGGGATATAGTATTTTAAAGGAGTAAGCAGCAAGACGGAGGTAGTTAACACCACTATTACAACAAAAATGGTGCTGAAAAACACATACAATTTGCCCATAGACAAGCGGAATGATAAAACCTCCTGCAGGGACTGGTCGTTGATAAAGACGATCCTGTAGTGGGTCTTCACTTTCCGGAAGAAATCGGATGGTTTGGAATGGTGTTTGTGCATTGGCGGGTTAAAGATAGTTGATATGTTGAGAAGTTGAAAAGGTTGACAGGTTAAATGGTTGATAGGTTGAAATTCACTTATTCAGGCGCCTGGTCTTGCTCAATTCAATTATCCTCCAGGCCAATTCTGCGCTTAGTATCATGAGGACGGCAAACAATAGAGGTTTCAGGGCTTCCTTTGATTTACTGATAATATCGGACAGCGCAATAAAATAGACTATTATGGGTAAAGTGAGCATTATGCATAAGCCTATAATATTAAAAGGGATGCGGAAAGGCCTTGGGGCATGTGGTTCGCGGATGCGGAGTACAATAAGGCTTAGAAACTCCAGGGTTAAGCCTACAAAATAAACCGAAACGTCTATTATCAGCAATTCGCCAAAGCTCCACAATATCATGCCGCTTACAATACATGCACTAATGATAATGGAAATATATGGGCTCTTGTACTTTGGGTGTAAGGCATGCAGTTTTGCAGGGAGCAATTTATCGGCAGACATAACTTCGGGTATACGGGATATGGAAAGCAGCACAGCTAAAAAAAGACCTATGGAACTGACAATGCCCGCGATGGCAATAGTTACGGACAGCCATTGCCCGCCAATATAGTAGCCTAAAGCAGGGAAGCCCTTATCCCTTAATTCCTGTGGTGAAATGCCGGTCTTTTGGGCTATTAATATAACACCAATGTACAGAATGAAAATAAAGGCAAATGCAACGCTGATGGCTTTAAGGTAGGAACTCGCAGGCTTATTGACTTCGTTGGCATAAGTGGTTACGTTGTCCCAGCCCATGAAGTTCCAGATGATAGTGAAGATAGCCATGCCTAAAAAAGGCGTATGATCGTTTAAAGTGAGCATGTTGTGACTAATGTGCAAAGGATAATGGTATGCCCCAATGGCAAATAATACCACAAAGGGCAGCAGGGTGAGGACGCTTAAAATGATGGTGGTTCTGCCCACAGAAACGATGCCGCGTATGTTAATGTAAGCGCAGACCCAAATGATGGTCCAGCAAATGGGTATTTTATAAGCTGTTATCTCGGGAAAGAAGAGGCCGGCATACAGGATTACCAATTGCGGGTATATTGCCAGGTCGATAAAAATGCAAAGCCAGGCCCACCAGCCATCATAAAAGGCCCATCGTAAGCCGAGGGCTTTTTTTATCCATTGGTAGTAGCCCCCTGCAACGGGCATCTGGCTGTTGAGTTCTAAAACGCAAAGGACTATCGGAATATCCCAAAAGAGGGGAACGGCGACCAATAAAAGGAGTGCCCCATTGCCACCGCAATAAAATAACAATGGCTCCAGGCCATAGGGACCACCGGAAATGGTAAAGAAAATTACAGCCGCAAGCGATAGGATGCCTAGTTTTTTATACGCAGTGTTTTTCCCGGCCATGACTGTTCAAATAATAATTTTCAGGATAGAAATATATTGCTTTTTTCCGGGTTTTACGTTGCTTGCGGGTTGATAAGCTAAAAAGTTAACAGGTTAAAGGGTGATGAGGATATTATGCGGGCCGGATTTTTGCTATGTAAATGTCAGGCTTGTAAGTGGTTTGCATAAAAAGGATCAATTTTATAATTTTATTTAATAAAGCAAGACATGAAAAAAACAATATTTCTCTGCATGCTGCTGGCTCTAAGCGCCGGGGCTTTATTTGCCCAGAGCTGCTGTGTGAAAAATGGCAGCGACTGGCAAGTATTGGCTATGAGCTCTGACTTTAAATCATCTCACTTGGCTCCTGAGCCGTTTACTTATGAGAACCAGCGTGGAAGTATGATACAGTTTAAAACACTTGATGGACAGGATGGCAACGCATACTATCTGCCTTCTGATTCGCCAACACACAAAGTGCTGGTCATTTTTCATGAGTGGTGGGGCCTGAATGATTATATAAAACGCGAAGCTGCGAGGTGGCAGGAAAGATTGGGCAATGTGGATATTTATGCCATAGACCTGTATGATGGTGCTGTGGCCAGCAGCCCCGACTCTGCCAGCAGGCTGGCATCGAATTTAGATCCTAAAAGGGCTGAGTCTATTGTAAGGGGTGCGCTAAGCAAAATAGGCAGAGATATGCAGATAGCGACGTTGGGATGGTGCATGGGTGGAGCGTGGTCGTTCACGGCGTCGGTTTTGGCTGGCAACCAGGCTGTGGGATGTGTGATGTTTTACGGATTCCCTGAAAAAGATGATAAACGCATTGCCAAATTGCAAACAGACGTGCTATATATGGGGCTCGAAAGACAAGTTCATTAAAAAAGACATGGTGGACGATTTTGGCAAAAAGGTGCAAGGGGGCAATCATAAATTTGAACTGCATGTATTTGATGCAGATCATGCGTTTGCAAATCCCAGTAATTCTAAATATGATGTATCGGCGGCTACACAGGCAGAAACATTTGCGCTAAAGTTTCTGAAAAATAAACTGGAGCTGGAATAACGAGGCAATGATATTAAAAGCAGGTTTGGGCAGCCAAAAGCTGCTTTATCTTTTCTGCCCATTTGGCCTGTTGGGCTTTAATAGTGCCGTGCTGGGTTTCCTTATCATAATCATTTTGCAATTGCTCCATATCCTTCTCTGCCTGTTTATGCAATTGCTCCAGCTCTTTGTCGTAATTGTCCAGTGTGAAGCTGCTGCTTTGCACTTTACTTAAGAGTTCGCAGGCTTTCAATGCGGTTATGTCAAAATGTATTTGCTCATGTGCAAGGGTGTAATTGGTGCGGGCATTTGTCCTGCACCAGGACCGTGTTTTATCGAAGAATGTTAAGATGGATACTTTTATTGTTACCTTTCCATTCAGTGTCTGGGAAGCATATCTCATATAGATACCGCTCCAGGTTTCGGCTGCGCCGCGGCTTATATCACTGGGCTTGCCCTGGAAATCATCGAGTGTCAGGGGCCTTTGGCGGCTATAGACAATGCGGTCGGCATCATCGGTTTCAGTACTTATTTCGGCAGTCAGTTTCAGTGAGGGTTTGCCCGTATAAGCATCATGATTATTAGCCCAGAATTTATCAAATTCCTTTAGTACAGTTTCCAGCCTCAGTCTTATATGGCCTTCTACATATTTGCTCACATCAAGGCCGGCCTGTACAGAGCTCTCGCCGTTATATCCTATCAGCATTTTTTTGTCGCTGTAAAATTCCAGGGACATATCCAGGTCTGCTTCGTCCCTCAGTCCGTTGGGTTTTTCTCCGAGGCTTAGTTCCTTTATATGTATGGTTATAGGAGTAGCGTTAGGGTTCTGCTCTACATTGCTTTGAAAGAAATCGTTTAGGGACCATGCTGCGCCATTCTGTAGATTTACCTTGAATTGCTTGCTTAAAAGCGTATAACGTATGATGCCGATATTGCTTGTGTCGGCCCTGTCATCCACGACGCCTACGATCTGAAAACCCTTAGGAGAAAACGAAACGGACTGATGCCTGAGCTTGATGGTTTTTATATCCTGCGCGAAGGCGCCATTTATGCAGTTACAGAGCAGGAAAGATACAAAAAGCAGGTTCTTCATATAGCCAACAAACCTACATGAAAAAGCTGATTTTGGGGAACTTTGGTACCTTGAAAAGATAAAAAAGAGGATATTTTCAATGAAAAAATGGTGAAAATCAGGCAAATGGCATAGTTTTTGATTTGTATATATAAAGCGTATGTTGATTACAGCATAAGCTATGAAGGATAAAAATAAGAGAGGAAGAATATGGTAGGAATAATCCTGTTAATGAGCGTAGTGATGTCTTCTGTTTTAGGCCTTGTAAATAAGGAAAACTAAGAGCAACCTGTCTAATAATATTGCACCTTGCTTTTGATGCATATAATTTTTAACTTGGCAAAAAATTATATGAAACAAGTATCTTTCATTTTATCCACACTTGTGTTATTGGCAGCATGCAATTCCAATCCTAAAACAGATGAGGGCGCTAAAAAGGCCGATACAACGGCAGTAGCTGCAAAGCCAGCCGATACTTCAACACCTAAAATGGATTCTGCAGCTATGATGAAAGCCTGGCAGGACTATATGACGCCTGGGCCCATGCACAAGGTCCTGGCATCAATGGCAGGCAAATGGAAGGTAGAAACCACTATGTGGATGAGCCCTGGCGCCCAACCAATGACCAGCACCACAGAATCTGAGAACACTATGATAATGGGCGGACGCTATATGGAGCAGAAAGTGCATGGCGATATGGGTGGAATGCAATTTGAAGGCCTGGGAACATTTGCTTATGACAATGCGAAGAAAATGTTTTTAGCCACATGGGTGGACAATATGGGCACAGGGATTGTAAACTTTGAAGGCCCTTACGATGAAGCCACTAAAACCATTTCTATAAAAGGAAAATGTCTCGACCCCTCAACAGGCAAAGACGGAGAAATGAGGGAGACCATTAAGATAGTGGATGACAACAACGAGACAATGGAAATTTACTTTACCCCCGCAGGCGGAAAGGAATTTAAAAACACGGAAATGAAACTGACAAGAGCTACAGCCTCTGCAATGAAACCAACAAAAAAGTAATAAAATATTATCTCAAACAATAAAGGCCACCAATGGTGGCCTTTATTGTTTATATCATTATCGACATCTCAACCAAGTTGTATATTTTCAAATTACCGCATTAATTACTCATCCAGTTTCAGCACTGCTAAAAAAGCTTCCTGGGGAATTTCAACATTGCCTATCTGGCGCATGCGCTTTTTACCTTCTTTCTGTTTCTCAAGCAGTTTGCGTTTCCGGCTTATATCACCACCATAGCATTTTGCTGTTACGTCCTTACGCATGGCGCTGATGGTTTCGCGGGCCACTATCTTGGCGCCGATGGCTGCCTGTATGGCAATAACGAATTGCTGGCGGGGTAAAAGGTCTTTTAGTTTGCTGCACAGCTTTCTGCCGAAATCGTTGGCACGTGTGCGGTGTATCAAGGCGCTCAGGGCATCCACTTTATCGCCGTTCAGCAATATGTCCATCTTGGCAATATCACTGTCGCGGTAGTCAAGCGGGCTGTAGTCGAATGATGCGTAACCGCGTGTGGATGATTTCAGTTTATCGTAAAAATCAAAAACTATTTCGGTAAGTGGCAATTCAAATATCAGTTCCACACGGGTGGGTGTGAGGTAGTGCTGGTTGATGAGCAGGCCACGTTTGCCAAGGCATAGGCTCATGATATTACCTATATAGTCGGGGAGGGTAATGATCTGCGCGCGAATAAAAGGCTCCTCAATGCGGTCAATAAAAGTAGGCTCCGGCATTTCGGACGGGTTATTCACAATGATCATTTTGTCTTTATCCCGCGTGGTGTATGCATGGAAGCTAACGTTTGGTACGGTTGTAATAACTGTTTGGTTAAACTCGCGTTCCAGTCTTTCCTGAATGATCTCCATGTGCAACATGCCAAGGAAGCCGCAACGGAAACCAAAGCCGAGGGCCTGGCTTGTCTCGGGTTCAAATGTCAGGGAGGCGTCATTGAGTTGCAATTTCTCCATGCAATCGCGCAGGTCTTCAAAGTCATCCGTGTCCACAGGGAAGATGCCCGCAAATACCATGGGCTTTACTTCCTGGAAACCTTTTACGATCTCGTGTGTAGGATTGTTTACCAAGGTGATGGTATCACCCACTTTCACGTCTTTGGCATTTTTAATGCCTGTAATAATATAACCCACGTCACCTGCCTTCACTTCCTGTTTGGCAGTTAGAGCGAGTTTCATAATACCCACTTCGGCGGCTTCATATTCTGCGTCTGTGTGTATGAATTTAATTTTATCGCCTTTCCTTATTGTGCCATTAAACACACGGTAATAAGCAATGATGCCGCGGAAAGAATTAAAAACGCTATCGAATATCACAGCCTGTAAAGGTGCATCAGGATTGCCTTTTGGGGCAGGTATGCGCCCAATGATAGCCGCCATAATTTCTTCTATACCAATGCCTGATTTACCGCTTGCAAGTATTATATCTTCCTCCTTGCATCCGATAAGGTCCATTATCTGGTCCTTTGTTTCGGGTATCATGGCCCCGTCCATATCTATTTTGTTGACTATGGGGATGATCTCCAGGTCATTGTCAAGTGCGAGGTAGAGGTTGCTGATTGTTTGTGCCTGTATGCCCTGTGATGCGTCCACTAATAACAAAGCGCCTTCGCAGGCTGCTAATGCACGAGATACTTCGTAAGAAAAATCCACATGGCCGGGAGTATCTATCAGGTTCAAGGTATAAGCCTGTCCTTTATATACATAGTCCATCTGTATGGCGTGACTCTTAATAGTAATACCTTTTTCACGTTCCAGGTCCATGTCGTCCAACACCTGTGCCTGCATATCGCGGCTGCTGATGGTTTTGGTGAACTCTAAAAGTCGGTCGGCCAGGGTGCTTTTACCATGGTCTATATGGGCTATAATACAGAAATTTCTAATATTTTTCATAAAAACGAGAGGCGCAAAGGTAGGGAATTTAATGGGCGGATGGTTCAATGTGCAAATGTGGCAATTTGAAAATGTGGGAATGTGATGAATGTGATGAATGTGATGAATGTGATGAATGTGATGAATGTGATGAATGTGATGAATGTGGCAAACAGGAGTTCCGGTACAATTGACCTCAGCAGTGAATAGACTATTTCGGCATCTGTTTTACGAGACAAATTTTCGCCTGATTTGCCCTCTGTTTTATTAAAAATGAAATTTTAAAAAAAAGTTTGAAAAATATTTGCGTAACTAAAAAGTTACACGTACGTTTGTGTAACTAAAAAGTTACGCATTATGTCTAAAGAGATCAAACACACAATTTTCTACGCGCACCCACCGCAGGATGTATGGGAGTATTTAACCAAGGCAGAACTGATGGACCAGTGGCTGATGAAAAATGACTTTCAGCCTATTGTTGGTCATCGCTTCCAGTTCAGATCAAAACCGATTCCCGAAATGGATTGGAATGGCATCATCAATTGCAAAGTGTCGGAGATAATGCCATTTAAGCGTATTGCTTACTCATGGACGAGTGAAGACATGAAGGGGAATACCACCTTAGAATCACTTGTAGAATGGACGCTCGTTGCCAAAGATAATGGTACGGAATTGCAGCTGCTGCATAGCGGTTTTAAAGAAGTAAACATTATTATGTTCACAGCAATGAACAACGGGTGGATTCAGAATATGAATAAGATCGCAGCTTTACTAAACACCACACAGAAATGAGCCAACAACAATTAGATGCATTCCAGGCCATAGCAGACCCGAGCAGGAGACAGATACTGCACCTATTGTCGAAAGACAGCATGAGTATTAACGCACTGGCGGAAAATTTTGACATGAGCCGGCCAGCGGTATCGAAACATATTAAGGTGCTTTATGTGGCAGGATTTATTGCAATAGAAGATATAGGCAGGGAAAGGTATTGCACGCTGAAGCAAGACGGGTTTAACAAGCTGCAGGAATGGATAGACTTCTTTGATAAATTCTGGAGTACGAAACTTAAGAAATTGGAAGAGCTGTTAAATAACAAACCAAAGAAAAACTGATAATTATGGTAAAGGACGTAAAACAAACTATTTTCCTTTCGCGCCCGCTGCAAGACGTTTGGGATTATCTCACCAAGCCGGAACTGATCGAACAATGGCTGACGAAGAATAATTTTCTTCCTGTCGCAGGGCACAAATTTCAATTCTCAAGCGACCCGGAAAATTGCGAAAATCAGATCACTTATTGTGAAGTTTTAGAGATTATTCCGCTGCAAAAGCTCTCCTATTCCTGGAAACATTCAAAAGGGAATATAGACAGGACCGTTGACTCTGTTGTGGTATGGACACTATTAGAAAAAAACAATGGTACTGAACTGCAATTGGAGCATAGCGGGTTTAAGCTGCAGGAGGATTATATAGCTCACAACAATGGCTGGACCGAATGCTTAGAGAAATTTTCAAATTCATTGAGTGTGACAAAAAATTGATAACAAAATAAAAACCAAACAAAATGGAAAATCAAAATTATCAGAGCAGTATCTCTGCAAAAATCAGCCCAAGTGAGGCTATCAAGAAGATCAGCAATATACCCGAATGGTGGGGAGTAAACTTTACAGGAAGCGCTGAGAAACCAAATGACACATTTACCGTAAAAATGAGTGGGGACTCTTTCTTCAACTTTACAGTAGCGGAATTAGTTCCCAATAAAAGACTAGCCTGGTTAGTTACAGATTGTAATATGCCATGGTTCACAGATAAAAGGGAGTGGGCTAATACCAAATTGATTTTTGAGCTCTCTGAAAACCATGGTGAAACTACTGTGAGTTTTACTCATGATGGCCTTACGCCAAACGTGGAGTGCTACAAGGATTGTGAATCAGGCTGGACACACTGGATCAAAACAAGTTTATTTTCTTATTTAAGTACAGGGAAGGGTGTTTTCAGAGCGCCTACTAAATAGTCTGCCTGTAGTTTAGGATTTATTGGACAGCTTATTGAGGGATTTGGAAAAAATCTTAATCATTAGGCTGTTTCCATTATGATGTGCAAAATAAAACAGATATTTTTGGTAAGTATCAAAGAACGGGATACGCCATAAATATGAAAAAGATAGCGCTAACAGTATTAATGGGAATGATTGGGATGCATGTGCAGGCCCAGGAGAAAAACATTTCAGATGAAAATGACACTGTAGCAAGAAAAACAATAGTAAGGCCGGACAAGTGCCCGACCATGTATATAACGACAAGCACCGGCATTAATAATAATACAGCTCTTATAGGTTTTAGTTTTGATGTACCTGTAAGTAAATATGTGTCTGTAGAGGCAGGGCCGGGGGCCGGCACCTGGAATACAAAACTATATGCCGGGGTCAAGTATTATACAAAGCCTTGTCATCGTGGTTTTGCAATTGGTGTAGGATTAGCCTACTGTACAGGACTGAATCATGACCAGCACAGCCTGGAAACGATATACGGAAACAATGAATCGATATTGTATAATAAGAATCCACAGACAAACGTGTTATTTATGGTCTATAAATATTGGGATATCGGTAAAAAATATAACAGGTTCTATGTAGAGTCGGGATGGTCAACCCCTATAAATGGCGGCGATAAAATTACGCAGCTCTCAGGAGACCCCCTCAGCGAAGATGCTATAAGCAGGTTAGGCTCAAGTATTCAGCAAGGCCCGATTTTAGCTGTCGGCATTTCGTTTGGGATATATTGATCCGGTTTTTTGGATAACGCATTGTAAATGTATTTGCACCAGGAAATTAATTAATAATTTTCCCCTTGTTATTGGCCAATCTTTCGCGCCATTTTTGTAGCTCTTCAGGACTTAGCCTCTGCCAATCTGTTATTTCACCAACGATCTTCAAAGGCTCATGGGTTCGATAGGAACGCGTCGGGTTTCCCGGAAATTTTTTATTAGTCACGTTCGGGTCATTTTCAAAATGGCCTGTAGGCTCAACTATATAAACACGTTCCGGTCCTTCACCTTTTGCCAATGCAGCAGCAAGCCCGGCCCCATTGACCATGGCAGTGAAATAAATGTGATTCATCTGTAGTTCTGACTCGTAATTAGAAATGCGCCCCGGGCTGAGCAAATCGCCGGGCTGCAGATCCGCTCTTGTTCCGTGATAAAAGGGGCCCTTGTCGGAAGGGTTATCAGCGAAGGAGATCGCTAGTTCGTGATTCTTTTTTGCCTTGTCAAGGTCGCCCAGGTCTTCATAGCATTTGGCAATGTTTACATACAGGGGAGCAAAAGCGGCCGTAAGAGCTTCGCTATTTATGCTTAATGCCAAGTGCAAAGCTGTTTCGTGCCATTTCAATTTGTCAGACGTATTTTTTTGACTTCGTGCTACGTACCAGGCAGCAATAAATTTCTCAAAGTCGTCTGTGGCTTCGTTCCAGGCCCGGAGAAAGAGTTCGCCTGCTTCTCCAGGTTTGCCTTTTTCCTCCATGTCCATACCTTGAATACAAAGTTTAACAACGATGTTGTTTGGGCTGAATTCCATTTTCAAATTATTTGTCAGTTAATCAAATATAAATCTCAGCCGAGTAATCCCTTCATCCATTGCAGGCATTCCACTTCCTCCACCACAGACCAGGAATGCGGATGCCTCATACCATTGCTCCGGTGAGCTTTCCCGGCACATTGTATAAACTCGGCCTTGTCATTTCCCAATATCATTAAGCGGTTGATGAGTTCTGCGGTAACTAAAAAATTGGCATTCCTTACGGTTTGCCTGCGGTTTACTATTCTCCATGCAATGTCCACGTCGTGATAAGTTCTTACAGCCGTATGCGATAAATATTTTTCATTTTCTCCGTATGCTTTGTTCATGCAGAAAGGGCTGACCAGACTATATTTTTCAATGTTTTCAGCAGGTATGCCGTACTGACTTTGCATTCTGTATATGGCTTCTTTTGCCTCTTCTACCGCGGCCTCGGAAAAATTTTGCCTGATGGCTTCCTCTTCGTTATCCCAAAGGGTAAAAATATCTATCGGCGAGTCGACCAAGAAAACGCCCTTTGGCCTGACAGGAAACCTGGAAGGGTATTGGTTGCAAAGTTCTGTATATCTTAATGCAATGGTACCACCAGCAGAATAGCCGCCGAAAATAAATTTGTCAGCCCGCACTTTGTATCGTGCAATTACATCTTTTAGGATAGCCGTTATCTCAGCCTGCACTTTAGGGTCTGCATATAATTTGAAGCCGGCAGCGAAACAAATAGTCAATATATTATTGGCATAGGCCACATTAGGTAGTTTTGTTTCAGGAAAAATGCTTTCTGCATGCTGGCTGAATCCTGACAGCAAAACCAGCACGCCTTGAATAGAATCACCTGGCTGAAGTTTTGGTTCTACTGCCAGGTAGTAGCCACTGATGCTGTCCTTTTCATTAACAATTATTTTTTTTACAGACTGTGGAAATGCTGTATTAGCTCCCAAAAGGAATAATAAAATGAGCGGTAATTGTTTCATGCTTTCTTGGTTTAGGAATGACTAATCTAAATATTATCCTTTGATTTTTCATGTAGAGCTCAGAACATATGGGAGAAGCTCTTGAAAAAAAGCGACATGTACCCGAAGGGGAAAGGACAAATTCCGGGTTATTTTCGGACAAATATATTTTGGTAGATAAAAGGATACCCCTAATTTTGAAATAACCTTAAATGTTCATGTATAATAGACAAGCTATACAAGCACTCCTCCTTACTACCCTTGCTGTCAGTTTATTTATGCCCGCCTCGGCGCAGGATCAGGATAAAGTAAGAGAACTTGAGCAAAGGGTGGAAAAGCTTGAAAAGCAGATGGCAAAAATGGAGGCTCTAGTTGCGAAAGGACAAACAACACCTGAGGCGAAAGAGATGATGCAGGCGGCCAGGCAACATGTTGAGTCAGAGAGGGCGAAATTTGAACCAAGGGACATCGAAAAGGCAGAAAAATTATATCAGAAAGCTGCGCAAATTCTCTCGACAGATGATTCTAAGGTACTGCTTGACAGCGTAGTTGCAGAATATCCGCAACTTAACCGAGCCGGATGTGCGCAGCTTTATCGCGCCCAACAGGAATCAGGCCAGGAAAGAGAACGGTTGCTAAAAGACTGTATCGAACGCTTCTACACATGCTACTATCTTGATGGTGCCCAGGTTGGCCCTTTGGCCGTGTTTCAACTTGCATACTATTACCGGGAAAAAGGGATGGAGGAAGATGCTAGTATACTCGTTAAGCGCCTTCATACTGAAAAGAACATGAAGGCAGTTGGTCATGATGGAGAATTGCTGGTGGATAAGATTTATTAGCATGTAAATACTAGTCATACCAGGGGAAAATAGGCTTGTCATTAACAAAATAAATTTGGATTCGCCCCTCTCCAGATTGTATCTTTAGGGCAAAATTCGAAGCATTCTTTGCTGAGTTTTTATAGCTCTTTAAAACCCTTTATCAGGCAGCCGAAAAAATGCCCGTATGGGTACAAGATCGGGCATTTTCGGACATTTAATGCCCGATGTTTTAATTGATAATCAATTACTTATCATTAAAATGCCCGAGTTTTTAAAATAAAGCGGACATCGGGCATTTTGCATCGCAGGACAAATATTTATTTCCTTCCGCTCCTTCACATTACATAATAAACCGGCCATTTAAGAGTTAATAAAAAAGAATTATCCATTCATGAGGCCCCGCTTATTTTTTGCATACCGTTTACCGGTCGTTATACTGTTTTTTTTAAGTGCCTGCCATGGTAAGGGGGCAAACAATACCAGCCAAAAGGCTTATGACAGAAGTCATTACAGACCCTGTCCATCTACTTACATGGAAATACCTGCACCATTTAAGGTAGCGACAGATTGGTTTTGCAATACGTATCATATTGATAGTTTTTTGCTGAATGATAAAGACGATTCGACAGGTGCATACGGGATTTTTGATACTACTATGTGGCGCATGCAGATGGTTTTTACGCGAGTGGACTTAAATAAAACAGACAGGGCTGTTTATGATGTGGAAGGGGCCGCTATGATAAAAATGAAAGTGAAACATTTTAAGGGTTGGATACATATTGATACAGTAAAGAAATATGACCGCAACTACTGGTTCTCTAAAGATACTTGCGACTTTGCCGACAACCCGGATTTTTTGGCAATGAGAGACCACCAGTTTGATGAAAAGAACCTGGAATTCATCGCAAGCTTTTTCTTATTTGAAGACAGTAGCAAAGCAGGCAATGGAAAATTTCAGGGCAATCTGCATTTCTACCTTACGTATGTTGACAGTAGCCAAAAAATAATAGCCGACATGCGTTATTGGGAAGGAGCAATAGGGCCGGGGAATTTTATCTATACAGGAAGCTACACGAGATATGGCAGCAAAAAGACGACTTATGTTAGCTGGTCGCCTGAACATATAGAAGAATTATATACCGGTGGTGCCGAAGGCTGGCGGCCCTGCTGGGACAAAGAACTGGAAAGCAAAGGGTGGAAAACTGATCAAGACTGCCAATTGCTGATAGACCCGCAATTGTGGTGGCTGAACGGGAAATAGGCTCGGAATCTGTTTGAGGTTTAATTTCTTGTATATACCTTAGTTCTCATGAAAAAACTCATACTCGCGAGCTCACTGCTTTTTGTACTTAGCCCATACGCAGTTGCAGAACAATGCAAAAGCTGCAATTTTACCAGCGGTGATCTGATGGCTTTCCTGGTGCTGCTTGCATTGATATGCCTGGCATGTGCTTTTATGGTTGCAGCGGTGGTGTTTTATGTATTGAACCGCATTCAACCAGTGCAGAGAAAAAATGTGGGCATTAGCTTTTGCGGTGCCATTGCGGGTGGCGCTTTGGGAGTGATAGCAAATTTCAGTCATATCGCTCATTCGGGGCATTCGGGCATGTTGATCTATGCATTCTTCTGTGTTTTTGTTGGTTCTGTAATTGGCTATTTCCTTTCGCCTAAAAAGAAGGTAGTTATCAAGGAAGAGACAAAGCCAGACGATGCAAGTGTGAACTAAAAAATGCCCGATCTAATAAAAGACCGGGCATGAGCAAATTATGTCACCCTCTCCATTTATGGAGAGCGACGGGCTGAGGTTTAATAAACGTGCTGACCGCCGTTAATTGCATAATTGGCGCCGGTAATAAAGCTGGCTTCTTTTGATGCAAGGAAAGACACCAGGTGCGCTATCTCTTCGGTACCACCTAAGCGGCCTATAGGTATCTCGGCAACGATCTTATTCCTTACTTCTTCTGCCACAGCCATAACCATGTCGGTGCCTATATAGCCGGGATAAATAGTGTTGACAGTAACGCCTTTACGGGCCACTTCCATGGCGAGGGTCTTGGTGAAACCGTGTATGCCGGCTTTTGCAGCAGAGTAGTTGGCCTGGCCAAACTGCCCGCGCTGCCCGTTTACGGATGATATATTGATGATGCGGCCATAATTGCGGTCGCACATCTGGTTGATAACATTGCGGGTGCAGTTAAAAACGCTGTAGAGGTTGGTCTTGATAACCATGTCCCAGTTCTGAGGGGTCATTTTACGGAACTGGCCATCGCGGGTGATACCTGCATTGTTAACAAGTATATCTATGGGGGCAGTTTCTTTTTCTATCTTTGCTATCATAGCGGCAACGGCGTCGAAGTCGCTTACATCGGCCTGGTACATGTCAAATTCGTAGCCCTCTTCTTTCATACGGGCAAGCCATTTTTCGGCTTTTTCCTGGTTTTGGTAATTGGCTATTACATGATAGCCATCGTGTGCAAGTTGCTTGCACATGTCAGTGCCAAGTCCGCCTGTGCCGCCTGTTACAAGCGCTACATATTTGTTCTGTGTATCCATAAAGGGAGATTTTAAAAAGGATTGTTTTTCTAACCGGGCGCAAAAGTATAAAGCCTAAGCCAGCATTTACCCATGAATACACAAAATAATAATTATTTAAGAAATATTTATGATGCTGCAAATATATTTCAATACCCGATGTGGCAGAGAATGTGGGAATTATGTAAATAAGAGCACGGGGTGTGTAAGAAGATATATGGTGCAATTGTGCATCTTTGTTTGGATGAGGTGGACAGAATAGGGGGGCTGGAACAAAATTTGCCTGTTAAATGATAGTCAATGTATAAACAAAGAGGGATTTACACTCCTGCAAATTTAATATTTCAACCCCACGGATCATGTTAAAGCCTCTTGAGTATTTTAAAATTTTAAAAAATGCTGGTTCAGAATTTATATCTGATAATGCTATAAAATTGTGTTCGTCACTTGCTTTCTACACGGTCTTTGCCATAGGGCCGTTTTTGCTTGTTATTATTTCGGTAGCCGGGTTGTTCTTTGAAAAGCAAACCATCACTTTGAAAATATATGACGAGATAAGCAGCCTGATAGGGCAGCAAGGAGCACAGCAAGTATTGAAAATAATACAAAACATGCAGGAGCAGAATACCGCATCTAAATACACGATAATCGGCAGTATCGTGTTGGTAATAGGAGCGAGCGGAGTATTTGCGGAGATACAGGATTCCATTAATTATATATTCTCCATAAAGCCTAAACCTAAAAGGGGCTGGCTGGAATATTTAAGAAACCGTTTTCTGTCGTTTTCCCTTGTTATGGGCTTAGGGTTTTTACTGATCGTATCTTTATTCGTCAATACAACGGTTGATGTGCTTACGGCCAGGTTGCTGATGTATTACACCGGGGCTACCCTTGTTGTTTTTAAGACATTAAACGTCGTACTGCTATATGTAGTAATATCGGGCTTGTTTGCGGTGATCTATAAAGTGCTTCCGGATGCTTTGATAAAATGGAAAGATGCATTTGTGGGGGCGGGTTTTACGGGCGCATTGTTTTTACTGGGTAAGTTTTTGATAGGCGTTTACCTCGGTAATTCAAACCTGGGAATCATATACGGAACAGCAGCCTCGTTCATTATTATTTTGTCGTGGGTGTATTACTCTTCGGTAATCCTGTATTTTGGGGCAGAGTTTACCAAAGAATATGCTTTGAAAATAGGCGGGGGTATTGAGCCCTACAGAAATGCAGTATTCATTATTAAGAAAGAGGCTAAGGAATTACCTAATTCATCGGGTACTGAGGCTTAGTAAGTATTTATTCTGATATGCCCTCAAAGGTCTAAAAAATTTAGAACTACAAAATTGGGGGCGTTTAATTTCTTTGAATTTATATATTTGTACGTCCAGCGGGGGCAATGTGAGCTGATTTTATCAAAGACCAAAAGAAAAGCCCAGCCCAAATTCTAAACCGCCCGGTGAAATAATTTTCAGAACATTCTCGCTGTTCTGAGTCAATGTCTGGCCCGATGTTACTGTATACTTTGCCGCGCCTAGTGGTGCAGCATAGCCCAGCTCCAGGTAAAACCTGTTTTTGCCACTGTGGCCAAGATTATAGAATTTATAGGCTGTGAAAAAAAGGTTTGTTACCGATTGTAATGTCAAAATTACTTTTTCAGAATTACTGTTTGTTGTTTCAAGACTTAGTGGCACGTTTGTTGCGCCGGTGCTATAGCTAAGGCCGGCTCCTAAAGCCCATCCTTTTTTGTCCGCGTCGAAATAATACCGCGCTTCGCCATATGTTTTATACCCCCAGCTACCTTCCCCGATTCCGGCACCTAGTGAAAAGGCATTAGCTAAAGGTAATTCAAGGTTCAAGCCCAGTAAACCACATTCGTTGTTGATACCGGTACTGAAACCTATATAAAAAGGAACATCAACAGCCGAAGTTCTACCACTATACCCGGTGCTCTGTGCCCGTAAAGGTTGAAAACAGGCTAGCATCATAAATACTGTAAGACAAGATGCCGCTTTTTTCATTTTTTATTTTTTTTTCCTTGTAAATATACTATTGAAAAAGGAACCACAAATTCTAGTATTGGTCTACGCGGCAATAGGGATTTAAGTTATTGTCCTGCTGATTAGGATAAAACGTACTCAGACATATTACAGATCCGTTGTCGTAGAATATATTGAAAGGGTAGCCCTGTGTATTGATCGTTCTGGACAATTGATAATTATCCATTGAATAGCCCTGTATGATTTTATTGTTATAAACAGCTCCATAGATCACACGGCCGGCATCGTCAAGGTCAAAGTTTGTGAATGTAAGGTTGCCGCTTTGCAGCGAGGACTTAAAACTGAGGTCGCTGTTAAAGATATTACCTTTGCTGCCACTTATAAAACCGCTTCCGTCAGCATATACTGCAAACGTCTGGGCTCCTACATAATGGCTGTTTTCAGATAGTTGTCTTGTGCTGTCATAGTTTCCCATTGCGTCAAAGCTGATATTGAAGGCAACAATATTATCCTCGTCAAGCCCCCAAAATTTTGAATTAGTTCCGGGTATCAGTTTCATCCGCGGTGCAAAAAGGTAGATATCTTTCTGGCTTATTTGAGTTTTCGTTTGACGGCTGTAAGAGCTTACATTTCCTTCAAGGGCACTTACAAACAAAACACCATTGTTGTAGGTCACATCCCATAAATCCCCACCCACATTTACCTGGTCTATCAGGCTCAGCGTTGTTGCATCATAAATATAAATCCATCCATCATACCTTGGCACATATAATTCTCTTGTGCCATTATAAGTGCCCACATCCCCGTGTCCCATTGTTGTTGCATTAGTGCTTATTTGTTGCAGAATTTGTTTATTGAACACATCATACAGTACAATGTTATTGTTGGTTCCAAAAACATACAGGTAATGGCTACTCTTATCATACAGTGCATTGACAGGGTTCATCAGAATAGTATTGGGGCCGGCCTTTACGCATGTTTGCTTATTGCTTACCGGCCAAAGGCCATAGTTTATGCCGGGTTGCTTTGCTATCACAAAATATTGTGCATATTGGTCAAAGGGCATGCTGTCCACATATGAGTTAAGGGTATTGCTAACTACAATTGTATCGATATAGGGGTATTCTTCCAGCATGGTATCGGTGCATTTTACAATGCAATAGCTGCTTATCTGACTACTGTCCAGTTTGGTCCAGTTCAGTGTGACATGATTCCCTGAAATTACTAACGGTTGCAACACAATAGGTCCAAGCGGAGTGGTATGGTTATTATTAGAGCCTGGCAAAGGAACGTTTTCAATCCTTTTGCAGGAAACAAAAGATACTATGACCAGAAAGAAAGCTGTAAGGGTTTTATATGTCATCATCTCGTGACTGTTTTATCAAACAAAACAAATATAAACAAATTACGTATTTTTCAGAAAGTGCTGCTAAACAAAAGGGCAGTTTTTGTTAGCCCATCTTTTTAAATATTTAATTTATTGCATATTATTTGCAATGCCTTCAAGGAGCGAAAAAAAGAAATGCCAGCAATGGTGCTGACATTTCCGGTCAGGTAGTCCCGACAGGAATCGAACCTGCCCGCCCGGATGAAAACCGTTCGGACGGGTATCAAAAATTCAGGAAACTTCTCCGCCCAAATGCGTCTGCAAACCGAAATAGAACTATGCGACCAATTTTGTTTTTAAATATCGCCTGCCTACAGATGTCTTAAAATATTTTTCTCTTTTTATTGCTTCTTCCTTTGTGCCAAACTCTTCAAAATAAATAACTTTAAATGGAATATAGGGCTTAATCGACTTTGTTATGCCGGCATTATGTTCTTTTAGCCTAACATCAATCTTCTCACAATGTCCTTTGTAAAAATAATCATGGTTGAGGCTTTTCAACACATAAGCATAAAACATTGCTTTTATTTTAGTAGTCTCAACAGGAATCGAACCTGTATCAAAAGTTTAGGAAACTTCTATTCTATCCATTGAACTATGAGACCAAAATCTAATAAAGAGTTGCAAAAATAGGGTTCTACGCAAAAGCCTGCAAATAAATTATTTAATAAAATTTGCTTGGTAGATATCAAAAGTCCGCCTTTAGCAAATTCGGATAAATTTAGGAAACTTCTATTCTATCCCCGTCCGACTGTGTCATCCGGGCGGGCCATGTCTGACGTGTCAGCAACGCTAGCATAACTATGAGACTAAAATCTTATGTTGAAATGCGCTAAAATACTAATTGAGGCATTAGTAAATTATAAATATTAGACAATTTAGCTAGCACTGATATTTGAGATTGAAAGTATGTTAATCTTCATAAACAGCTTTGTACCGTCATTTATCTCAATTTCCAGCTTTCCGGCAAATTTGTTGAGCCTTTCTTTTATCGAATTTAAGCCATTCCCAAACCTGTTATTTTGATTCAAATTGATGCCAATGCCATTGTCTTCTATCGTTACCAATAAGAAATTGTCTGTAATATCAATTGCCAGGGAGGCGGTAGTTGCCCTGGAATGTTTCATGATATTATTCAACGCTTCTTTAATACAGAGAAAGATGTTACGTCTTAATTCACCGTTAATACTTATTTCGGGAATATTAGCAGGTATGCTGAATTGAAATGTGATGGGGGAATTGTCAAAAAATTCAACCGCATATTTTCTTGTATAAATAACGAAATCTTCCATTCTGTCAAATTGCGTATTCATTGTCCATATAATTTCTTTCAGGTTTTCAGACAGGGCACCTGCCGATTTCACGATCTTTTCTATTTCGGCTTTAGCAGCGCTATTCTTATCCGTTTTAAGGTTTGCGAGTTCGCTTAGCAATCTTATGGAAGTGAGCCCCGCACCCATGTCATCATGCATGTCTGAGGCTATGCGGGTCCTTTCATGCGAAACAGCTTTTAGCTTTTCAACTTCATTTTTCTGTGCTGATATTTGTTTGTAGTTGCTGAATATGATAATCCCAATGGCTATAATTGCAACAAAGCCAATAAAGAAAAAACCGCGTTCATTACGTTTTTTGATCACTGCCAGTCGGTCAATCTCTAGTTGTTTATTCTTTATTTCTATGTCCTTGTCTTTTAAGTCAAGGTCGCGTTGGGTCTCAAGATTGGCAAGTTTTATCTTGTTAGCCTGCGAATAAACAGAGTCTTTGTATAGTACATGCTGTTGATAACTCGCCAAAGCCTCTTTATACTTGCCAAGTTTAGCCTGCTCTTCTGATATCTCGATGTATATATGTTCCAGGTAATCCAGTTGGCCTGTTTCTTTAAATAATGTGATTGCTTTGTTTAAATATTCAATAGAAATAGACAAATTTGTTTTTTCACCTGCCTGTATAAAGGCCGCGTTTTCAATTTGCCCTATAGTATCGGTTGCAATATTATTATAGCACAGCCCTATATTCTCCAGATCAATTGCTTTTTCTCTTTTATCGTCTATATCTTCTGCCATCTTTAATGCCCTAAATAAATATTCCAGTGCTTCCCGGTAATTATGCTGATCATTATAAAGGGTGCCAATATTTCCCACATTGACTACTTCTCCAATCCTATTGCCAATATCTTCATTTATCTTTAAAGCCTTAGACAAATATTCCAGTGCCTGGCGGTAATTGCCCTGTGTCCTGAAAATATCGCCCATATTTCCGAGTGTCCGCGCTGTGTTGCGTTTATCCCCCAATTCTTCAAACATTTTTAATGATTTAAGGTCGTATTCCATTTTTTTGGCAGTATCTCCCTGTCTGTAATATAAATTGCCGATATTACCGGTAATAACAGCTTCCAATTGTTTATTACCCAATTCCACACTTACTGTTAATGCTTTAAAATCATAGTCCAATGCTTTGGGATAATTAGCCTGTGCTGAATAGTAAGCGCCGATATTAACTAAGGTGGAGGAAACACCATTTTTATTACCTGTTTCTTCAAATATTTTCAGCGCTTTTAATCCATATTCCAATGCCTTGGGATAATCGCTTTGGGCATGATAAACAGCACTTATATCATTCAGGGCGCCTGCCAGGTTTTTTTTATCATTTAGCGTTTCATATATTTTCAAGGCCTTAAGATCATATTCCAGCGCTTTAGGGAAATCGGATTTTGCCCAATAATTTTCACCAATATCGCTATACATCCAGGGAATGCCCCTATCCCATTTTAGTTTTGCACACATTTCAAGGCCTTGTTGTCCGCATTTAATGCCATAATCAGGGTCAATAGATACTTCAGCGTTTGCAATGTCATCTAAGAGTTTTATTTTATTGGTATCTTCTTTTGCCTTTGTAAGTTCTTTAAAGAGGGAGTCAAGATGCCCATTCCCGGTTTTTTTTTGCGCATGAAGCAATAGGGGTAGCATCAATAATGTGAAAAGCAGTTTTTTCATCTCAACGTTTTTGATTTTTATTGCCAGATAGAAGTCCCATCGGCCAAACAATAAATTGAACTACAGAATATTCATTGGTCTACGCGCAAGATTCAGTCTTAGTATGGTCGTTTCATAAAACACTTTGATAAATTGGTATTTGACCCGAGGGGGTTTCGCTGATAAACCTCTAAATTGTGAAATAAATATGAAATACTGCTATCACACTTTAGTGCTATTGCCTTAGGGACCAATTGGTATTACCTTTACTGCTAATGGAAAATGAAATAAAAGTTGCGATAGTAGAAGATGTACGAGACATAAGGGAATCGCTGCAGGCATTGATCAGTGGTATGCCGGGTTACCATTGTGCGGGGGTTTTTGCCACTGCAGAAGCTGCCATTGCAGATATGTATGCTGTTGCACCTGATGTGGTATTGATGGATATTAACTTGCCAGGAATGAATGGCGTAGAAGCAGTGCGTCTGCTAAAAGAAAATTTTCCGAAGATCAATTTTTTGATGTGTACTGTATTTGAAGATAGCGAAAATATTTTCCGTGCCCTGGAAGCAGGAGCGGGAGGTTATATCCTGAAAAACAATTCGCCCCTGAAAATATTAGAGGCGATTAAAGAAATACAGGAGGGAGGCGCGCCTATGAGCGCAGCTATTGCAAAAAAAGTGATCAATTCTTTTCACCATATCAGGAACACCACAAGAAAACACACTGAATTATCAGAAAGAGAGATGGAGGTATTGCAATTGCTTTCTACTGGCCTTTTATACAAAGAAGCCGCCGGCCGGCTTGGGCTAAGTGTAGAAACAATACGCAGCCATTGCCGCAAGATATATGAAAAGCTACAGGTAAACACTAAGATAGAAGCCATAAATATCGTTTTCGGCAGAAAATAAATGATCACAGTTTCCTTCACACGCTGCCCGCGCCGCTATTCTGCCAGTGTCATTTAGCAGGAAGAAATCTAGTCCAAAGAATGAAATGTTTGGGATTTTCATTATTGGCACAGAATTCGAATCTAAGCTACTATTACTTCTCCATTGACAGGATCATAACACTTTTTACCGCTTCCCTAACACTATAATGCTATTGCCCGGATTACTGATTAGGCCAACCTTTGCGGTATAAAATTTATCAACCAAAACAATACCGATATGAAAAAGCAATTCTACAAATTATTTATGCCCGTTTTAATGCTGGTAAGCGCAACATGTGCGAAGGCGCAGATCATTACAACAATAGCAGGTGATGGGACTCAAGGTTTTGGTGGCGATAATGGA
Organism: Bacteroidota bacterium; assembly: GCA_013285905.1. Classification (GTDB taxonomy): domain Bacteria; phylum Bacteroidota; class Bacteroidia; order Chitinophagales; family Chitinophagaceae; genus JABDGU01. Next base: position 6,836 of record JABDGU010000020.1, on the reverse strand, counting down.
GTGGCCACACTTGCTAATTTGAGTGGACCAACTGGCATAGCATGTGACGCCTCCGGCAATGTGTATGTATGTGATGACGGTAATCATCGTATCAGGAGAATAAACACTTCTGGCATAATTAGTACTATAGCGGGCAATGGGACAGCCGGTAGTACAGGGGATGGTGCTGCAGCGACTGCTGCTGAGTTATTCGCGGGCGTGGGGGCACTTACTTTTGACACGATAGGTAATTTGTATTTAGGCGAGGGGAACCGTATCCGCCAGATTAACACTTCGGGTATTATCAACACAATAGCAGGTACGGGTACTAATGGATTTAGCGGAGACAATGGTTTGGCGACGTCTGCTGAATTTAGTGCTATGGCTGGTATCGCCATTGGGTACGAGAATCAAATGTATATATGCGATGGCGGTAATAATCGTATCAGGATCATAAATACTGTGGGTATTATCAGCACAATAGCAGGGAATGGGACAGAGGGCTATACCGGTGATGGCTCTGTAGCTACGAACGCTGAAATGTGGGCACCATTGGGTATAGCCGTTGATCCGGCAGGCAATGTGTTTTTTTCTGATTATTCTAATAATGTAATTCGTAAAATAAATGCAAGCGGTATTATAAGCACAGTTGTAGGCAATGGCGGTTGGGGCTATACAGGCGATAACGGTCCTGCCACAGCCGCAACCTTGAGCGGTCCTCAATCCCTGGCAATAGATGCGGCCAGCAATTTGTACTTTGTTGACCAATACAATTATATTATCCGTAAAGTAAATAATGCAGGGATTATAAGCACAGTGGCGGGCAATGGCACCGCAGGTTATACCGGCGATAATGGCCTGGCTACAGCAGCCCAAATTAATACTTCTCTTGCAGGTGGTATTGCTGTGGATGCTTCTGGTAACATTTTTATAACGGATCCCAGCGACAATGTGGTGCGTAAGATTAGTGCAGGTGCGGGAACAGGAGTAAATAAAATAGCTCAGGGAATAAACAACATTTCCGTTTATCCCAACCCTAATAAGGGTCAGTTTGCAATTAATGGAGCATTAAATTCAAATAATGATGCAGACGTATCACTTGAGGTGAGCGATATGTTTGGCAGGATTATATACAGCCGAACAATTAAAGCACAAAAGGGAATTGTAGATGCGCAAATGGTATTGCCTGATCTGGCCGATGGCCTATATATACTCAATATGAGGTCCGGCAGCGAAACAAATATTTCCCGTATTGTTATTGAAAAATAGGAATGATGAATACTTAAGAATCTTATCTCAGAGTAAAAGAGGCTGTCTCAAAAGGAGGAGACGGCCTCTTTTGTTTGTAGGGATTGGCATAATTAATGAGCCTTAAAATTTTATTTTACTTTTTGATACACTTCCTGTGATATGAAGTCCTTTCTAGTACTCCTGGAAAATTATTGCCATTTCAGTGTTTCGAGCATGTGCAGTATGTCGGTTCTCATAAATTCATTCAGTGGCTTGAGGGAATCGGCATTAGGGCTTACATCAAAATAGAGGGCGCCATACATGCAATGCTTTACTGAATCGGAGACAATAAACTGGTAAGCCGATGCGGCATCGCCCCCAACACTGAAGAAAACACCACTCACGCCGTTCCGGTTCTGGAAGGGATATGGATTAATAAAGTCGGCCTTTTTGGTGTGGAAGTATGACATCTGGTGGGCGTCTTCTAATAGTTTAGAAAACGGTTGTTTGGCGGATATTTCTTTATAGCTTATATAAAGAATACAACCAATGGACGGAAAATTAACATTGATCCAATAAGGATTTTCGGGTTTTTCGCCGAAAAAAGCGGTATCCCTCTGGATATTGGCATATACAGGGTAGTCGAAACTGTAAGGATAACCTGGCTTGCTAAAGGCCTGGTAGGCATGCTGCGGGGTATCAATAAAAAAGTAGCCTGCGGGTTTTGGTGTATAGGTTTCCGGTGTGCAGGAAAAAAGAAATATCAACAAAGAAAAAAGTAGAATATGACGCAACATAATGCCAAAAGTAGTTTAAAAGCTGAAAAGGCGAAAATGATAAAAGGTTAAAAAGCCGAAAAGGCCTTTTTGATTATGTGTTGGGGTGTTTTTTTGTTATTTTCGTGCTTTAATCAGTAAATTTTTTACAATGGCGGACCAAGCACAACCAGAACAGCAATTAAACATAGAACTTACGGAAGAAATGGCGGATGGCGAATATGCCAACCTTGCCATCATCACACATTCATTTGCAGAGTTTGTTATTGATTTTGTGAATGTTATGCCCAATGTTCCGAAAGCAAAAGTGAAATCACGTATCGTTATGACACCTCATCATGCCAAGCGCCTGATGCGCGCGATGGTGGATAATGTGAAACGTTTTGAAGCGCAATATGGCAATATAAAAGACCAGGAAAGTGTTAACCTGCCGTTTAATTTCGGTTTGCCCCCGGCGCAGGCATAATTTGTATAGAAAAACGCCAAGTCCAGACAGATGAATGATAAGATACTTATACTCGATTTTGGATCACAATACACCCAACTTATTGCCCGCAACATCCGGGAGTTGAATATATATTGCGAGATACAGCCTTGCACAAAGCCTGTTCAGTACAATGACGATTCGCTGAGGGGTATCATATTGTCAGGAAGTCCTTTTTCTGTAAATGACGCAAATGCACCTAAGCCGGATATAAAAGCGATGGCCCAACATTTACCCGTGTTAGGGGTTTGTTACGGCGCCCAACTTATAGCTCAGCAATCGGGTGGGGAAGTGGCCAAATCGGCACACAGGGAATACGGACGGGCCCACTTGCGGCAGTTGCAGGCAGATTCGTTTTTTGCAACAATTGATGATGGTTCCCAGGTATGGATGAGCCACGCGGATACGATCAAAAAATTACCGGAGGCCTTTAGCCTGATAGCTAAAACCCAGAGCATCCCGGTAGCGGCATTTAAAGCCAACAGTGATTACGCTAAGAACGTTGTATATGGCATTCAGTTTCACCCTGAGGTTACCCACAGCACTTATGGAAGGCAATTTCTGAAAAATTTTGTTGTGGATGTTTGCGGTTGCAAACAGGACTGGACACCGGCAGCCTTTATACAAGAGACTGTAGAGCGCATAAAAAAAGAAGTAGGCGATAAAAAAGTGGTGATGGCATTAAGCGGTGGTGTTGATTCCACAGTTGCTGCTACTTTGATACATAAAGCGATTGGTGATAAGTTGTACTGCATATTCGTGGACAACGGCCTGTTGCGAAAGAATGAATTTGAGCAGGTGCTGGAAGGCTATAAACATTTAGGCCTTAATATAAAAGGTGTAAACGCCAGGGAGCGTTTTTATAAAGAGTTGAAAGATGTTTCGGACCCTGAGCAGAAAAGAAAAATAATAGGGCGTTTATTTATTGAAGTGTTTCATGATGAAGCCCTGGAACTAAAAGATGTAAGTTTTCTGGGGCAGGGCACGATATACCCTGATGTAATAGAGTCCGTGTCGGTAAACGGCCCTTCGGCTACCATCAAATCGCACCATAATGTGGGCGGTTTACCGGAGATCATGCACCTTAGCCTCGTAGAGCCATTGCGTTTTCTTTTTAAAGATGAGGTTCGCAAAGTGGGCAGGGAAATGGGTATGGATGAAGTGTTTATAGGCAGGCACCCCTTCCCCGGTCCGGGCTTAGGCATCCGCATCCTTGGGGCTGTGTCTGAAGAAAAAGTAAGATTGTTACAGGAAGCTGACGCCATCTATGTTCGCCACTTGCACGATAGTGGTTGGTATCACCAGGTGTGGCAGGCGGGCGCTATTTTGTTACCTGTGCAAAGTGTGGGTGTAATGGGTGATGAACGCACCTACGAATTTACTGTAGCATTAAGAGCTGTAACGTCCGTAGATGGTATGACGGCAGACTGGGCACATCTGCCTTATGAGCTTCTCGGCAAAATATCAAACGATATCATCAACCATGTAAAAGGTATTAACAGGGTGGTGTATGATATCAGTTCCAAGCCACCGGCTACCATAGAGTGGGAATAAATTTTTTTCGAAAAAACATGAAGGGCAGATATAGTATTGTTTTTATTGTTGGCCTGTTGGTGATATTTACACCCCATAACTCAGCAGCACAGTTCTGGAAGCGCTGGTCTAAAAAACATAAGCATCCCGCAACAGATTCTGCCGTAGTAAAAAAAACTGTAGCCCAAGCAAAGAAAAAAACAGGAATTGAATACCCACCAACTCAATTTAAGACCCGTTACAGGATGGATCTGCTAGCCCCGTTATACCTTGATGAATTAGTGGCAGACAATAAGCCCGCAAACAATGGCAAAGTACCGGAAAAGGCCAGTGCGGGCGTAGAGTTTTATAAAGGCATGAAGCTGGCGGCCGACACCCTAAACAAACTGAATTATTTTATTGACCTGTATGTGCATGACGTTGCAGATTCTTTTAAGGGCATTGACAACCTTATCAATACAGGAGAGCTTGCTCATTCTGATCTTATAGCCGGTCTTTTACAATCTAAAGATCTGCCGCAGCTAGCTAATTATGCGCGGAGTAAACGCATAAATTTTATTTCGGCGCTATCGCCCTCTGATGCGGGGATAAGCGACAACCCCTATTTCACATTGCTACAGCCCACTTTACAAAGTCATTGCGAGCGGATAAAAGAAACGCTTATAAAACATTACCCTAAAAAGATAATTCATCTCTTTTATCATAACTCTGCGGGCGCTGACGAAACAGCCTATAACTACTTTTCTAAGAATGAAGAAGGTATCAATTTCAATAAAGTGAATTTTGATGGAGATTTTGTTCCCGGGCAATTAAAACCTGTGCTGGATAGTGTCCAGGTAAATGTAATTGTAATGACTTTTTTTGAAATTGGCTATGCAGAAAAAGTGTTGAACCGTTTGGAGCAGGAGTTTCCGTCTTACCAATTCGAGGTGTACGGAATGCCCTCCTGGAAATCAATGAGTGCCCTGCATAAAAAAGAATCCTTGCCTAACATCACGGTGAACGTTAGTGAACCTTTTTACTTTGAACATAGCGCCAAGCAAATACGCTATATAGAAAGAATGTACCGGAAGGAATTCGGCGGTAAGCCAGGGGAGTTGGTTTTCAGGGGCTATGAAACATTTGTGTGGTATGCAGACCTGCTAAAGAAATATGGCAGCATCTTTAATGCCAAAATGAGCGATAACAGTGCAGCCCCTTTTACGAAATTCCAGGTAAAGCCGGTTTGGGATAAGAACCTTGACCTTCTTTATAACGAGAACCGGCATGTATACCTATACAAATACCATAATGGTGTCGCTACGTTAGAATGATAAAAATACAGACAATGCGATTATACGTCGGAAAGCTTGCAAATCCATTAAAATGAAAATTCTTAATTTTGTGTATTAAATTTACTATATGGCGACCTTAGATAGTGAAATACAACATTACTTACCTCTGCTTCGGAAAGAAGAAAAAAAGTCTATTTTAAGTGTAATAAAATCTTTTGTCAAACTTCATGGACATGAATCAGAGCGTGTAAGTATTGAGCAATATAACAAGGAAATTGATGAGGCCATGGCTGAAATAGAAAGAGGTGAATTTTACACACATGAGGAGGTTGTGAAAATGTCAAAAGAATGGACTAAAAATGGCAAATAAGAGAGTCGTTTGGTCTAAAACGGCACTGCGGCAATTTGATGCAGCCATTAAATATATAACGTCAGATTCCTTTCAGAATGCAGAAAAAGTAAAGCTTATTATTCTTGAGAATATAGATAAAATCCCGGATTTCCCTGAAAAATACCCACCTGATAAGTACAAGCAAAATAATAAAGGAAACTATCGTGCATTTGAGATATACCACTACAGGATATCGTATTATACAGGAAAAAGCGGAAATAAAAATTTTACGAGTACGCCTACAAGTATGGAACCCAAAGAACATTAAAGGATATCAGTCATTGTAGCCCGGCGACAAACAACTATAATTTGTTACAGTGTTACTGCATGCTCTTCGCATCACTCAAAAACTGCTGTAATCCCAGGTCAGTTAAAGGATGCTTTAGTAAGCCTAATATAGAACTAAGGGGGCATGTGCAGATATCAGCACCGGCCTCTGCACAGCGAACAATATGCAAGGGGCTGCGGATGGAAGCTGCCAGCACTTCGGTCATAAATCCCTGTGCGTTATAAATACTAACTATCTGTTCAATCACCTGCACACCATCCCAACTGCTATCATCTATACGGCCAATAAAAGGGGACACGTAAGTGGCGCCTGCCTTAGCAGCTAATATAGCCTGACCTGCTGAAAATACTAAGGTGCAATTGGTAGGGATGCCATTATCTGTAAACCATTTTATTGCTTTGATGCCGTCTTTTATCATAGGCACTTTCACCACAATGTTTTTATGTATGGCTGCCAGTTTTTTGCCTTCTTCCACTATGCCGGCAAACTCGGTACCGAATACCTCAGCGCTCACAGGGCCATCCACCATTTCGCAAATGGTTTTGTAATGCTGCATAATGGCATCATGGCCTTTAATGCCTTCTTTTGCCATCAGGGTAGGGTTGGTGGTTACACCATCTAATATACCCAAGTCGTTTGCTTCCTTAATTTGAGCTAGGTTAGCCGTATCGATAAAAAATTTCATAACTATTGTAAATTGTATTAACGCCCGATTTGAGGCAAAGGTAATAGTTTTTGTTTCTTCTCTTACTCATTTCTATCCCCAATACTGTTTCATTAATTATTTGAATCTATATTATTTATTTTTCCTTACTTTTCTGATGCAAAACCTGCCTGTATGCGCTTGAAAAGTGTACTTATTTTCTTTTTGCTATGCTTG
>JABDGU010000019.1:32662-32761 GCA_013285905.1 Bacteroidota bacterium | reverse complement strand
GATAAAAACGAAACCCTACAAATAACAAGGGCTAATGATTTGATTGAAATTAATAAATCAGATTCAAATATTGTTTTGATAAGGAAAATTAGATATCAG
>JABDGU010000019.1:0-32595 GCA_013285905.1 Bacteroidota bacterium | reverse complement strand
GTTTAATAGAATATGGTATGCCTTATTGTGGTAAGATAATATCCATGGATGAAATATTGCGCTATACAAATAATGGATACGGAATAGTGGGGCTTTTAGCATATAGCATAGCTATGTTGATATATCTGGGTGAAAGCGGGAGGTTAGAGATATCCCCTAATTATCATCCGCTTGCTCAATCTGTTGTTTTAGCATTAGCAAGACTAGAGAATTATATTAATCTAACAGCAATATAACACAAAACCTTATATCGCATATATTTATTAAAAGCGCTTTTGCAAAGGTTTTTACATTTTTATTATACCTGTTGCCGATTATTACTCCCTCATCATTTCCTCAATAACAGCAGCTATATCTTCGGCATTGGGCTTGGAGAAATAATCGCCATCGGTGGCATAGGCAGCGCGGTGGGCCTGTGCGGTGATGGTGCGTGGGGCAACATCCAGCCAGCGGAAACCACCTTGTTTTTCCATCACTTGCTGGAACATGTAGGAAGAAGCGCCACCCGGCACATCTTCATCTATAAACACAATGCGGTTGGTCTTTTTAAGTGATTCAACTATTTTATGGTTCACATCAAAAGGTAAGAGGGTACGCACATCAATCACCTCGCAGGAAATGCCTTGCGGTTCGAGATAGTTAGTAATGGCCTCATCTATGATGCGCAATGTAGAACCGTAAGAAACTATAGTTACATCCGTACCTTCTTTTACTATTTCGGGTATGCCGAAAGGAACTGTATAATTAGCGAGGTTGGATGGCAGCTTTTCTTTCAGGCGGTAACCGTTCAGGCATTCTATTACCATGCCAGGCTCGTCGCTTTGCAATAGTGTGTTGTACATACCTGCAGCCTGTGTCATATTGCGGGGCACGCATAAATATATGCCACGGATGGCATTTAATATCATGCCCATTGGCGAGCCACTATGCCAGATGCCTTCCAGCCTGTGGCCGCGCGTGCGAACAATGAGGGGGCATTTTTGCCCGCCCTTTGTGCGATAGAGCAGGGTAGCAACATCATCACTCAGTGGCTGCAATGCATAGAGCATGTAGTCGAGATATTGTATCTCTGCTATGGGGCGTAGGCCACGCATTGCCATGCCAATACCTTGCCCTATGATGGATGCTTCACGAATGCCTGTGTCGAACACACGGAGTTCACCGTATTTTTCCTGCAGGCCTGCAAAGCCCTGGTTCACGTCGCCTATCTTACCGAGGTCTTCGCCAAATGCACACACTGCTGGATTAGTAGCTAAAGTATGGTCGAAGAATTTGTTAAGTATCTCAAAGCCATTCAGCATAGGCGCATCATGTGTGTACTTGGCATGTACTTCCGCAACCTTCATGGCACTGTGCCTTGTCTCAGAATGGATATGAGAGGAGTATTTTTCTTTATTGTCTGCTTTGGTATAATTATAAAAATCACGTAAAGCCCGAACAGCATCCGTTTGAGAAGTGCAGAGGCGCAGTATGCGGTCAACAGTCTGCATAATATCTTTACGGATAGGCTCTTTAAGGGAAGTAAGTTCTTTCAGCAAAGCTGCAATTTTTTCAGCGTTATGGCCGCCTTCCTGGATGATATGTCCTGTAAGTGCTTCCACACTTTGCACCTGCTCGCGTATTGGAGCTGAAAAATTCTCCCATGCACGTTGTTTGGCGCTGCGTGCTTCGTTCTTAGCTTCTTCTTCTACAGCTTTTATTTCTTCTTCAGTAGCTATCTCGTTGTCAGCAATAAATTCGCGCATCTTCAACATGCAATCCCATTCCTTTTCCCACTCCAGGCGCTCTTTGCTTTTATACCTTTCGTGTGAGCCAGAAGTAGAATGGCCCTGTGGTTGTGTCATATCCTGTATATGGAATATGGCAGGGATATGTGTTTCGCGTATGCGGGCAATGCCTTGCTGGAATATCTGAACGAGGCCGGGGTAGTCCCAGCCTTTAGCAGTATGTATATTAAGGCCGCCTTTACGGTCATCCCAGTTCATACCGGCAAGCGCTTCGGAAATTGAGTTTTTAGTGGTCTGGTATTTACGTGGCACAGATATGCCATAACCATCGTCCCAGATAATGATAGCAAGGGGCACACGCAACACACCAGCGGCGTTTACGGTTTCCCAAAAAAGGCCTTCGGAAGTTGATGCATCACCTATAGTACAGAATACCACTTCATCACCACCCTTGGTAAATTTTTCAAAACCTTTCTGCAATTCCTGCACATTGCGATATTGCTTAGACGCAAACGCAAGGCCCAGGGCCCTAACCATTTGTCCGGCAGTAGGAGATACATCGCTTGAGGATTGCGGGGCTTTGGTAAGGTCTTTAAAATCGCCGGCATCATCCACCCATCTTGTGCCGTAATGTCCATTCATCATGCGCCCACCGGATGCAGGTTCCCTGCTTGTATCAGGGTCCGCATATAGTTGTGCAAAAAATTTTTCAATATCGCTCATGCCTGTAGCAAACATCAAAGTCTGGTCGCGGTAATAACCCGAGCGTATATCGCCCGGCTTAAAACATTTTGCAACTGCCACCTGTGCGAGTTCCTTGCCATCGCCCAGGATGCCGAATTTGGCTTTGCCCGTCAGTACCTCACGGCGGCCAATAAGGCTGGCCTCGCGGCTTGCAATGACCATACGGTAGTCTTCCAGCACCTCATGCTTGAACTCTTCATAAGACAACCTATTAGCCGATTTTGTTTGTTTTGCTTGCTGCAGCATAATCAATGATTCAAAAGAATGTACAAAGGTATTACAATGTAATACCTTAAAAGTAAAAAAATTAGTTTAGAGTTTACAATTTGGTAACTCTTATTATTTGTGATTTGTAATTTATGATTTATGATTGGAAGGAGCGGGTATATTTAGTGTAGTATTATATCAAACATGAAATGTCTGACAAAATATACCGTCCCATACGGGACGGCGGCATTTCTTATCACATTTTTTTACCAATATCATGTCCCTATCGGGACAATTCCCCCCAAAAACAAAATCAAATGATACTATATAAATTCCTTCAATTTTTCTATTACAGCATCTATCTCTGCTTTTGTATTATGGCGGGAAAATGAAAACCTGATGGGGACGATCTCTCCTGAATGCCCGTTATGAAGCGCCTGTATAACATGGCTTGTAGAGTTAGCGCCTGAAGTGCAGGCAGAACCACCACTTACACAGATGCCGGCTATATCAAGATTAAACAGCAGCATATCTGTTTTTTCAGACATAGGGAAGGCTGTATTGAGGACGGTATACAGGCTTCGCCCATTGGTGTCGCCATTGAAAATGATGCCGGGAAATTCTTCTTTAAGCCTGGCAGCCATATAGTGCTTTAGCTCATTTATGTAAGCGCTGTCCTGTTCGTAACCGTGAGTTGCGATCTCAAGGGCTTTTGCAAAGCCAATAATTCCGTAGATATTTTCGGTACCTGCACGCATATTGCGCTCCTGTGCACCGCCGTTGATATAGGGTTTAATGCTGATCCCCTCCTTAACATAAAGAATTCCAACACCTTTGGGGCCATGGAATTTATGCCCCGCACCATTTATGAAATGAACATAAGTATTCTTAAGATCAAAAGGGTAGTGGCCGACGGTTTGTACTGTATCGCTGTGGAATATGGCATCATATTTCCTGCATAGTTCCCCAACAGCCTTAATATCCAGCAAGTTGCCAATCTCGTTATTGGCATGCATAAGCGTGACAAGCGTCTTTACCCCGGTATTGACAAGTAAGTCTTCAAGACTGTTCATATCAATATGGCCATCATCGGTAAGACCTACAAAACTCAGTTTGGCCTGCCCGCTGTGGGCCATGTATTCCACCGTATGCAGGGTGGCATGGTGCTCCAGTTGTGAAGTGATAATATGCTTACAGCCAAGGTCACGTATAGCAGCATTTATAGCGGTATTAGTGCTTTCGGTGCCTCCTGATGTGAAAAATATCTCACCGGGATTTGCATTCAGGATTCGGGCAACTGACTTACGCGCATTTTCTATGGCCAGCTTGGTTTCGCGGCCGTAGGAATAGATAGAAGATGGGTTGCCAAATTTTTCGGTAAGAAAAGGCATCATCACCTCCAGGACTTCGGGGTCGAGTGCTGTAGTAGCTGCATTATCAAAGTAGATCCTTTGCATTCCTGTGCTAAATTTTAATCTGCAAATTTACGTTTTATCATTGAGAAATTCGGATATATAGGCGATGTATTTGTTAATGTTTAATTCATGTCGATTTTTTCTCTAAGTTGATTATATTGCAGATAATGCAATACACTTATAAGATATTACTTCATAAAGAGCCTGAGGGAGGATTTACGGTTCCAGCCTTACCAGGATGTGTTACGTTTGGAGAAGATGTGGATGAAGCTATGGCTATGGCTAAGGAGGCAGTAGAGTTGTATTTGGAAGAAATAGAAGAAAGGAACGATGCGATTCCGCTGAATTAATGTATTATCAATTCCAATTCTTTACCCATACCCAGTTTAACAATTTTAAAAAGAGTTTCCAACTGAATATCTGACCTATTGTTTTCTATACGGGAAATATAATTTCTTGATGTTCCACTGTTAATAGCGACATCAGTTTGAGACAATCCTGCGTCAACCCTTGCCTTTTTTAACAATGCACCCAATGCAGGGCTGGTAATTTTTCTTATCAATTTACTTTTCTTGTATAGTACATCCGGGTCAAGGTCGAGAGGGGCGCTTATGACTTTGTTTTTAAGTTTAATTTTTACAGGCACATTTTCCCAGCATAATGTATGTTCTCCTGAAATTGTTACCTGCCTGAAAACATCATAGCTTTTTAGCTTAATAAACTGTTCATTTTTATCTGCTTCCCATTTTTGAAATAGGGGGGCAAAGTCTATTGTCCTTTCTTCTCCATTATTCCATATAGCAGTAATGATATGTGGTTTTACAGCAGTTATTTTTACTATTCTTGGTAAATTTTTCATCTTTTCTTTGTTTTTGGATTAAGTAAATAAAACATTTCCAAAAGATTTTCTTCTTCCTGCTTTACAATCCTTTTGGCTTTTGCCAAATAAGTCTTTGGTAAATATCCTGCCAAAACTTCTTTTGTCTCTATAATAATTAATGCTTCATACTCTCCGTATAATGCATGAATATGAGGAGGCACATGATCGTTGAAATAGATACAAATTTTCAAACCATCTATCTGTACTATACAGGCATATATGGGATTTGAATGTAAATATACAAAATAGTATCTAATTAGATACCCCTAATTGTAAAATTGATAAAAACAGAAAGCCACCCGCAACGGCGGATGGCTCCTATATTGAAACTTAGCAAGTATCTTTTAAAACGGTGTATCATTATCGTCAGGTGATGGTTTTCTGCCGAATGGCGGACTGTTCGGGTCATCATCATCCCAGTTCATATCATTGGCCTTTGATTGTTTAGTCTGGAAACCACCCGGTGGAATAAACAGCTTTGAGCCTCCGAATTCGCTTGGGTCACGGCGTATGCCGGCCTGAGGATTATCGTTGAAAGGCGTAAAACCACCAGACATGCTGCCTCCGAAATTCTCATCGGGCATATCCACAAATTTCTGAAACTCTTTAAGGAAACGTACTTTTACAGTATCAGTGCTGCCATTACGGTGCTTGGCTATATGTATATGGGTCTCGCCTTCCATTGCCTGGCCCATTGCGTCGTTATTAATGCCATAATACTCAGGCCTGTAAAGGAACATAACCATGTCTGCATCCTGCTCGATAGCTCCAGATTCGCGGAGATCGCTTAACTGCGGCACTTTTGATTCTTTACGGGATTCAACCGAACGGTTTAACTGGGACAGTGCTATAATTGGTATATCAAGCTCTTTTGCCAATGCTTTCAGGTCGCGGGATATTTTGGAAATCTCCTGCTCACGGTTACCACCCCTGTCGATAGTGGCCTGCATCAATTGCAAATAGTCAATTATTATCAGTTGTATGTCGTGCCTTTGTTTCAGGCGGCGTGCTTTTGCACGTAACTCGAAGATGTTGAGTGCCGCCTGGTCATCGAGGAAGATAGGTGCGGAAGCCAGTTTGGTCATACGCTGGGTCATTTGCACAAACTCATGTTCCTGCATGTGGCCTTTGGTAATAGCGTTCATTGTAACCTCTGTGGTGGCCGCAAGCATACGTTTCACGATCTGGCCGGCACCCATTTCCAGCGAGAAGAAGGCCACCGGATAAGGATTTGGAGAGCGCATGGCTGCATTCATGGCCAGGTTGAGACAGAATGCGGTTTTACCTACCGCAGGACGGGCTGCAAGAATGATAAGGTCTGTTTTTTGCCAGCCTGAGGTAAGCTTGTCCAGCATATCGAAACCGGAAGGTACACCCGTGATATCTTCTTTTTTGTTCTTGGCTTCTTCTATTTCATGTACAGTTCTAACCAAAACCTCTTTGAGGCTTTTGAAATTTTTGCGTAAATGCTTGTCTGTTATCTCGTAAAGCCCGGATTCTGCTTTATCCAAAAGGTCAAAAACATCGGTACTGTCTTCATACGCATCACTTATCACAACGCCGGAAATACGTATCAGTTCCCTTTGTATGAATTTCTCCATCACGATACGTGCATGGGCTTCCACGTGCGCACTTGATACCACACCCATTGTAAGGCGGGTGAGGTAATAAGCTCCGCCAACTATCTCTAATTCATTGTTTTTTCTTAATTCTTCCGTTACGGTTAAAAGGTCAACAGGCATACCCTTATCAAACAGGCGGCGTATAGCTGCGTATATCTTTTGGTTGGCGTCAACATAAAAACAAGTATCACTTTGTATTATTTCTAATACTTCAGCCAGTTTATCCTTTTCAAGCATTACAGCTCCGAGCACTGCTTCCTCCAGTTCGGGTGCCTGCGGAGGTACTTTTCCGTAAACCAGAGAGGTAAGGTCCGGTTTGCGGGTCCTTGTATTACCAAATTCTTTTTTAATGTTTACTGCCATTATGAAACTAATAAGTTATGCTATTTTTAATATTGTTTTCTCCCTTTACTCAGCATTTTAAGCCATTTTTAAAGTCGTCGGTTCCTCTACCCGGCGGATGCCACCGGAACGCTCTTTTTTTGTTTTAATCCAATGTTATGAAATGGTTAAGTGCTGATGCGGACGACGAATGTATATTCAGGAATTTGAACCACAAAAGTTTTGGCGACATAAAATTATAACTCATAAACGCACCTCCTATCCACATGTTTACTGACATAAATTTCCGAAATAATTGGCTATATCCCCAAATAAATGTCGGAATACACAGTAATTCACAAGTTTATCCACAAAGAGTGTGGACAAATGCTTTTAAATTAGATTTCGCAATGAGAATGTAATTTCCTATAATCATAAGCTATCTTTGCAAAAATTGTGTTTTCTTAATGATTATTTCATACAAGTGGTTGTTGGAGTACTTGCCTGAAGCCCTTTCCATAGCAGAGCTTAGTAAAATCCTTACATCAATAGGCCTTGAAGTAGAAGCAGTTGAAACCGTTGAAAGTGTGAAGGGGAGCCTTGAAGGGCTTGTTATAGGCCAGGTTTTAACTTGTGAAAAACATCCGAATGCAGATAAACTAAAGCTTACAACCGTTGATACAGGCACCGGTACGGTCCTTCATATAGTATGCGGGGCGCCTAATGTAGCCGCCGGACAAAAAGTGGTAGTAGCCCCGGTGGGAGCCACGGTACACCCAATAAAAGGGGAAGCATTTTTAATAAAAAAGGCGAAAATACGGGGTGAAGACAGCGAAGGCATGATATGTGCAGAGGATGAAATAGGCCTTGGAGAAAGCCACGACGGTGTTATGGTTCTTCCGCAAGATGCCACAGTGGGCACTTTAGCGAAAACCTATTTCAATATACCCGAGGCCGATATTGCTATACATATAGGTCTTACGCCAAACCGTTCTGATGCGATGAGCCATATAGGTGTGGCAAGAGATGTGTGCGCCTACCTGGCGCACCATAAGGGTGGAAAGTATATTGTGAAGCTGCCGGAACTTGCGCTGGCTGAAGGACTTGGTGCAAAGGAAATAAACATTGAGGTAAATATTCAGGCTCCGGAAGCCTGCCTGCGTTATGCAGGTATCAGTATCAGCAATATTAAAGTTGGCTCTTCGCCGGAATGGTTGCAGCAAAGATTGAAGACCATAGGCCTGCGTTCTATTAATAATATAGTGGACATCACTAATTATGTATTGCACGAGTATGGGCAACCTCTGCATGCTTTTGATGCAGATAAAATAAAAGGCAAAGCCATCAATGTTCAGTTTTTACCTGCCGGAACAGGCTTTATTACGCTCGATGAAAAAGAAAGAAAATTAAGAGCTGACGACCTGATGATATGTGACGGAAGTGGCCCTGTTGCTATGGCAGGCGTATTTGGTGGACTGCATAGCGGCATAAACAATGGCACTGTAAATATATTTTTAGAGAGCGCCTACTTCGATCCAACACATATCCGACGTACCTCACTATATCATGGATTGCGTACAGATGCGGCAACGCATTTTGAGAAAGGTGTGGATATGAACAATATCATCCCGGCATTG
This sequence comes from Bacteroidota bacterium, assembly GCA_013285905.1. GTDB lineage: Bacteria > Bacteroidota > Bacteroidia > Chitinophagales > Chitinophagaceae > JABDGU01. The sequence continues at coordinate 24,042 of JABDGU010000019.1, read as the reverse complement.
AAGCGAGCTTCAAGCCTCATTATGGAAATAGCAGGCGGAGAGATAGCCTCTGAAATAGTGGATGAATATGTTTCTGTTTTAGGGCCAGTGAGCATTGATGTTTCTTATGATTATATACAAACACTAAGTGGCAAAAACTATGAACCAGAAGCTGTAAAAGAGGTTTTGACAGCATTAGGTTTTATCATAGAAAAAGAAAACAACACAGGTATCACTGTTCTTGTGCCATCCAATAAAACAGATGTGAAGCAAGCTGCTGATATTGTGGAAGAGATACTTCGTATAGACGGGCTGGATAATATTGTTATACCCGGCAGGTTGAATATTTCGTTGACAAAGCCTATGCCTAATGATCGCAGCGAACGTGAAAAGATAGCTGCATTGCTTTGCGGGATGGGCTTACAGGAGATCGTGACCAATTCTATTGTAAATTCTAATTATTACAAAGGCCGGACTGATCTTGTGAAAATGCTGAACAGCCTGAGTATAGAATTGGATGTGATGCGGCCATCTTTATTAGAAAGCGGACTGGAGGTAATACAGTATAATTGCAATCGTAAGAACCAAGACCTTTGTCTTTTTGAACTCGGGAATGTTTATACCCAACATGAAGGGAAGTATAAGGAAGAAGCACAATTGGGCATTTGGCTGACAGGGAATATTGTGCCGCAGCAATGGAATAGTAAAGCGCACAAGGCTGATCTGTTTTATGCAAAAGGAGTGGTAGATAATTTACTTTCGCAAGCCGGTATTAGTGGAGCTGCAATTTTATCGGATGAGCACAATATAAAATGGCAATGGAATAAGCATACGCTTTGCAGTGTTATGCAAGTGCCGAATGAACGCCATCAGATCTTTGATATAAAACAGGATGTTTATTTTGCTGTAATTCACTGGCCGGTATGGTTAAAAGCAATTGCTGCAAACAAGATAAAATATACAGAAGTGCCTAAATACCCGGCTGTACAACGAGACCTTGCGATAATATTGGAGCGCTCGGTGTCCTACAAGGAAGTAGAAGAAACCACGGCACAACTGAAATTAAACGCTTTGCAATCTTTTGGCCTTTTTGATGTTTTTGAAAGTGAGAAATTGGGTGCAGATAAAAAATCTTACGCATTAAGTTATACCTTTCAGTTGCAGGACCGAACACTGACCGATACTGAGATAGATCAAATGATGCAGCAATTGATGCTTACATACAAAACAAAACTAAGCGCGCAAATTCGTGAATAGCTATGCAGGAACTTCAGCAATTGAATGATAAATTAGACATGCTGTTGAGGAAATTTACAGCCTTGCATGCGGAGAATACCCGCCTGAAATCGGCTGCTGCAAAACATCTTAAAACAATTGAATCGCTTAATGCAAAACTGGATGCATCGGAACATAATGTAACAGCGGCACAAATAGGAAAGAATGTTTTAAGCGGTGAGGATAAAGAAGTGATGCGTAAACAGATAGACACGGTTATTAGTGAAATTGATAAAATACTGAACACGCTGGATGAATAAAAAAGACTTTTCTCTTCTTCTTGTTTTTTTTGTTTTGCTTTCATCTGCATTCATGGCTTGCCAGCAAGACAGGGACCCCTGCCTTGATCCCAAGATACAGAAATTGATAATGGGCGCTTATACCACACTGGATTCTCCGGCGGGGGTAATAACGATATTTACATCATCCCTGCCCAGTCCTATAATTACACCAATAGGCGCCGCTTCAGTCAATCCGATATATTACGGCATCAATAGCCAGGGGCATTCTTTTGCTTTATCCCTGTCGTCTGTATCTGATAGCTGCCAATATTTTGTGCAGGCAGATACTACATTGCCGGTAGGTGATACCGTTTCGTTCAATTACACAAGGCAATTGGATTTTTTATCGAATGCCTGCGGCTATACCTATTTTTATAATTTGCTGCAAATAAGCAATACAGGACATAATATAGATTCCATAGTACTTGAAAATCCGGGTATAACAACTAATGTAAATGTTGAGAACATCAAAGTATATTTTCATACTCTTTAGTTTTTTACTTGTCTTCAGTTCGCATAATCTGTTAGCACAGTCAACGACAGATACAACAAGCAGCGAAGACACGGTAAAAAAGCCAAAGATCAATTACGGGCACCAGGTGGCTGTAAGCTTTGATGTTGCACAGATATTGTACAACAATATGCTCAGTTACCGGAAAGGCTATGAACTGGCTGCGGAATATTATATGAAAGATGAATTGTACCTGGTTGCTGAAGGAGGATGGGGTAGTTCGAACATCTATTATACAGACCTGGCCTATACAACCACCAATAATTTCTTCAGGCTTGGCATAAACAGGAGTTTGCTGGAGCGGGCCAGCCTTAAAGATTGGGACATGATGTTTATAGGGTTACGCTTTGGGATGGCTTTTATAGACAGGAGTGCAGGCTCTTATAATATTTCTGATACTTTATGGGGCAATTCTTCGGGTACTATACCGGCAAAAAACTTAACGGCCTATTGGGCTGAAGTAACAGGGGGTATGAGACTTGAATTGGTGAAAGGCTTTTATATAGGTTATAATATAAGAGGCAGGTTCCTGATGGACGTAAAAGCATTGAAAGACCTTGCGCCACAGTTTATAGCAGGATATGGCAGAGGTGATAAGTCTTCGGTTTTTGATTTCAATCTTTATCTTACTTATGGGATAAGATGGAACAAGCATAGCAGTACATTGACACCTAAACAGGTTGATAAGGCGGAGAAGAATTAGCGTTTAGGCCGCAAGATTCTTTCCTGATTTTATATAACGAATCTTATCAAGCGATATTTCTTTAGCTGCAAACCAGAGGTCGTAATTGCGTTGCATATTCATCCAAAGCTCCGGTGTAGTATTAAAAGCTTTAGACAAACGCAAAGCCATCCCCGCACTGATACCCGAATGCCCGTTTACCAGCAATGAGACCGTCCTTCTTGCAAGGCCCAAATTCTCAGCAAGGTCAGTGATGCTGAAATTAATCGGTTCCAAGTACATCTCTTTTAATATTTCTCCCGGATGAACGGGCGGCATTCCTCTTTTAAGCATAAAATTGTTTTTAATGATAGTCTAAATAGTTAAGCAAATAAGCATTACCATTTATGAACTGAAAAATGATCCTGTAATTACCATTTATTGTCACGGCCCAATATCCCCTCAATTCACCTTTTAACGGATGCAGGTCAGCTCCGATAAAATTCATATCTTCTACTTTTTCAGCATTGTCCAATAAGGTTAAAATGTTTCTTATTTTTTTCACATGCACAGCCTGTAATTTTGATGCATCATTCTTCGTCCAAAGCAGTTTTAAACCTTTGTGCTGAATGCTTGCTATCATATTGCAAATGTAACATGATATGTTACAAGTTACAAGAAAACTCACAAATTTCTTTACAGTATCCCCCAAATAACCTTACTCTTACTTAACACTTCCTCGATTTCTTTTTCTCTTTTCTGTATTTGAAAGCGCATAGGGGAGAGTACCCATCGGCCGCGGAGGCGTGCCAGCCTGTCTTGTGGGGGCAGGAATATCAGACGCTTCAACCAGTTCCATGCAACAAAATGGCGGAACACTCGGGATACTTTTACAAAATAGACTACTGTAGATGCGTCGCAGAGTTCCAGGATGTTCTCCAGTTCCTGCGGGTCGTTAAGGGAGGACACGCACAATACTGCCGCTTGTTTGGGATTGAAATAACCTGTAAGTGGTTTGCCTGTTTGCCAGGTGCTGTTGCTGATGATACGCATACTACGTTCTTCAGTAGTAAGCTGTTCGGGTATGGAAAAATACTGGTCTGCAACAAAACGCATCTCCCATTCTTTTTTGCCGAGTGTATCGTAAACCGTCCAGATATTGTTTTTGTAATAGTTCAGCATTTCTTTCAGGTAGCCTTCGTTCAGCCACTGGGCTTTTACTGAGGCATGAAATGAAGCGTAGAAATAAAGGTGTGATGCATAAGGCTCGAAGAGTTCGGGAATACGAACAACGAGTTCTCGGTTCTTTGCATATACCTTCCACACTATGCGACGCACGTCATCACCCGCTTCGAAGTCCTTATAGTTCAGGTGTTCGCCTTCCACACGCCGCAACTGGTCTATGCGCACATCCATGTTTTCTGTTTTCTTAGGATATACATCGCGCTCGTCCTCATCCACCAATACGGGGGGCTGATAAAAATGCCCGCTTATGGGTTGTGCCACTGCTAAGGAAAAGAGATGCAGCATGTCCTCGAAAAAAATAAAACCACCTTTCAATTCATACTCCTTAATATCGGGCAGACGCAGCCTGCTAAGCCCGCTTATTGCCGAGCGCCAAAGGCTTTGTTCTTTCCTCTTATTGGATAGCAGGCTGAATTTATCGGTCATTTCGTGGTCGTCATAAAACAAACGCCCTTTGATAAAACCCAGTGCCGGACGAAATACCCCTTCCAGTTTAGCATTCAGGTACAAGCGATTTTTGCCGGCCTTACTTGTTTCTGTATTAAAACTTAGTTCCAGTTTATAATGTTTCTTTTTACGGAGCCAGAGATAATATAGCCAGCTTGCAAAAGTGCTTAACACAGAAAGCGCGATAAGCCCTATAAGAAACCAGAAAACCATTTTGCCCATAAGGCTGATGAATGGCAGAAAGGGGGAGGGTTCATCTTTGGGTGTGGGTTTGTTCAATACTTTCCAGGCAAGCCATGCGGCTATGGTACATAAGAGTGTGTTAAGTGTAAAAGGAAAATACTGTAGAAAATACCTGATCTTCCATTTTGCCTGTTTCCAATTCATAGACGAAAGCTAAAAATAAGATGATTAGCCGACATGCCGCAGGGCTAATTATCTCATAAATTGTTAAAAAGAGGGGAGAAGATGTTATATAAAGCAGTATTTCGCGAATTACAGAATAAGGTAGCTACATTACACTGAGCAAGTGGCTTTCATTTCTACAGGGCCTGATTTTTGCAGGGATTAATTCATAAATTAAAACGTTTATATGGAAAAGAGAATAATCGGAGTAATATTGACATTGATCGGCGTAATAAGTCTCATTATGTGTGGGGTGAGTTTTGCAGAACATAGCTCGGGTACCTATAACATGAAGCTTATAGCCATTTACGGCATACTGGGATTAATATTCTTTGGTGCAGGCATTGGGCTCGTCCGTAGCGTGAAAGATGTTATTAAAAATGACGAGCATGTGAGTTAAAGGAGGGTAAGAATAATTTTCCCGCGGATACTCGCAGAAATTCGCAGATTTATTTTCACGTGATTTATTTTCTCGTTGATACTCGCAGATTAGTGGGAAACATAGCCGATTTTTTTACTTTTAGGTCTTTTTTAAGTCTTATTACCGGATATTTTCGTAACTTAGTATAGCAATACTATGAAACGACCGCACGGGAGTTCCATCTGGCAAATGAAAAATAATTAGCTTACAGATGAAAAAGTTTATCGCAATAGTGTTATTTGTTGGTGTTTTGTTTCAAAGCATGAATAAGCTTGTTGTGATAATTAATTACGAGATCCACAAAGACTATATAGCCAAAAACCTTTGTGAGAACCGCGATAAACCCAAAATGTGCTGTAAAGGTAAATGCCAGTTGAAAAAGCAATTGAACAATACCGAGAACGAAGGCACAAAGAATAAAACTTCCAACCGTTTTACTTTTGATGATTATGTGGCTGTAGATGCAAAGCAGATACATGCAACAGCAATTCCGGAAACTATTGTAAAGAAAAAAACAGCAATATTGTCGCAGCAATATTCTTTCGATCCTCTTTTAACTGTTTTTCATCCTCCCCAAGCTTAATGTTTTAATTAATGGCTTTAGCATCATTCCGGATTTTAGCGGGGTTGATGTTTGTTAAATCCAATTTATTCATGCTACTTGGCTTTATGCCATCGCGTGTTTTAAAACAGTTTAAAACATTAAATCAATGAAAATTTTAGATAAGCTATTAATAATAGCTTTCAGCTTTGCCGGGCTCAGCAGTTACGCCCAGCAGGATGACACAAGCCCGGGTATAAAAACAGCTGACGATAAAGCTGTTTCAATACCGGGAGGCCGCAGTGTATGTGGTTGTTCTGGCAATACCCAGGCACCTTTAGGTGTATTGACAGACCATATACATGATAAAGGACGATTTATGCTCTCTTATACTTACATGAACACCATGTTCCATGGTAATAATATAGGTGCCTCTAAAGCAAGCGATAATGACGTGTATAAAAATTACATGATGGCGCCTGAGACCATGAGCATGCAAATGCACATGCTGATGGCTATGTATGGCATTACCGACAGGCTTACAGTTATGGCAATGGGTGGCTGCATGGTAAACAACATGAAGATGGCTATGGATTCCAAAGGAGGATACATGTTTATGAATGGCTCGTGGATGTATATGCCCGCAGGCACTAATATGGGTATGCAAACTATGTCTTCCGGCTTTACTGACACGAAGTTGTCCGCTTTATATAATTTCTCTAACAAACCCGCTCAGCGGATAATAGGTAGTTTGGGAATCAGTTTGCCAACAGGAACAATAAAGGCCTCAGGCACAACTGTGCTTGGAAATAGCCAACAACTGGCTTATGATATGCAGACAGGTACAGGTTCTTATGGCCTTGCCCCCGACCTTACATTCGCCAGGAAGAGTGGTTTGTTTTACTGGGGAGCAAATACGGGTGCCAATATTAATCTCAATTACAATTCCCTGGGCTACAAAGACGGGAATACCTATCATGCCACAGCATGGGCGGGCTACCAGTTTCTGCCTTTTGTAAGCGGCACCCTACGTGCAGAAGGGGTACATGCAGATAAAATATCCGGAGCTGATGCTAATATGCTGAATACGGTTTATGAGACTACAGATCCAACCACGCAAACAAGCAATTATGGTGGTACATGGATGAGTATGTATGTGGGTCTGAATTTTTATTTAATGAAACCTGCGCTTCAGCGTTTTCGCTTAATGGCTGAATATGGGATACCTGTATACCAGGACCTTAACGGCACGCAGATGGCATTAAAGTCTAATTTTCTCGTCGGGCTGCAATATTCTTTATAATTGATTAAAAGGATGTCCGGGATACCTGAACCAAAGCGTTGAGGGCATCTGCATGGATCATCTATACAATTACTAATTATCAAAAATCAAAAAATGAAAAAACATACGATAATACTTCTTTCGATAGCCGCAGTAGTGCTGACAGTGATGTCTTTGTGTACAACTGCTTGTAAAAAAACCTCCGGTGGGGTAGATTCGGGATATTTCTATTTCCATTTCCATACAAACATAGCTGACTCCACAATTGGAGGAAATCCAGGGCCTGATAGTAATACGACAGGCAGTACAAATCCCTGGTACTACATTTATGATACAAGCGGCCCGCGAATTTTACTGACAGTTCCACAATTTTTTGTATCTGACATTCAATTGGTAAATGCAAACGGCAGTACATTAAGCCTGAACAATGTTGTCGTTTTAAAAGGCCTCGACAGCGAAGACTATTATTTGTGCAAAGTCCCCATCGGCACTTATACTTCCGCCAAATTCTCTGTAGGCCTTAGTGGTACCAACAACGCTCTGCCGCCAACAAGTCTTTTTGTTACAGACGGTATAACTTATCCCGTGGAGGCAAGTATGTGGACAGGGGCAACGTCTACCGGCTATTATGGCATGGTGGTGCAGGGTATGTATGATACTACAGCCGGGCATACTGGGCAAAATCCCATCAGTTTTAATTTTGAATTGTCCAACAGCCTAACTTCTGCAACACAGGTTGCGTTGCCTGCAAGGGGTTCAGCGCAATTTCCTGATTATATATTAACAGCCGGCGGCACACAGTACATACATGTGCTTTGCGATTATGGCAAACTCTTGTCTGTTATTAATTTAAGGACAAGTAACCAGACTTCTGTAAATCCGCTTATTGCCGATACCCTTGCCAATAACATTCCAAATATGTTCCGCTATGAGGAATAAAAAAAGGATAATAGTTTTCATTGGCATCATGCTGGTCAGCATGATGCCAATGTTCTCTTGTACTAACAAAAGCAATCCAACACCAGCGGTGAGTTTCAGTAAGGATATTATCCCGATATTTACCAGTAGTTGCACGCTGAACAGCAGTTGCCATTTGGGCGCCAATAGTACCAACCAGTTCGTTAATTTTGATAGTAGTGACGCATATAATAGCATTATTTCAAAGGGACTTATTTCAACATCTAATCCCTCATCCAGCCTATTATATGTTGAGATAGCAGGTTCGCAGCCCGAAATGCCCAAATATCCCAATCCGGCACTACCGACTAGCCAGCAAACGGAGATACTTAACTGGATACAGCAGGGCGCAAAAAATAATTAAGATTTTTTATAGCTGTGCTTATACTTTTGGGTGGAAATAAGCGTCTAATAGGCAGTATAATGATAATAATCATTGTCAGGAAGCAGGTTTTTTCGTAATTTTACTATCATGAATCGGAGATCAATAGGGCCTTTGTTGTTAATATTTTGCCTTTGTTTTTCATATAGATCAACGGGGCAATTTAAAGAAGTGGAAATAGGTGTGAACGGGCTTACCTGTTCGCAATGTACAAGGAGTGTGGAGATACAGATACGGAAGCTTGGTTTTGTGAAAGATGTGGACATGAACCTGGAACATACCGATGGCAAAGTGGTTTTTAAGGAACAGAAAAAAGTTGATGTAAACAAAATAGCGCAGGCAGTAAAGGATGCGGGTTTTTCGGTACGCTCGCTGGAAGCACAGTTTTTATTCAATCATGTAAATGTGTCTCAGGGTTATTGTTTCGATTACCAAGGCGACAAATACCAGTTTGTGCAGGTGCCACAAAAGGAATTGAACGGGCCCGTAACGCTGAAATTTGTAGGCGAGAATTTCCTGCCAAAAAAAGAGTATAAAAAATGGGAACCTAATCTAAAAAACAATTGCAGTAACAACACCGGCAAAACTTATTATGTTACTATGTAGTATCAATACCAGGAAGCTTTTTTTTACGGTGTCAGTTATACTGCTTTCGATCGCAGTGAAGGCACAGGAGTTGTTTCCGCTTAACCAGCCGGCAAGTGTTGTACCTAAAAACGCTTTGGGTGTTAGATTGTCGGACATAGACTATAAAGAAGTTAACCTGTACAGGAATATTATTGCTTTAAAGCTGATGTATGGTTTCACGCCAAAACTAACAATAGCGGTGACTACGGTAGTTTCCAATTATCATCAAAAAGACCTGCCATTTGATTTTGTGACGCATTGCCATACCTGCACAGTACCTACTGCTAATGAAACTCCCGTGCAGCAGGGTGTTCAATACCCTTATATATTTGACGGTGTTGATCTGTATGCACAATACCGCTTTTTTAGTTCTGATGGCCAAAACCAGCATTTCAGGATGGCTGCTTATGGTGAAGCATCTTATATAAACATACAATCGCACCTTGCAGAACCTGTACTTGAAGACCATAATACAGGCATTGGTGCGGGCATAATTGCTACTTACCTCATAAAACATTTTGCTGCATCCTTTACCGGAGGGTTTATCATTCCAAAAGAATTTGATGGCAATACATATGATAATATATCTATCAACGGGTCTTATCCTACCATACTTATATATCCTGATGCCCTTATCTACAATTTATCCCTTGGCTATCTTTTATATCCCCAACATTATTCCAACTACAGGGAAACCAACTGGAATATATATATGGAGTTTACGGGAAAAACATATGGGCCAGCAACAGTGAAACAAATTGAAAGCCCTTTTGCGCCGTATAATAATTACATCACTTTCCCCAATTCTAACCCGGCGTTACAGGGTTGTAGTTATATTGAGGCAAATCCCGGTGTGCAGTGCATCTTGCGGTCAGATATACGGATCGATCTGTCTATGGCCTTCCCTTTGGTCAATAAATCTTACCTGCACGATTATCCATTGTATATTGTGGGTGTTCAGAAATATTTTTATTTTAATAAAAAACATAGTGTAGATTAATTAAATTGCATTATATGAAACGCTATCTGAATGTCATCACGATACTTCTTCTTGCCGGTTTGGCTTTAAGTTCCTTGCGTTGCCACAAAGACAATGGTGTTAGTGGTGGTGGCAAAGGCGGCAATGATACTTTAGTCATCAAGCCTGCACACGGTGGGGTATTGATAAATCTTACAAGCGGAACGGCATATATAAAATATGGTACGTTGAACGCACCGTCAAACGGAGTTTATGATGATTCGGCGGCATTTAACCCTGTAGATACAATATCGCAGGCAGTCTTTACCGGTTTGACAAACGGGCAATACTTTATACTTTGTTATGGCATTCACAGTACCTATCCCCAGCCTAATTTAGAATCGAAGGCTCCGCTGACAATCAGTCAAACAGGTACCACTGCAGTTACTTTGGATTTTTCTAATTATTAGATCAGTATGAAGCCCATTTGCTTTTCGGTATTTATTATCGTCTTCCTGGTTCTGCTTACAGCACTTTCATGTAAAAAACCAAACGATACAATAAGCGGTGGCGGCAAGGGCGGCAATGCTATTTTGATTATAAGGTCAGACCATTACGGCATTCCCATAAATCTTACCAATGGGATGGCATATATAAAATATGGTGCACAAGATGTTCCTGCAAATGGTATTTACGATGATTCTGTGTCGTTTAATCCAATAGACACTACATCGCAGGCAATATTTGATAGTCTTAAGAACGGACAGTATTTTATTATGGCATATGGTGTGCATTTAGGATATCCCCAACCAAATATTAAGTCAGAGGCTAATGTGCCTGTCAGTAAACAAGACACTATGATAGTGCCCTTTAATTTTACCAGCAATTAATTTGTTTAATGAGCGCCAGTTTGCTCCTTTAGTTAAGCAGCAACAAGTTCACGCTCCTTTGCAGGATATTGAAAGCAATCTCGGCCATCAGGTTTTCTTTGTCGAGCGTGGGGTTTACTTCGGCAAGCTCCACGCAGCATATTTTGTGGTTTTGCACAAAAGATGCCATTAAGTCTTCTGCCTCGCGTTCCCTTAATCCATTACTCACAGGGGTGCCCGTGCCGCGGGAGATGGAACTATCAAGGCTGTCCACATCAAAACTTACGTAAATATCGTCGCAACTATTAAGGTGCAATAATGTTTGCCTCACCACGTTTTCAACGCCTTTGCGCCTTACTTCCTGCACGGGTATTACTTTTATGTTGTACTTTTTGATGAGAAATTCCTCTTCTTTTTCGAAATCGCGGAGGGCGATGTAAACGATGTCCTCGGGCAGTATTTTGGGCTGGATCTTACCTATGTGTTTTAGTTTATTCCAGAGATCAATTGTTTTTGCATCGGGGTTGTGCACCTGGTTCTCTAAATTGTCCATGCCCAGTGCGGTTGTTAAAGGCATCCCGTGCATGTTGCCCGAAGGGGTGGTATAAGGAGTATGAATGTCGGCATGGGCATCTATCCATATCACGCCCAGCCGGTTTTTGGGTTTTGCCATCTTAATGCCTGCTATGGTGGCCCCGGAGGTACTATGGTCGCCCGCCAGCACCAGGGGAAAAAGGCCAGATTTTAAGGTTTCGGATACTGCCTTACTTACCCTTTCGTACATGGTGCAAAGTCCTTGTATGCGTTTGGCATAGGGCGAAGCGACGGGCTCGTATAAAAGCCTGTTTTCGGTCTCCACTACCTCGCTGGGAAAATTGACGAAAAAACTGCTCATAAAGTCGAGGGCGGCAATTTTTATTGCGTCAATGCCCAGGCTTGCCCCGCGGGTACCGGCACCTATTTCAGAACCTACTTCTATGATCTTTATATTACGCATTGGGTGTCAAAGATAGCTTGATATTTGGGAAATTATAGAATCAGGTGTAAGGCAGGTGATTTGAATTTGGTGCTAATAAGGTGATAGTCAATAAAATGGGCGGTTAACTTGGAGTGTTAGAAAGGATAACCAATTGATAAATTGAGGATAATATTGTTGGCCCGCCAGCTTGGGTCTAAAGGAGCGATCTGGTTAAACACCCAGCCATAGTTTGTGAGGACATAAGGTTTTTTAACGGGCATGGCAAAGTCGAGGCGCAGGGTAAAAATGGACGCTATATCGAAACGTGCCCCTGTGCCAACATCTGCGGCTATGTCCTGGCCCAAAGTATTTAATGCGAACTGTGCGCCCGGCTGTTGGGGGTCGTTTTTGGCAAGCCATATATTGCCCGCGTCTGCGAAAAAGGCGCCGTTAAACTTTAAAGAGCCCGAAAACATGTTGACTATAAAAAAGCGGTATTCACCATTCCATTCCAGCTTTATATCGCCTGTCTGGTCTATGTAGTTTATATTGGTGTTTGATGTGTTAATATAGCTACCTGGCCCGAGGGAGCGTACCCGCCAGCCACGCAAACTGTAGGGGCCACCCACAAAATATTGTTTCACATAAGGCAGCTCTGATGACTGGCCATAGGGAAGGCCTACGCCGCCCGCAAAACGAAATGCGAAAACAGAATGCGGAAGCGTAAAATAATGCCGCAGGTCAAAATCGACCTTTGTGTATTGTGCATAATCTATTTTATAAAGATTATTCAAAGAGGCACCTATGCTATTAATGCCACTTAGCAGGCCACCTGCTTCTTCAAGCCCCAGTTTTATGTAAGAATAATTCTGGCCTCTTTTTTTCTCAGCGTCCGAAAAAGTAAATGCTATATTTTCCCCCTCTATAAAATTTTGTTTATAACTGTTTTTCAAAAACGCATTGGAATCGAGGCGATTTTTAAAAGAGTCAGATTCATAAGGCAAGCGAATAATGTTAACGAAGGCAGGAGAAAGGTCCCATGTTTTCGAACTTGTTTCATGCCAGTTATAGGTAAAGTTTAGGCTTGTGTTTTCAAGTGTGAAATACTCAGTACGGTTCGTAAGGCTGCGGTTCATAAAACTGGTACCTACGCCAATGATGGTGTGTGGCACATTTGAATTATTGAAGGCATTTGTTCCTATTGGAGATAAGAATTTAGGAAAATCCAGGGTAGCATTCAGGCTGTAGAATTTTGTTAATACAAAAAAATGGTTCAGGAATTTCTTGCCAAGGGTATCGTCATAAATTGATTCCAACCCAACATTGCCGGTAATGGATAAGATATTTGCTCCTTTTGCGAAATTATGGTCGCGGAGCGTTAATGAAAGGCTGCTGCCGATGGTATAAGTAGAGCCATTGGAAACTTCGATAGTTGGGATAAAATCATGTTTTTTTGCACGGCCCAGGGCCATGGTGCAGTTCAAAAGGTTTTTGTTCGTCGAGTCTTCTTTGAAGCTGATGCGTATGGAGCGGAATATGCCCAGTTCATTTAATTTAACGATAGTCTTATCATAATCGCTTTGGCTAAAATGGCGGTCCGGCCTAAGATAAAGATGTTTGTAAATGACCTTTTCATTAACATAATGTATATGGTATTTGAAAGTAATGCCATCGATAGTCCTTGTTACCAGGTTGTCGTCGTGAAAGTCATTCATATCTTTAAAATCGGGGAAAACCGTAACGTTTTTTATACTAAAAACGTTGTAAGCCAGGCTATCGTCGGTAGGTTTGATGGTGATATAAATGTCGAGGGTTGGCTTTTTATTGCTTTTCTGGGTGGTAATAAAGTTTATCGCGCTCTCAAATGGGCTTTCAGCATCATGAAAAGTGGCTTTATTTACCGTGTCAAGTTCATAAGTGATATTGTCCTGCGAAAAATGGTAGTAGCCATGGTCTCTTAATAAGAGAGCTATACGGCTACGTTCCTCCTCAAGGGCATTCATGGTAAACTCCTTATCTTTTTCAAGTGTGGAATTATCAGAATCGTTGTGTATTATTTTAGCAATGGCGCTGTCGTCGGCGCTATACCTTACATTATTGATGAGGTAGTTGCTGCCCGCATTAATTTTATAAGTAACAAAGGCTTTCTTCTTTTTATGAAGGATGGTATCCTTTACCACCGAATAAAAATATCCCTGGTTGTAGAGATAGTTTTTCATATCAAATGCCGTTTTGCGTATCAGGGCCGTATCCACAAGGGCCGGTCTTTGAACAGACTTTGTTTTTAAGTGGGAATTGGATGTGTCCTGCTGATATTTCTTATAGCGGTAATTATAAAGCAATAATTTGAAAGGGATGCCCAGGAAGTAACTATTTGGTTTTTGAGATTCAATTTGTTGCAGGTTATCTTTCATTTCTGCCTTATGAGTGATAACTTTATCCGAAGATAAAATAACAGTATTGCGGCGAAGGAGGTATTGATCTTTTGGGACGTACTTTGTGGTGTCGCAACTTGAAAATACACATAGAGATAGCATAAAGAGGCTGAACAGTAGCTTTGTGTTTTGATCTTTAATTCTGTTGGCCATGTATTAGCTTAGAACAATTAATATAGTTTTGTACCCGATGCTATCTAAGACACAAAATAAATACATTCGCTCATTAAGCCAGCAAAAATTCCGTAAAGAATACAATGTATTTATAGTGGAAGGGGACAAAATGGCCAGGGAATGGCTGAATAGCCCGTCGAATATCCAAATGATAGTAGGATTGGAGGGCTGGCTGAAAGACAATGAGGCATTGCTGAAAAAGCATCCCGAAGCCGAAGTATGCAGTATTTTGCCTCATGAGCTGGAAGCGATATCAAGCCTGCAAACACCGAACCAGGCATTGCTTGCAGTAGCAATGGCGGAGGAATCGACGGCCCTGCCGCTAAACGAATGGTGTATAGCATTAGATAATATACAGGATCCGGGCAATATGGGTACCATCATAAGGATAGCAGACTGGTTTGGAGTGCAACATATTATCTGTTCTGATGATTGCGTGGACATATATAATCCTAAAGTGATACAGGCAGGTATGGGTAGTCATTTAAGGGTGCATCTGCATAGGTCAGGCTTTAAGGATTTTATAGCCGGTACAAAAATGCCGGTTCTTGCAGCTGTACTGGGGGGTGAGAATGTATATAAGTTCAACAAAATAAACGCCGGTGTGCTGCTAATAGGTAACGAATCGAAGGGAATATCTGCAGAAACTGTGCATGCCGCGACACATAAGATCACGATTCCGCGGAAGGGTGGCGCAGAATCGCTGAATGCAGCCGTGTCAACAGGTATTTTGTGCGCATTGCTAATTAGTTAAGAGATTTATAAAGAAGTAATTTGCTTAAACTTTCAGTGTCCTATTGAGTCCCATTAACAGAAATTACCGACCTTTAAAGCGTAAATATTTACCGATGAAAAAGATCTTTGTTGTTTTAGTGTTTTTAGGCCTTGCAGCGCCACATATTATTGCGCAACCGGAAAACCGGCCAAGATATAGTGGGGTACTGAGAGTTAGATTGGCTGATAATTACCCTATAACTATTGCTCTGGACGGGCGCTATTTTCAGAAACATGGTCCCCGCTTAACGGTTGGCGACCTGCCTACAGGACGACATTACCTGAAAGTATATACGTATACTCCGGACGGGCGATCTGAGGAAGCAAAGGCGCATCTTGTTTTTGAAGGGAAGGTGAAGGTATCGGGAGATGGGATAACAAATTTTGTGTTTGATGACAGGACAGGAGATAAGCAGACCTTTATAGGGGAAGATAATGGATACCGTGAGCCTGCGCCCGAGACTATGCGCGGCAGGCGCATGGTGCCAGAAGGCCCCACACGCCATAACGCTGAGCAAAATGCGCCTATTGATACTGTACCGGCCATTAAAGCGGAAAATAAAGTAGTGCCGCCCGCGGATATGTCTAAACCGAATTTCCCTAAAATAGCCAAAGCAGACCTGGACAAACTGGGCGTGAAAGTAAATGCAGACGTTACGGATACAGACAAACTGAAAGAACTGCAAGCGGCACTTGCCAAAAAATCGCTTAGCACAGAACAATTAAAAAAGATATTGCCATGGCTGAATTTTGAGAGCAGCCGGGTAGAGTTCGCAAGATGGGCCTTTAGCCATACTGCCGATAAGCAGAATTTTCATACTGTTGTTGAGAGTTTGAAATACAAGGAATCGCAGGATGAGCTGAACGGGGCATTGAATTTGCCTAAGTAGGCCTATTAATAAACATGTACTGCTTATTGTGCATAAAAGCCAATGTTGGTCAGGCGACCAACATTGGCTTTTTTTTATATTTTGAGTATCCTTATCAAAAAAACGGTATATTTATATTTTCCAATAAAGAACCTTTATGCACAAGAAAGCCTTTGGACTTATGATTGGTATGCTGTTTCTGCAAGAAATTGCCGTTGCCCAAATCCCGCAATGGAGTACAGATGTGGCGCCGATACTCTATAATCATTGCACAGGATGCCATCATAGCGGGGGGATTGCGCCTTTTGCATTGATGACATTTATGGATGCGTTGAATGAAGCGCCGGCTATGCTATACGACGTGCAGCACAGAATTATGCCGCCGTGGCCACCGGACCCTTCTTATAACCGCCTGGCGCATGAACGTTTATTGAGCCAGCAGGAGATCAATACAATATCTGATTGGGTAAACGGAAATACACCCCAGGGCAGTTTGAGCCAGGCACCGCCCCCACCTGTTTATAACAATTTGGGAGCTATACCCGGTACACCAGATTTTATAGGACAGATACCTACTTATACATCTACCGCGACAATAGGCCACGATGTTTACCAATGTTTTGTAATACCCAATAATCAATCTGTTGACAGGTATATTACTGCGTTTGAAGCTATACCCGGCAACGCGGGTATGGTGCATCATGTGCTTGTGTTTGCAGACACAACAGGTATCTGCAGGCATTTAGATTCTTTATCGCCCGGCCCCGGCTATCTTGATTTTGGTGGTGTAGGCACAGACTCGGCCGTTCTGATAGGGGGATGGGTACCCGGCAGCGCACCTATTATTTATCCCAATCCGTTTGGAGTAATGCTGCCGCATAATGCAGATATCGTTTTGCAGATACATTATCCCGGTGGCACAGTTGGAGAATCTGACAGTACGCAGATACATTTCTTTTTCTCGCCTGTCAGCGCCAATAACAGTATGAGAGGCCTGTATATTGCACCCGTTCTTAATTTCAACACTAATATTGATTCACCTCTTTTTATACCGGCAAATACCACGCGGTCTTTCCATGAATGGTATGGGCCAACACCTATTGATTTCTCTTTGTTAGGCATAGCGCCTCACATGCACCTCATAGGCCAGAATATAAAAGCATACGGGATAACTCCAAGCCTGGATACCCAGAAATTTATCCGGGTGAATAAATGGGATTTTCACTGGCAGGGTTTTTATCTAATGAGGCAAATAATGAAAATAGCTGCAGGCACTACTGCCGAGGCTGATGCCTATTATGATAATACTGACAACAATGTAAATAACCCTAACATGCCGCCGCAGGACGTGTATGCGGGTGAAAATACCACTGACGAAATGATGCTGGTGTTCTTTGTTTTTACCCCTTACCAGGCAGGCGATGAGAATATAGTTATAGACAGTACACCATTGGTGAAGACTATGCCTGTTACTTATTATCACGGGCAGCAATTGCTAACGCCTTACCCGAACCCGGCATCGAACGAGCTTATTGTAAAATGTTATTTTGATCTAAGCGACAAAGCAAAGATCGAGCTGCTGGATATGAGCGGTAAAGTGGTTAAGGAACTTGGGGACAATGTGAGTATCAACACAGGTTACTCCACCTTTACATACCCGGTAAACGGTTTGCCGGACGGGACTTACGTTTTGCGCCTGAGTACGGCTACACAAAAACTTTCGCAAAAGGTGCTGATACAGCATTAGCGAAAGTAGCAGACCCGTATTATGAAACATTGGTTTACTGAACATCCTGTAAACTTAGATGTACAGTTCGTATTATTTTATGATTGCAAATTTCATTGCTTTAGACAATGTGGTTGTGTTGTCGGGGCGAACTACTATTATTTTATCAAAGTAAACGGTGTCGCCCTCTTTTGAGCGGTCTGCCATGCTATTGAGAATGTAAGCCGAAAGCGAATCACCAAAACATTTTTCCAGGAGATAGTCCGTAATAATTTTCAGGTTCCCGACAGAATCCTCATACAGGTTCCGTTCGCCGTAAGTGAAATTAAACTCACTTATTGTGTAAGCATGGCCGCTCTCATCTTTTGCTGATATTCCTTGTTTTAACAAGGAATCTAAAGCACGTTTTTTTATTGAGCCGCCTTTTAAATCAGACTTGCCGAGATATGAATAAACAGGCGGATACTTAGGGGTTTTAGCCTTATCGTCATTCTTTTCTTTCTGCGCCCAAATGGTGCAGGCGAGAAATGAGAAAAAAATAAGCAGTACAATATTTATGGTTCGATTCATTTTGTTTTTTCAGTTTACCGCAAAGTTCGCTAAGAGCCGCAAAGGGAACGCAAAGCCTATGATTAGTTATCGTGTTATGTGAGATTATTCCGCTTCGCTCCATGAGAACAGTTGCTTCGTTCCTCGCAATGACGCGAGTTCTAAGAAATCAGGCTCAGGCTTTCTCTGATGGTTTTTATTTTGGCTTCGGCATCTGTTTGTTTTTTACGTTCGTTGTCTATGATCTCGGGTTTGGCGTTGTTCACAAATTTTTCGTTGCCCAGTTTTTTCTGAACGCTTATTAAAAAACCTTCAAGATATTCTAATTCTTTTTGCATTTGGTCTTTCTGCAAACCTGTGTCAATATTCTGAACATTTGTTTCAATATACAATTTATCCGTTTGCACTACGAGCGATATGCTGCCAGCTTTTGCTGTATCGGTAAAGCCAATGTTCTCGGCATTTACCTGGCGGCGCAAAATATCCTGAACCAGTTCGTAGAAAGCATGATGTTTGGTGTCTATCCAAAGCTGTATGGTATCCTTGGGTTTCAATTGGTTCTTATTGCGTGTGTCGCGAACTGCACTTATCAATTCCTGCAGCAAAGAGCCCTGTTTCAATATTTCCGTGTTCACATTTTCCCAAACGGGCAGTTCTTCTACAATTAAATCGTGCCCCGGGATACGCTTGCATAAAAGGTGGAACAGCTCTTCAGTAATAAAGGGCATATAAGGATGCAGCAATTGTAACAAAGCTTCATATATACTTATAGTACGCTCCCATACATAATAAGAAATGGGCTGGTCCTGCGCAGGTTTCACCCACTCCAGGTACCAGGAGCAGAAATCATTCCATATCAATGAGTATATGGTTTTCAGGCCTTCGCTGAGGCGGAAGTCCTTGTAAATTTCTCCCATTTCCTGTGATACAGCCGATATCCTTTGCTGCATCCAATCGATAGCAAACCTTACATTGCTGTCTTCCAGACCATCCACACAACGGGCTTCCCAGCCTTTCACTAATTTCATGGCATTCCACATTTTGTTGCAGAAGTTGCGGCCTTGTTCCAACTGGCTTTCGTCAAACAAAAGGTCGTTGCCGGCAGGCGAGGAAATAACCACACTAAAGCGAACCGCATCAGCGCCAAAATCTTCTATCAGTTTCAGCAGATCGGGCGAATTGCCGAGAGACTTACTCATTTTGCGGCCCTGCTTATCGCGAACGATGCCGGTGAAATACACTTTGTCGAATGGCTTTTCGCCCATGAATTCGTAACCCGCCATTATCATACGCGCTACCCAAAAGAAAATGATCTCGGGCGCCGTAACAAGTGTGGCAGTGGGGTAGTAGTATTTAAGGTCTTTATTGTCGGGGCTTTTGTTCCAGTCGAACACCTCCATAGGCCATAACCAGGAGCTGAACCAGGTATCCATCACATCTTCATCCTGGCGCAGCTGGGGGTGCTGAGCGGCTAATTGTTCTTTTTTATTTTTATATTGAATATGTGCTTCTTCATTGCTATGGGCTATATACATATCGCCCTCTACATCATACCACGCAGGTATGCGCTGCCCCCACCACAGTTGCCTGCTGATGCACCAATCCTTGATATTCTCCATCCAGTGGCGATAGAGGTTTTTGAATTTTGCCGGGTAAAATTCAATTTCATCATTGTTTACTGCCTGTAGTGCCGGCCCGGCCATGGTCTGCATATTGCACCACCACTGCATACTAAGGCGGGGTTCTATAACAGCATCTGTACGCTCAGAAAAACCAACCTGGTTCACATATTCTTCCTCTTTTACAAGGTTGCCGGATGCACGCAGGTCTTCAACAATTTTTTTACGTACTGCAAAACGGTCTTGCCCAATGTATAGCTGGGCAGCCTCACTCATAGTGCCGTCCTCGTTCAAGGTGTCTATTACCTGCAGTTTATGCTTGAGGCCCAGGTTATAGTCGTTGATATCATGCGCGGGAGTTACTTTCAATGCACCGGTACCAAATTCTATATCTATATAATCATCGAAAATGATAGGCACCCTGCGGTTGATGAGGGGAATGAAACAGAACTTCCCCTTAAGATGTGTATAACGCTTATCATCAGGATGCACACAAACGCCTGTGTCGCCAAGTATGGTTTCCGGCCTTACGGTGGCTATGGTTATATACTCTTCTTTGTCGCTGTCTATTTTGTAGCGTACGTAATAGAGTTTTGAATTGGTTTGTTTATAAATTACTTCTTCATCACTGAGGGCGGTTTTGGCTTTGGGATCCCAGTTTATCATTTTTACGCCACGGTATATCTTGCCTTTGTTGTATAACTCAACAAAAACACGAATAACGGCTGCATAATAATCCTCGTCCATAGTGAAAGCGGTGCGGTCCCAATCGAGGGCGCAACCAAGCTTTCTTAATTGCTGCAATATGATGCCGCCGTACTTTTCCTTCCATTCCCATGCATATTCCATAAAAGAATCGCGGCTCAATGTTTTTTTGTCTATACCACGTTCTTTCAGCATGTTAACCACTTTTGCCTCGGTGGCAATGGATGCATGGTCTGTGCCGGGCACCCAGCAGGTATTATAGCCCAGCATTTTAGCACGGCGTATGAGGATGTCCTGCACAGTATCATTAAGGGCGTGGCCCATGTGCAAAACCCCGGTTACATTAGGGGGAGGGATGACAACTGTATAGGGAGGGCGTTCATCGGGCTGAGAGCTGAAATAGCCAGCGTCTTCCCAATGTTTATACCATTTCTGTTCGGCCTCTGTATGCTGAAAATTCTTACTTAATTCCATGTTTATGATCTGCTGCTGACAAATTTACTTAAAAGCTGACATACCAGCAAAGGGGGAAACGGAGCAGGAACCTAGGCTTTTATTTGTTGGTTTTGCTACGCTACTTGACCGCTCTGCACACCAACAAAGGCGGAAAATGAGCTTAGGAGATACTAAGAAGTTGCTTTCGAGTTCCGAAAAGGAGACTCGGAAGGAAAGTAAAATTTATTTTATAGATATCTGTAGCTTTATGTTTTGCTAAGAAATTTATATTATGAATGAAACGTTTGAGTTAAAGGGACAATGGTGTTTGCCATCCAATCCTAAAAATGCCGCTTATGGTATAGCAAAATTTGATCCATATGATGGATGCACATTAGAACTTTTGGGAACTTTTAGCGGAGATTTATTTGAACATAATAGTCCTGATCAAGATATTATTTGGGGGGTTACGCATGACAGTAAAAGCATAACACTATATAAATGCTTTGTCACGTTTCAAGGGGGAACTTCTTTAAAAAAGGGACAGTCAACTGGCAATCCAATTACAAAATATTATGCAAACTTCATTTTTGAAGGGGCACTTTTACAAAAGGAAGAAATGTTGTTTGACAAATTGAGTGTTGAATTTTTCAACTTAGCTCAATGGTTAGGTTCTGATGGCTTTATATATGATACGTCTAATGTTGACAGGATAAAGAAACGTGAATATCTTCTTCATTACAAGCTTCCTGAACCTATTAATTTTAGTATATCCTCTACTTTATCAGGTTGTTTTAATATCACTTCAAAAATGCCAGGATGGTCTAGATACAACGAAAGCCAAACAATATCCCAATTGACTGAGTTAAATTTAGAAAGTAAAATTGAATTAAAATTTGAAGATTTTTTAGAGGAAATGCGAAAATTTCAAAATTTCCTAACTCTTGCGTTGTACTCTGGTACTTACCCATTAAGGATAACATTATCTAGGAAAGGTTTGGAGACAGACTTAGGCCCTGAATTTGGAGATCAAAGGTTTTCGCTCAAAAAAATAAATGTTTATTGTAAATCAATAGGAGATAAAAAGTCAGATAACGTCAAGCACCATTTCCAAATGCTCTTTGAATATAGTCACATAAAAGATATTTTTCAAGATGTTTATCAAAAATGGAACAGCTTACATATTCGGCTTGAACCTGCATTTAATATTTTATTTGAACAATTTTACAATTCTCATCGATTTTCGGAAAACTCTTTTTTAAATTTAGCGCAAGCAATAGAAACATTTCATTCAAGAATGCATGAAAGCACCAATAAAATGCCAAAAGAAGCATATGAAAAAATGAAATTACACCTCATTGAGGTATCCTCCCCTGAATATCACAAATGGTTAAATGACATTTTCCCGTTTGGCAACATGCCGACTTTGCAGCAACGACTTGATTATATGGTAGATAATTATTGGAATAGTCTTATGGATAAAATAGTAGTGGATAAAAAAGAGTTTACAAAAAATATTAAAAAATCACGGAACTATTATACTCATTATGCTTTATCAGAAGAAAAAAAGGTTCATAAAGGGTTTGAATTGTATGACCTAGCGCAGCCATTGAAAATAATTTTATGCATTGCAATCTTGCGAAATATAGGCTTTTCAAAGGAATTAATTGATAGTATCTTTGAGAACGGTTTTATTGGATTTAGATGATAATGTTAAGAGATAAAAGCTTTTTACTTCCCTGCCCGTGTCTCCGTTTTCTGGGCTCGGAAGCAGCCTCTCCACATATCTGAAGTTCATTTTAGCCCCTCCCAACACAATAAAATGTGGACATCTTTTTTTGCAAGCCCCCTCTCAAAATCTTACCTTTGTTGCAAATCCGACCCTTCGGGTCAGGAAATTTAACCCTATTAATTCATCTGTTCTTTGACATTTCCCATTTTTTATTTTTCGTGTGCATTTTATTTGCAATAGTTGTAATAAAAAATTAAAATTCAATGATTTAGACCACCTGCCTCATGTGAAAATAGCGTGAAATTCATGGGAAAATATGGGAAAGTATGGGAAATAATGAGAACTTTTTTGCACCCCCATTTGCACCCCCATATCCTTAAAACGCAACATCTTTATGGAGCGGTTGGAAGCAATAAAAATCTGTGATTCTCTGTGGAATTTTTATTTAGTAATTATGTAAAGTCTGCGAGTTTCTGCAGGAAAAATTTGTCTCGCAAAAAAGACACAAATCGGACATTTTGATAAGTTTAATAAAACATGATAGTCAATAACTTACACTCAAAACACCGCATTTCAATGTCTGGTTTTTTTATTAATCGGACATCGGGCATTTTCTCGGCGAAGGGATAAAAATGGGATAAAAATGGGATAAAGAATGGATAAAGATAACAGGAGGAAAAGCGATAGAAAAGAGGGAAAAAGTAGAAATATTTTTCAAAACAATTTCAATTGTTCTCCGTTTGCTTTTTTGGATGGTGGCTGCGCTTTGTCGAATACGGTGCGGCCTCCGTATTTCCAGGATTCGTTGCGCTCTTTTTGAATCAGTTGTTCGAAATTATTATTGGGGATAAAATCCTGCTCCAGTCGGGCAGCGGCTTTTGAGAGATTTTTGATTGCTTCGTTCTTATCATTTATACCCAATTTGGCTTTCTGTACGGCTGTTTGCAATGTGTGGATGGTCTCATCATATACTTTGGTGGGTACAGGGAAAGGATGGCCGTCCTTACCACCATGCGCAAATGAGAAACGCGCAGGGTCGTCGAAACGGGAGGGCGTGCCATGTATCACTTCGCTGACCAGTACAAGGGATTGCAGGGTGCGCGGGCCGAGGCCTTCGAGGAGTAAAAGTGATTCCATATCCTGCACATTCTTTTCGTAGGCAAGAGCAAGGACAGCGCCCAATCGCTTCATGTCCACATCTTTTGCCTGCACATCATGATGGGAA
>JABDGU010000018.1 GCA_013285905.1 Bacteroidota bacterium | reverse complement strand
TCATGTCCGGGTATTTTTCCATCCAGGATGCTGCGCGGTGTGCAATAAATGTCGAAACGTCCAGGCATTCCACATTGTCCATCCCCGCATTGGCTACTAAATAAAACGCGCATGAATTGGCTTGGCCGTCAACCTGGTAGCTCACATTATCCATTTCACCCGCTTTGGCTATCATGCCATAGGTAGAATAAGGATCGCCGCCCGGGCTGTTAACCCTCACATTGGTACCGGATTCTTTATTTGCCTCCAATGCATTGATGAAATCCCCCGCTGTTCCGGAGTAGATCACATTGTATAAGAGGTATTGTTTTTTCATTGCAATTCAAAAATAGAATTGCTTTTTTTGCTCTATTTGCCTATTACCTTTACATTACCTTTTATATTTCAAATCGCTTTTGCAGAAATAAATTTCTATTACCTTTGCAATACCCTCACATTGCCTTAATTTTACACACTAATATGAGAGCAAACGCAGATTCTAACTACATCAAGGTTACCAATGTTTCCCCAACGCTGAAGCAAAAAGTTATCGACCTCGTAAAAGAAGATTATAGCAACCTCTCCGACTATATCAAGTCCCTCGTTAAAGCCGACGTAAAAAAAAGGACGGAAGAAAATCTGCAACGGCGCTAGTTTCAAACAAATCATTTCTCACATGAGCGCATGCGTTGTTTTAAATCACAATAAAACCAAAGTAAATAATTACTTGCTCATCAGTGTCGATGAAGACAGTAAAAACTTTCAGACTTCAACACAGGATAATAACATTTATTATGCAAATCCCAATCACAGGGAATGGGCAAGGATAAATATGAATGAGGATCAGAAATATAAAATATTGGGCATGGCAAATATGCTTCCTTTACATATCGTCAGGAAAATAACAGCTGATTCAATTGTCTTCGATGCCTGCCGGACTTTAGTTATAGAGATTCTCCATTAAACTTCATTTACAAAAAAAATCCTCCCACAAAATGAGAGGATTTTAAAATTGCATATTCAGTAATTTCGCATTACCGCACCGTGAAAGTATAAGTAACTTTAGGGCTGCTTCTTTTGTTTTTTGCTTTATCATCCCCTTTTTCACCTGGCTTCCCTGGCTTATCTTCATCAGCATCATCAAAGTCTTCAATGATTTGCCTGTTCTGTTCCACTTTTTCTATACCTATACTGTCCGCATATTCCATATCATCCTGGTATTGTTCCATGGTATGCCTGTAGTCTCCGGGCAATCCCAGGTCTTCCACAATATTTTCAGGGGTATCTAAAGGAAGATGTGCAGATCCTGCACCCATTTTCAAACGGGCCGCTTCCACTTCTTTTTTCTCGTCTATGTTCGGCGGGTTATCTCCTATCCATTTCGCGCGTTGATAGGCCAGCTTCACCCATAGGTCTTTATTAAATACAGCTTTCAGGTAACCGGGAGCATTTATTTTATTCTGCATCGCCATCGTTACCAGGAAGATGTTATAAATATGCTTATATGCGGGGCTTACATTTTTTATCCGCTTTACAATAAGGGTATGTTCCCAGTCCTTTATGCTGGCACGGCTGGCGCTATAATTGCTGCCAAACATCATCAAGGCTATTTCCATCGGTATTCCAAGCGATGCAAAGATCACTTTCATATTGGTATCGTAGAATTCACCAAAATGTATTTCCTGCTTTCCTTCCAGCGCCACTATCTTACTTCCGGGTGGTGCATTTACAGCTTGCTTGCCTGTCGTACCGGCCACCGTATTTTGAAACATCACGCCGCGGCTATCACTGGGTATATCAGAAAAAGCGCCACCGGTCGCTTTCATTACTATATCATCAAACGGATTGCTGCCAACTGCATTTAATTCGTGCTGCACCACCAGCGCTATCTTCGCACGCTCCACAGCCCCCTGCACGGTCGCTTCTTTATATAGTTCCATTTGCTTGGTCGTTTCCATACAAACAGATATCAACGGAATACCGCGTATATCATCCAGCCGGTACCGTAAACCATAATACATAAAGGCTCTTATATATCCGGTTGTTTCATCCCGGGCAGGCACACGCTCATAACTGAGCATGTCTTCCATATTACTGCCATACACACCCGCTTTCCTCACAAAAAATGCTACATGCTGCCCTTTGGCATCTATCTCTATACCATGTCTTATCCTGTTACCTGTTTTCGGGTTCACAGCATCCAGCCCAATGGCGCTGAAATTTCCAAATAGAGGTGTGCGTATATGGGCGCCGTCTTTTATTTCACATACCGGCAAATTATCATCGCTTATGTTTATGATGAACAAACAATCACCACCTGCCAAAGCATTTATCTCCGCTTCATACATTTTCTGGTGAAGGGTCTCCATGCCGGCATTATCACTCACTTCGTCATTGCTATACAGCTTCCAATAGCTTTCCGCTTCTTTCGCAAAGGCCTGGGCATCTATATTGATGCCGTTTTTTGCAAGGATGTTTTTATCTGGCTCACTTCTTAATCTCAGGCCGCTGCCTACCAGCCACATCACATAGCGCTGTATGCCTATCTGCACTATTTCACTTTCCAGCAACATCTGCCAGCTCCGTAGCCTCAGCGCATCGTGGTCCAGGTAGTATTTATTGATTGGCCCTATACCCCCTAAAGACTTTTCCCCGTCAAAGGGACGGTAAAACACGCGGTTCCACCCTGTCGCATAGCCGGCATCGGCGCCAAAGGCCTGTATGCGTTTATCCAGCTGGGCTATAATATCCTGCGGGTGCCGCTCTTCACGGGTGTTCGTTTTCACTATCGCTTGCTGCTTTCCTGTACGGCCGCTAAACTCTTCCAGCGTCTCACCAAATTTGGGTTTTGTTATCGTATTCATATCTGTTACGGATTACAATTAAAAGGAAATAGATTCGGCATGTTCTTGCTGTCTATCAGCCGTATCACACGGCTATTCATGCCGGGCATTTGCAAATATATCTGCTGCAGGGCCATCAGCCCTTTTATCTGCGCGGCAATGGCGCCCGCGTCTTTATACTCCATTTTCACCTTGGTCATGCCATTATCATAATTATATTCTCTCACACCTGCATTCAGGGCTGCTTCTGCTGCTGCACCCAAGAGGGTGTTGATAATAGTATTCAACGAATTAATGGCAGCCTGCGCATTGCTGGGCGTTGTGATGGTATTTACCGCATTTTTATCAAACCAAACTATCATTTTGTCTCTTTTTATATTTTAACTCAATGTCCCTATTGTCGAGCCGCTTTGCGTTACAGGGCCGCCGCCACTTGGTGCAACAAGGCTTGTAGGGGTTAAGCTTATAGTTGCGCTTACTATGGTAGCAATAATGGCCGATTCTATATTCTGCGCTGCCGTCGCTGCATCTATACCCGGTGTAGTTGCATTGTTTTCAATAGCTGTCTTTATTAGTCCTGTCGTCATTGCAATAGGTTATTTATTCTTACTTTAATGGCTGCAAAATCTGCTGCGTTCAATGGCACTCCGCTTGGTCCTGTCCCCGTCGGCACTGTTATCGCTTCTATTTTATCCATAAGGTCACTCAGGCATGCTACAAGTGTTTCATTATTGTTGGATAGCTCTATTTTCCCGTTACCATGTTGCCAGATATTAGATATTTGGTTGCCATTCATATCCGTCGCAAAGGTCCTTATCTCCCCGGGCTGTGCTTTATGCTCCGGGTTTACAAAGCCTTTCATATTGGCATAACCTATAAATACGGGTTGCGATTTGCTCGATGTTTGTATATAGACCGCCGCCATACCGGGCACGGGTGAGCTATCTACTCCAAACGGATTACTTACTGCGGCCTGCCTCGAATCATTAGCGCCGAAGATAGTAGCCACCACACTGCGTATGCCGTTTACTATGCTGCTGTTCTTTACGGTGCTTATAAAATTCATAGGTTTATCTTTTTATTTTTCTGCAAAGCATGGTTATTGCGGTCAATACCGGGCGATGGTACATTTATCTGTGTTTCTTTAGGCACAGCATCTGCCGGCGCAAACCTTGGTGATAACTTCGGCGCTCCCTGTATAGCAGAATCAAATGGTGCAGGGCTATCCGGCAATTCCGGTGGTGCGGCATAGTTTGTATAATTAGTGCCAAAGAAGATAGATTGCGTGGGCACTTCGCCATTAAAGCATTCCGGCAACAGGCAGTTAAGTATAGCAGTACTTTCCTTTTCGTCCCCGCTGAAAAATATATTCTGCACAAAAAACCTTGCTTTGCTAAAAAGATACAGGTAGGCGCTTTGCACAGTGATGATATCCCCCGGCATTGGTATTCTGTTATTCAATTCCCACCTGGCTATCTTAATGGTAAGTGGAATATTCTTTAACTCGTCTGCCAGGGCTTCATTAGCCACATCCTGCAGTTTAGTGGCATCAGTGTCCCGCTGCGTCACAGAATGCGGACGGAATCCGGTGCTATATTCATTAATGACTTGCAATTGCCCCAGCGGTGCATTCAGAATATTGCCGGTATTGATTGCGGCATTCTTATAATTAAAACTTCCTTGCGGTGCCACATACACATTTTTCACCGTTGCGCCGGCACCTGTTCCATCCTGCGCATGTGCAATAATAAAAGAATGCATCTCCTGCCCGTCAAAAGATAGTTCATATTCCACGCCGGGCATTCCCGACACAAAATCAAATACGGGCTTGGTATTGGTGGCTATCTTCAAAACAAGGTTGCCATTCACATCATGCGATAGAGTAATATTGGCATCCTTTGCGATATCAGATAAATAACCGGTAATGGATTGGTCCTTGTTTGCTGGTTCGCTGGATGATAGCGCGATAGCTACCGCTTTGCCTCCTGTGTTATCTACCAAACCGAACCCGAATATATTACACACATTCTGGCATAATTGCAAAAAATTGGTATTATTGGTTTGCATACCACTTCCAATGGCATCGCACATAGCGCTGTATTCACTATCATCCAATACGCCCGTTATGCTATAACCTGATATATTCACCAGGCTGGCGACCGGGCCGTCTTTAAATGAGGGGCTATGCATCACTCCGGTAAGTAACAGTTGCCCGTTATCAGCAACGATCGTACATTGATTATAAGCCCCTGGCATCATCACTTTGCGCATATCTGCATCATAAGGGTCCCAGTACAGGTCAAAACTGAAGGTGCTTTTCACGCTGTCGTATAGCAAATTAAGCGACAGGTTTTGCCACTTAACAATCTCTATACCACAGATGCGTATTTTCATTTCTTTGTCATTGCGAGGAACGAAGCAATCTCGGGTAATGCTGTTCCTTCTATTAATTTTTAGTTTCTTTTCTTTGCATTTGGCTTTGGCTTTGTAATTTCTTGCAGCCCCTTAAACCTGCCTTCTTTAATCTTTTCATATCCTTCTTCGGTTAGGCCAGGCGCTTCCCGCTTCTCTGATAGTTTGATTATATTTTCCGCATTTTCAACAGGCCTTTTAAAATAATGCGTTATACCTATCACGGCGTATGGCTCCCATCCTTCCGCTCCTTTGGCGCATAATATTTCCGCGGTCTTTTCGTCACCGTGGCTTATCAAAACAAAATCAATTTCCCATTTCTGCATAAAACATTTATTAATAAAACCTGGCCGTGGCCGGTTTGCGGTTACACATAATATAATATCTGCCTTCCTTTTTCTATCTGCAGCAATTCTATTCCCGATATATTATTATCAGCGATCAATTGGTCGATAGTGCTGTCATCCGGCAATAGCCCATATATCTGCCATGCTATATAGATCGTATTGCTGTCTCTCGTCAGTGTCAGCGTCCTTGGCTGCCTGCTGTTCTGCTGTATATCAAATAGCGTTGCCAGCGTTAGGTTCACCAGCCCGTCAAGGTTTATCATTGTCGTAGCATCCGGCATCCAGCTATCAGGCTCGCTACCTGTGGCCGTCTGCATACCATCCAGCGCAGCTAGGTAGTTATTGTAATTGCTTGTCAGCTGCGATATAATATTCATCACCTGCGAACTATAAACATAATCGGTAGCGCTGATATTGGTAATAGCTGCAAGGCAGATGGCGCTGATACAGGTGCCGGCTTCCAGGAACCACAATCCTTTCAAACTTGGTTTTACTAAATGTAAATTGTCTATCTGGGCCCCCAATGCTACAAACTCACTCACCAGGTAGCCCACACGGTTAGCAATCGTATCTGCTATAAGCGCGGGGAGCGCCAACACGGTTTGTATGGCACTGATGGCGCCCGATATATTACCGATGGCATTATCAATAGCTGCATTTGCGGCATTATAAGCGTTCTTTAGATTATTCGCATTGGCTTGTATATTAATAAGTGCTTTTTCAACATCACTCAGATCGCTTTTCATCTGGGTGATATCCTTTACAGATGGTACCGGTATTGCATTTACATAATAATCTGCAAAATGCTGGGCAGTGCTGGCCTGCTGTGCCGCTATCACATCATTGGGGCTTTGCGTCGCTACCAATGCCTGCCGGCTGATGGTCTCCCGCACAGTTACTGTGATGCGGGTCGCGTTCAGTATTTTATTACCATTGTCATGAAATATAGGACTGATGGGCTGCACGATCAGGCGACCGTAAAAAGGATGGCTGATGATCCAGGGACTGCTGTTATCGGCGCTTTTCTGAAAATCAGTGGCCACGTCTATATTATCACCTCCAAGGAAATAAATATCCAGGTTATATACCGTTCCCATTGGGCGCCGCTTCTCCACAAGGGTGCCGCTCAGGTTGGGGAAATTAAATTCCGCCACATTGTACTCTACACTCCGGTTGGCATTAAAAGACAAAGGCGCATACACTTTCCCGTCACCGGTGGTGATCTGGAATTTTGTCTTTATCTTTTCTACCCAACTGGCCATTATTTGTTAAATGCTTTTTCTGCTAATTCATTAAAGATGGCAGGCATCTTCTTAGTTGTCACCGCTGTTGCTTTCTCCATAAAATGGGTAGCATGCACATGGGCTTGTCGTTTTCCTTTCACACTATAAATAGCTTTGCTGTTTACCACGGTATTGCCGCCTCTTACGCCACTTCTTTCACCGCCTTTCATTTTATGTATGCTGATGATCTGCATCAGGGCGCGGTTGCCCCTGCTGTTTTTATTGGTACCCAATACAAAACCATTCGGATAACCCGCTTTCATAGCTGCGCGTATAAATTTCTCCCCGCTGTTTTTGCCCAGTTCTTTATTGGCATCTATGATGTAAGGCTTTATTTTGGCCAGCGTCAGGCTGTCTTTTACATTTCCCCGCCCCGTTCTTCCTTTGTCTGCGGCTATAAAGGCCCTTTTATCTATTCGGCCACCGCCTTCCTGCTCTTCCAGGTCGCGGGTGGCATGGCCGCTTTCTTTAATGCTGGCGGGGGCTATAAATCCAACCACACTGCTCATATTGTTAATGTCAAGCCCTTTGGCAAATTCCACCCCCGATGTGGCTCCGAAAAAGGTTGGTTTCCGCTTATGGAAGGCCGCATCACTCGTGGCAGGCATTGTCTTTTGCTTCACGTCCAGGGCTGCCGCATTCAGGGTCTGCCGCGCCGCCACCGGCAAGCGTGCTTTACCATACGTTTCCAGCTTGGCGGCATATACTACCACCGCATTGCTGTTTATATCTATGATCCCATTTGGCATTCAATAATGAATATTTACCAAAAATACAAGGCTTATTTAAGCTATATAAGCCGCATTACCTTTGAAGTTTAATCGGGAATGGCGAAGATTAATGCTTTAGCATTTTAAGATAGGGTGTTATTACTCGGAGCTTCTATTTGATTTTATAAACCGCAATTCTATGATATTTAAATCCCGTTCTTTGAGTTGTGGGGTAATAATATTGACCATTACCGGCATACTTATATATTAGTGGACTGCCAGATTGACTTTTAGATGTGAAAATAATATCAGTAAAATTTAAGTTGTAGAGCTCAAGCTTTTTTTGTGCAAATATCTTATCTGTAATATCCTTAGCAAAACCGTCACTTCTTAAAAAAAGAATGTTATTTTCAGTTTGCGGATAAATCTCGTATCCATATTGCAAAGTCATTTTACGACTCAGGAATACACCGTAATTATTTCTTAAGGCATTCCAAAGCTCATCCCTCATAGGATTTAATTTTAGAAATATTATGTTACTTAGGTTTCTACATTCAGAATCTCTTTTTAAATCCATTTTGGCAAATGAATCTAAATTTGAAAGTTCGGTTGCCTTTGATAATAGCGAAGGAATGCTATCATTGCCATCAATCTGTAAGGAATCAAAAAAAACTATCTCCTTTCTGGCAATAGTTTTATATTCTTTATCTGATAATAAAAATATTGGCCTTTTGCCCTCACCTTGACAGGAAAGCAATGTATATGATATAACAATAGCTAATAAATATATTCTCATGCTTCTTGCCATAATGCCAAATATAGCATTTTTAACAAATTATAATACAATAACTACTATTTTTACACTCTAAAACGAACTTTATGAAAAATATTTTACTTATTGCCTTTGCATTACTTACTATCACTTCTTCTTCATGCACCAAGTATATTACCGATGTTGTTACCTATAAAGACACCACCTATATATCCGATACCTCACATTGGGTTTATCCTGCATTAAATTCCGGATGGTCAACAAACGATAGTGGCAATTCTATACGATATAAACTGATAGATAGCGTCGTTATGATATCCGGAATATCCCAGGTATCTATTCATGCAGAAAATATAGTTTTTTCATTCCCCTTGGGGTGCAGGCCAATACAGGAAGTTTATACTTTTGCTTCCACAACAGCCGGTACACCAATTTCTATTATAATTTATCCGAATGGACAGGTATATATACAAAATCCACCGACTAATGGGGATGCGGTGAGTTTTGACAATATAAGATTTCCAATAAATTAACTTGAGTAACCTACCAGGTAAACATTATTGCCTAAACATTCTATCTCTACTGTGCCATTTGTACTATTTCCAAATGTCCCAGTTCCGTATTTTACAACAATAGTTTGCCCTCCCACTGTAGCGAATGAAATAACACTACTTGCACTACAATGAAAAGCCATAGTTACTTTAGTGCCTGCCACGGCTCCAGCATTACTAATCGTTATAACCTTAGCTCCTGTAGCTATATATTGACGCACTTGTGATGCATTAAAGGCTATAGTTTCTGTTGATGCCCAAGTAATGCCAGTAGTTAATGTTGGCACCAAACATACGGCCTGCAGCGCCTGTATCAACTGGTAGCCGTTCGTTACATTATCAGGCAGATCATTAGGCGTTATGCCGGATAAAGCCATCAGCTTATAAAAGAACTGGTAAATATCCCCAACTGTATTTACATCGGCCTGCGTTCCATCCCCGATTCCGCTATCATCTTTGATCTGGCCGCCGGGATAATTGGTAGGATCACTATTGTCGTAATTCGGAAAGTTGTTAATTGGATTCATTTTCTATGTTTTTTAATTGTAAGTAATAAAAAGAAAGCCTACCATCTGCGCGGGTTTTAACCTTAGTATCAATTGCCTGAATTCTAATTCCCGCGAAACAGGAACATTTGCAAAAACGGTATTGGCGCCAAACCTTGTATTGGGCGAAAACCTTGTATTAGGCGAAAACCTTTGCCCTAATCCCAGTGGACTATTACCAATGTAAAACACGCTGTGATAATCCCGGATTATAAATCCTCCATCCTTGCCAGGCTGTATATAGTTTGCTATTTTATATTGATTAGCCCGGCTCTGCCCAAACCGGTACATACCAAATCTTACCGCGGGGCCAAATACCATAGATTGGCTACTCCCGATAAATTGAGTAGGTATTTTGGTAACCCATGCAGATCCGTTGTAAAAGAGGTTGTCATATACAAACACATTAAACCCCGCCGCCTGTAGTTGCTGCTGCAAATAGGCTGCACTCTGCCTTGGTTGGGTGCTTCCGGGGTAATTCATGCGCTGCCCTATCGCCAGCATGCGCGCTTGCCTTGTCGGAGTATTAACAGATGTTACGCCATATCGTATCAATCCCAGCCGCCTTTCCCAGTCATCGCAGTCATTATCCGCAGGGTTCACCGTTCCATCACTAAAATTATCATTGTCAGGCAGCAGGCTGTCCAGTATCGAATTCGCATCATTATATACACGCTCCAAGGTGCCGGTAATATTATCTCCATCCCCGCCAAAGGCTTTCAACAGCCGCTCAAAACTACCGCCGTTTATAATAGCAGAACTATCGTCTGCATACCTGTTCCCGCTATCGTCCGTATAATAATCGCCGTTCTCGTCCGTATATTCTGCATATACAGGGTTATCGGGCGTAGGTCCCCAATAGGCTCTCCCGTTGGGTAATAGCTGCTTGGCAAGATTTAATATTTTACGGCTGATATAGGACATTAGGTGAATAGAACGTTTGAAGCTTTTAAATATCCTATAATCCCTTTGTCGAATGTATAGCTGCTATAACCCGTACCATTCACTGTCATGCTCACTCCGGTAAACAAAGCACCCGGGGCGGCATTCATGGCTATTATAATGATCACATAGTCTTCAGGGGGTGTTATCCTCCCCCCGCTGGCAGGCAGGCTCAGGCTCAGGGTATCATTCTGGTTCGCCACATTATCGCTGCCGGCAATAAATGGCCTTATATTCGCTATCGCCTGTTGCAATGCTTCAATAATTAATGCCTTATCCCCGGCGCTGATGCCGGTACTCCCCGTAAATGTTATTGCTACCTGGTAAACGATCACAGCAATAGCGCCTACATTCCCTGGGCCCAACACTACGCCCATCGGTTTGCGGGCCAACCCTGTATTAGGGTCTGTCAGTATAGCGGCGGTCGCATTATTTAATATGGTTCCCGTCGGCACACCATATCCGTAATCCGGCGCTACGCCTCCGCTATCGCTCAATATGGCTTCTATATACACATCTACTTCCCACACATTGCCGCTGCTCGTATAGGGATATACTTTCGCCACACCCTGCACAGCACTGGCCCAGATGATATAATCCGCTACCGCTCCGCCCTGTGGTGCCAGCAATACATGCGTCTGTATGGCTTGGCGATATTCTTCTACAGTTTCTGCATCTTCAGGACTTACAGCTATGGCGCTTACCGTCACTGTCTGGCTGGCATTAATAAGGGGTTTTGTGCAACTCAGGGTATTACCCATGGCAAGATTGGCGATCGTGCCGGATGTGGTAGCACGCAGGGTAATAACATCCCCACTGCCGGTCAGCATATAGGCTGTATCTAATATAAAAAGAAAACCGGGCGATAAACTATTCGGGTCGCTGGTGAAGGTGGTATTTACACTTATCACGGCGCCGGCCGTTCCTGTTATGGTGCAGGTATATTGTCCCTGCGTGGCCGCATAAGGCAGTCTTTTTAAATAGGTCATGCCAAAGCGTATCAACATGGCATAGTCTGCCAGGTCAAACCACGCATTCTTCTGCACATTGGCTATAAACAGGTACAGGTTCTTTATCTTGCCGCTCCATACCGCTCCAAGGTCCCGCAAAAAGGATTTGCCACTGGTTGGGATGGCTATATTGAACTGCGCATTCAGCGAACTGATAATGCCGTTAAATAATTCTGATATCGTAGGTATTAACTGCATGTCATGTATTTAATATTTTTATTGCAAATATTGCCAGGCAAATAAGGGCTATAATAAAAAAAATTGCAGCCCAGGTATCGTTGTTTTTATCTTCATTATATTGTTTTGGTCCCATTTCACCTGGCATCTAAAGCGTAATTCAAAAAAAGTTCATCGGGGTTCCAGTTCATATAAATAATGGTCCCGTTTATATTCATCTGCGCATTCAGCCTGTTCGGGCCCGCTATCTGCGTGGCCACACTCACACTTGTTCCTTCTATATCCGATGGTAAAAATGCCAGGTCTGCTTTCATGGCTTCTTCTATCGCTATGCGTCCACTGCTACTCAGGGTGTTCGTATTCAGCGCTTCTTCGGTTTGCGCCACATGCTGCTGGTCCCCTGTCATTAATAAGCCGTCTCCCCAAAAGGCATTTCCACCAAATTGTGCCAGGTAAGGGTTGTTCTCATACCCGTTCACGGTCACCACATCATTATTGCGCACCATGATCTCACCGCCGCTGCCGCTTTCATATACCATTATATCGATCATGCAGTTTGTGGTTTAGCTCTTGATGAAGTAGATACTATTTTAATTGCCACCGGCGCTGCACTCTTCCCGCTCTGGCTTGTCACGCTTGCAGTATGGCCTGTATTATTCTCCAGGGTGATGGTAATATTCTGTGAGGAAGATGCCTGTTTAGGTACATAGCCAACGGGTTTGGATGGCGTATCAATGGCGGGCATGAATATGGGCGCATTCATCATGCTGTCCTGCCTGCGCATCGGTTCGTCAAAATATTTATTTCCCAACGAATCAAATAAGGACTGCGGATAAGGCTTCGGCCTTTGATTTAATAATCCCTGGTGCCCGGGAGAAAATATATCAGAGAATTGGTCCTTAAACTTTTCTTTATCCACGCCTGCTGGCAGATGTGGTAAAATGGCATTCATCCTGTTTTCCGCTTCATGCTTCTTTTCAAATAGCTTCATGGTCGCATAAATGGGCACTAAGATGGCAGCTAATCGCATGGCCGAAACTAATGATGCCTTCAGTGCTGTGTTAAACCCCCACAGTCCGAATGTTGCTCCCTGTGCAGCTGCTTTATTGGCAATCAATGCGCCTGTAAGTGTCCCTGTCTTTACTGCCACAAATCCGGCTGTAAACTGATAGGCATATAACGCCCCCTTCAACAACCAGAAGCCTTTCGTTACTGTTCCAACCGTAAAGCCTACTATAGATGCGGTAGCTGCCAACACACCCAAGGCCGCCACGCTGTCAATAACAATACCGGTTAATATTTTATGGTTCTTAGCAAAAGAAGATATCCCGTCAACTACAGGGCCTACTATATCCACTATTTTAGTTAAGACAGGGATCAGTATTTTACCAATATTGATCCCCAATTCTTGTACACGGGTTTTAAATATTTGCATTTTTGCAGCAGCCTGTGCACTTTGTTTTCCAAAGGCTTCATTCAGCGCATTCGCGCCTTCCAGTTGTTCCTTCAGGTTGGACTTAAATTGCGCATTCTGGTTCCCTGTCAGGGCTATAAGGGCATTCAGCCCCTGCACACGCCCAAAGGCTTTGTTTATATTATCACCTGCATGGCCAGCAGCATCTTTTATAGCTTGCATAGCAGCCACAACGCCGCCCATTTTCTTTATAAGCTGGTTACCGGCATCTGTTCCCGTAAAACCCATTTGAGAAAGCACATCCACCATTTCACCGGTAGGCTTTATCAGCGCTATTGTTGCTCCCCTCAATGCCGTTTGCGCTTCCGATGCCGTAAAGCCGGCATTGGTCATAGCAGCGGTTGCAGCATTAAATTCCTGCAGGCTCATTCCTGCATTCGCAACTATCAATGCCGTACTGCCAAAACTTTCATTGATGGCATCCATCTTCGTTTTTCCTTGTTTTACAGTCAGGAAAAAACTATTAGCGATCTGCTCCGTACTCAGGCCTTGGGTTTTAAAGGCTACCATGGCGCTGGTAACAGATTTGGTAGCTTCTGTGGCTGTCGATAGACCCGCCACGGCCAGTTCACCGCTTACTTCCAGCACATGCATGGCGTCTCCGGCACCTATGCCCGCGCTTCTTATCTGGTAGAGTGATTCTGTAAGGTCTTTCAGCGGCTTGGCTATTCTGCGCCCTACGCGCATCACACCTTCCCCCATTTCATCCATATTCTCCCGGGTGGTATCTACCAGGGTGGCAACATTGCCCATTTCAGCTTCAAACCCCACAGCCGCTTTTGTGGCCAGCCCGAGGGGTATTAATATCGCCGCTCCTATTGCTGCGCTGCTGGTGGCAATACCCATGGCTGCATTACTGGTCGCTGCAAAGCTTCTTTGCATCCTGGCCATACTGGCATCGCTGGTCATACTCAGTCCACGCAACGACAGGCCTATCTGCCGCGTCACTCTCGTCACTCGGTCTACGCCTGTAAATATGCTGGGTATGATATTGGGTGTCATGCTGTTCGGTTATTCATTATTCTTTCATAGTGAAAAAGCAATCCTTTATAATCCACACTATCTAAAAAAAGCCCGTCAATTACGACTGGGCTCCAACTGC
The DNA here is from genome assembly GCA_013285905.1 of Bacteroidota bacterium. Taxonomy (GTDB): domain Bacteria; phylum Bacteroidota; class Bacteroidia; order Chitinophagales; family Chitinophagaceae; genus JABDGU01. The sequence continues at coordinate 19,078 of JABDGU010000018.1, read as the reverse complement.
GTTCTTCCATCACTGTGTAGATTATGTTCAAAAATCCCTCACGGTTAATAATTTTGCCATCTATTAAGTAAAAAAAACCCCCACACTGCTTAATATCGCTATATCACTGGTGTCCAGTTTCGCCATCAGGCCTGTTGCCTCCCCGCTCAATGCGGCGCCATAAGCAATCGTGTTGTCCATCTCGTTGTCTATATTGCCATTCATGCACTCACTGATGTCTTTTGCGGTAAGCCTGGCCTTATATTCCAATGTATCAATAGTGGATGCTACACTTTTGTCTGCATTCAATATTTCCAACGGGAAATTAAGATTATGTACCAGGCTGAAATCAGGCTTTATAACCAAATTACCATACATCACTGCCTCTATCAGGGTAGATATCTTACGCGCATATACTGCGCGCTGGCTTGGTTTCACTCTTTTAAAGTCCAGCCATTTGTTTACTTCCTCCCCGGCAACTTGTACGCTAACTTGTTCTATTAAAGCCATTTTAAATGATTGCTGTTTTTTTAACCGATCTGTTGCAGGATGCCGCTTCCCATCACTTTATATGCCATCACGGATTTACTCCTGTCATGCTTGATGTCGCCAACGATTGTTCCAACACCGGTATAAACAATGCCATTGATATTGGTAAATGTAAAGGTGGTAGGACTGAAGGAATTAGACAGGGCCTGCGCAGTTTCAAGTTCCATCCTGTTCGGGTTCACTTCATCTACCGCAGCCGTGTATTCATAACTCCACGGCTTGGTGGTCTTCAGGTTCATGAAGTTGGCGCCGCTGTCGGTATTATCCTCACTGTCATCTGTTTTATATCCGCCCAGGTCAATCGTATGCGTTTCACCGGCTTTGGAAAAAACACGGCCCTGGCCTACGTCCTGATTTTGCCATGTCATTTCTTTAAGGTCCCCACCGCTTGGCATAATTGAAATTTTTTATTGTTTTAAAATGCTTTTTTATTGAATTTTTACTTTTGCCTTCCCTATGGATATACCGTCACCACATTGCTTATCACACGCACCACGCCGCTCCGGTCATAACTGAAGGAAATGTCAAAACGGTTTACATTGCTCGGGTTAACAACCACACTGATGGTTGATATCATATACGCCGCATTGGTCATCAGCCCTTCATCCACACACTCTTTTGCAAGTGCCACCAGCGCTGCACGTATATCTTTCGGCTTCACCACATTGGGCGCGTTCACAATATCATTGTCCGCAGCTATCTGTTTATTTTCAATAACAGTCTTCTGCATCTGCTTGAACTTGTATTTAATATTGCAGTCAATAGCTATATCGCGGCAATATCTCCATACAGGCTGCGGGTCACCGGTCGGTGCATAAGTAGTAACAAAGTCTTGAACGAAATATTGGCCATTATTGTAAATAATGGTGCTCATGCCTTTTTGCACAAGTGCGTTACGAAGGGTGTAATTGTTCGACTGGATCGGGTTGGCTGATCCGGGCAATGGGCCATTGATATCCAATAGCGGCATCCCTTCTATATCTGTATTGGTGCTGTTATTGGCCTGGTTTGCAAATAATAAAGCATAAGCCGCAGCTACTTCCATTGGCAGGTTAAGCGATAAAGGTGCTGGCCCACATGCCATGGTCAGTTCGTTCAGCAATGCTGCCGTAATAACGGTATCTGCACTCGTAGTGGTGGAATCCAACACGCTTCCGGCTATATAAATGGCCGGCCTCATGTTTTGTGCTGCCCACTGTCCTGTCTGCGTATTCGGATTACCGTTAAAATTAACAGCCAGGGTATTTGTGGCAGTATTCAAAATGCCATAAGAATCTATAACAATAGTATTCCAGTCATTTGCAAACAATGCCAATGCAGCTGCTATGCTTGGTGTGCCGCTTCCGGCCGCCACTTCTGCTATTGCATAGGCCATACCGGCTGCCACTCCATTTGTCAGCACGTTAATAGTAATGTCCTCGCTGGTAAGTCCTGTCCAGTTGGCCAATGTAGTAACAACTCCGGATGCAGATGTAGCCGTAACCGGGCATCCTAACACAGCATTGATGGTATTTTTTATCAGCGTCGCTACCTGTGTAGCGGTCATGCCGCTGGTGATGTTGATAGCATAAGAACCTCCTTCAAGGAAAGCTCTGCCGCCAATCAATAAAGTGTGGGTAACATTTGCGGTTGCTGTACCCGTCACTGTGATGCTCTGCGAATTGGCCGCGGATCCTCCGGCTGCCGCTTGTGGGTAAGCCCACGCCTGCACGCCATCAAGGCCACCTCCGTTTGCCGGAAGCAGCATCCTGAATATAATATCCATCGGGCTGCCCCATCCATAAAGGGCGGCAGCTTGCGCACGTGATGTTATTTGTACAGGGGTAAGGGGTGTTGACTGGTTGGCTGTATTCATTTCTGCAAACACGGCCACACGCTGTGGTAAAGTGGCTGCATTATTAACCGGTGCGCCTTTTTGCAACTGGTAACCGGATGTTCTTGAAATGTCGCTATTGCTTAAACCAGGCATAATTATATTTAATTAATGCCTAAAAATAAATAGCCCTAAAATCTCATAGCTTCCTATTACCTTTGTATTACCTTTTAAAAAAGTAATGCAGGACGATAAAAGATTTATTGAACAGGTGGCAGAAAGCTTATCGCTTGATAAATTTGTTTCCTGGCTTAGCGGTAAACTGAATAAGGTTTCTCCTAAATTATTAAATATCGGCTTTGCTTGTTGTTATGGATTAATGATAGCGTATTTTATTTTTTCAATTCTAAAGATGTTAAAATGATAAAAAGAAAACCAGGTTATTATCGCGTAAGAATTAATGATAGATGGGAATATGTTTATTGGAATGTCGGCCCAGTCGGTGAAGTAGATGGGTGTTGGTGGAATAGGATGGGCACTAAAGAATTATTTTTTGATAGCAATTTTGAGAAAATAGATGAGAACATTATACAGGATCCCAATGAAAATACTGATTTATATGGATATCCAGGGGACTATAAGAAAAATAATATATCTAGAGGTATTTCCTTATTGAACGAAATTGAATTAATTTGCATTTTTGATGTGGAGAACTAGAACACCTAACAATTCATGAAAAAACCTGAATTTTCTACTATTCCAGAAATTATAAAAATATTATCATCTTCGAAAGAAGGCAAATCGGTTATATTTAATAACAATAGGTCTTTTATTGATGAAATTAGCCCTCCACCTTCATTTTATCATCTCAAAGAAAGAATCAAAACATCTAGAACAATGGAAAGTGATAGGAAAATATTATTTGTCCCTATGAACACTGGGAATGAATCTATAACCGGAAGGCTTGAAGATATTGCAAAAGAGGCAATGATGATAGTTAACAAAAATAGATTCAGCTTTTTATTACCCTATAACACCCAACTTGACCTTATTTATGATGAGATGAAGGAAATGGGTGAAAGAAAGTTGTTTGAAAGATTAAAACAAACAATTTTGGAAAGATAACTATTGCAAGGATTTATACTGCGGCAACTGTAGTACCATTTTCACATACTCATTCCAGTCCACTCTAAAATCTTTCTTACCATATTTCTCCCTCAATATCTCTACCCATATTTCCTTAATGGCCATATTGTAAACCCTGCAATCCCATAAGTGGTTCTGGCTATTACTCAGTTTCTTCACCCATTGCGCTTTCACATTACTGGCAGCTTTATTTGCCACCAATACCCTTTTTTCACTCTCAAAATGTTCAAAGAAATTGGCCCATTCATACAAACCGTTCCCCGGGTGTGGAAAATTCATAAAACCTGATGGCTGCGGCTCTATTCCTTTCTTCCATTTCATATTCATCAATATGGCCAGCTTGTCTTTTATATAGCCTACTTCCAGCGTCCACAGGTCATTGGCCATTTCCTTGCCTTTGGCTATCACGCGCTTATCAAGTTCGGTAGTATTGTTATTATCATCAATAAACACCTGGTACTCCCCATCCCCTTTACCTTTCACGCCCTGTATCATCACGCCACGGTTCACCATTTTCTCAATAAAGGTAAAGGCATGCGTTTTCAGGTAACCGGTATCGAGGGCTGTTATCGCTATAGGCATACTACGGGGCACTGTATTTTTTACATCTACCGTAAACTGTGTCTTTAACAACCGCTCAAATTCATCCCATATACACAATGGCTTGTTTTCTTCGTATGTCCACCACTCTTTTAGTTCTTCTTCTTCCTTATCTTGCTTGGTTTTTATGGTGGCAGGGATAAATGTGCCTATACTACCATGCTGTATGCTGTAACTGGCGCCATTTTCTGCCCAGGCCACTACTTCCCAGTCCAGCCTGCCGTTTTCCAGCAGCCCGTTCATATCAGCCGCACAGGTAACAAGTACTATATGCCCGTTCCCATCCTGCAGGCTCAGTCGTTCTGGTATAATGCCAATATTGTAGTCCCGGGTATTGCTCTGTAACACATTTGCTTTCAGTTCCTCAAAATCGTCTTCATAACTCTCTCCCTTTGTGAGGTTGGTAAACGTTTGCAGCGCCTTTTTATCAATAACGGGTATCGTGGCCTTCAGATATCTTTTTACGATCGCTTCCCAGTTATCCATCATCGGTGCAGCATACCAGCCGGGCAAATAAAAACTAACGGTAAGCGGGTCCTGCGCCACAGCTGTTGGCTGCCATATCCCTGCCTGGTTAAACTCATACTTATTACTATCGTCAAAGGTATCGCCGCATACCTGGCACAGGTAGCGCACGCTGCCTTCTATCAACCTGTTGTTTTCCAGTTCCCAGATAAAGCCACTCCACTTCAGTTCTATCATAGTCCCACAACATTGGCATGGAACAAGGTATTTTCTTTGGTCCCCGCTATAGTAAAGCGGGTCTATCATAGATCCCTGCTTCAATAATGGAGTAGATACATAGAGTATTTTCTTCTTCAGGCCATACGAATTGGTACGCATCTCTATCATTTCAATGGTAGAGCCTGATTTCTTGGATGCATTATTCGCCTCTTCTATATCATCCGCTATCACCAATCTCGGGTCACGTCCTCTTAATACTTTGTGATTGGTAGCAGAACCAGATATCAGCATTCCCCCTGCAAATTCTTTTCGGAGTTTGGTATCTCCGGTCTGTGTATTTTTCTTACTGAGTGTTTGTTTTTTAATAAGGGGCCGCAATCCCGAATTATCGATGGCGCTGTCCAGTTTGATGATTGATTCTTCTGATAATTCACTGTGCCCTGTCAGGTATAATATATTACATGGATGCTGGGATATATAATAGGCTATGATCGCCTCTATGAGCACCTTACTCTTACCAAGTTGCGCGCCACCCATAAAAACAATACGGTTGGCTGGATGATAAGGGCTTAAACAGTTTACAGGCTCACGAAAAAAAGGTGTGATATCATATTTTAGGGCGCCGGGTGATGGGCCTGTGGTGATATGCATATTCTGTTCAGCCCAGTCTGCAGGTTCAATGTCAGATAATTTGAAGACACTGAAATCCATTATATCATTAAGCTGCTCTTCCCATAGTGCCATAAGATGCTTCTTAAACTAGAGAGCCATCCCTTTGCAGAATGGCTCTCTTAATATGCTGAAATGTTGCTTTTGTTTTAATTAAGCCTGTCCGGTATGTGCCACGTGAAACATCATCTGGTCTTCAACGATCATTACGCCGCCTTTCTTTAATATTCCCTCTTTTGTCGGACCGGCATAAGTAATACTATACACCTTTCCACTCCCGGAAGTACCGAAAGCTAACGCTGTAATATCATCATAAGATACCTTGGCAGATTTAGATTCATGCACCCTTCCATTGACGCTGAAATTACAAGGCTTCGCTTCTTCTTCACTGGCAGGCGCAACATTTTCCAATGCTGTTATTTTTTCTGTGGCTTCGCCTAATGTCGTTTCCAGTTGTAATATCAGCCCTGCTTTCCCATCTATTTCTGATTTCAAAACTGCAATAGCTTCATCTGTCGCAACCTTAGTTTCTTCATAGATATTTTTCAGGTCATCAACATATACCTGTGCAAGGTTATAAACATATTGCGCTACAGATAAGATGGTCTCATCTTCTGCAACACCCTGGCTTTTCAGCCATTCCTGTATATTAGCAAGTATCTCTGCGGGTATTGGCTTAGAATTATCCATGGAATGTTTTGCGGATTTTTGATGAACCTATTTATTAATAATCACAGGGTTTTGGAAATAAAACCACCCCTGCACAGATGTGGTGGTGCCCGTTTGCCCCTTAAAACTCAAACCATAATACCGGTCCTGTTTACCCCCTATTACAGATCCATATAAACCCAAACACCATTCCACACCCACAGGAATTGTTAATGAAGTAGGTGTTAAAGAAGCTGGTGTAAGTCCCTGTATTGCATGCCAATGTATTCCATCCAAACTGCCAACCGGTGTAACTACTATCGTATCTGTACCTGTCACTTTCAATACACTGGCACTTAAATTTATCTGGCCATAACCGATAATAGGTGTAGGTAAAAAAGTATCTACATTACTAATACCCCTCGTAAGGATAGCTGTGTACAGGTTTAACACCGTAGTGCCACTGGTGGTGTCAAGCTGTGTGCCAAGGTTGGTATGTTTGGCGTCTGTCCAGTATGGCGTATTGTAATACACGCTGGATGTATTCCACATCTGCGAGAACTGCGAATACGCATCTGTAAACGGCGCAACCTGCACCTGCGCAAATGCCGATGAACAGTAAGAAAAAAGTAAAAAGAGAAATGCGAATAATTTAGAAGAGAATTTCATTTGCTATAGCTTTAAATTTGCAATGTTCGACTACAAAATAAAGCCACGCCATATATCATGCGCTGCGTATTACCTTAGCATTACCTTTTAATTAGGTCGGAGAAAATTACCTATTTCTTTTCTGAATATTCCGCTGTGATGCTTTTAATGCCGGCCTTACATTCATTTACAGCCTTTTCAACAGCCTCATTAATGCTTTCAACCACATTTCTGCGCATCATGGCCGCATCTGCCCCGCTTAGTTTATATTTTATTACCAGCAGATCAATATTTTTCTCCAAAGCCTGCCTGAATTGTATTACCATCGTTCTTGAATAATTAAGGATCAAAGATTTTAAAGGCTCTATGGGCAATAATCCCCCTTCCATTTTAGCAATTTTTATCTCCAATTCCTTTTTTTCAAGTTTTTTTATGTCTGTTTTCAGCTCTTCAAACTCCAAAATCGTATTATCAATAGGTTTTGGCTTTGCTTTCTCGTCCGGCTTCGTCGCTATTTCCTTTTTAATAGGCGCTGCCTTTTTCTTCTTGTTTTTACCTTTTATCTCCTTTATTTCGGCTTTCTGGCTATATATTTCAAGAAATGCAACATTTTTAGGCTCCGTCATATCAATAAGGTCGCTGCCATCCACTACAACCTTCTTCCTTCTAATGTAGTTAGACAAGTTACCGGTTGTCATCCCGGTCATAGCTGCAAATTCTTTCTTGGTATAGGCCATTATTCGTTAATAACTGATTTAACAAATTCACCCAATTTATTAAATGTCTCGTCTGAAAGGACATGGATGTTTTCACAATTCTCCCATTGGCACCAATTCTACGTCTCTTCAGTCTCTTTATATATCTCCATTAGAAGCAACTCAGTTTCATTCAGTTTATTTCCTATGATTTCCAAGGAAGTAGATTCGGCGCCAGGGTTTTGTAGTCGAGCCTCATTTATTTCATCAAAATCGCTGTCCTGCAATTGAAAACCGCTACAATGCCAGTATGAATAATTATTTCCGACGCACCATTCACAAACAATCCAATCTCCATCGTTTACCCAATAAAACCCCGCCAATCGTGCGTTTTCAGCCATACATAATATTTTAAACTATCATACCCTATACAAATGTAGTCAACATTCATCCCGCCAACTACATTTAATGACTACAAAAATAAAAAAATACCTATGAGGTAAACAAAAACAGCATTTCATATGTTGCGATTTGATAGGAAAAAGTGCCACAGTACCTTTTGAAATGCCCATAATACATATCTAATTATCAACTTAATGCCAGTTCTAACGCCTATTATCAATACATCTCTTCTTCAAGTGCCAATACCCACTGCATATACAATATTAAGCCTTAAATCAAACATAACACATGATTATGACGAACAGTTATTCCTGTACTATTTTGAATTCTTTTTTAACCTATACTACCTTAATTTCCGGTAAAGCGTTCTTTCTGATATTCCCAAAGCGGCAGTTTGTGCAAAAATTGCACATACTGAATTTTCATCGAGTCTTCTCCATAATTATTGTCTTTATAATTAGCCCAATGGCTTAGGATGGCAACGTGATCGTGGTTGACGCAGGCTATCACTTTAGCGATACCTCCAGTCATCTCAAATCCAGTTGTTACCCCACCGGCACCGCAGAAGAGATCAATTATCAGGAATTCAGGATTCTCTATTTTGTTGAATATTGATGTATGCATTATTGTCGCGTATTGGGTCTAAAACCCTCGCCTTTAGGCGACTGCTTTAGCTTACAGTTGTATAACACTTATGAGAAAAATATATTTCAAAATAGTTTGCAAAATACTTGTTTGGTATCACAAATGATACGATATTTGTATCACAATCAAAGCAGGCGGCAACTGGGTAACTACGGCACAAATTACAATGACAACATCAATCGACAGAGCATTCCAAGCATTAGTGAATGGCACACCAACCGTAGCAGGAACTAACAATGATATTCGTTCTATTGTATGGGAACAATTCCGCGCTAAGTACAGCACTACATTAACAATCCAAATCAATAGCGTAAAACTTATACTGAAAGCAAATCACAGTCTTAGCGGTAAATCAACATCTTACCATTGCAACCTAACACCTGAACAATATGTGTTAATCAATGGTTCCGATTTCGGTCTTTCAAAAAAGAAAACACCTTACCTTAATATCTGCATAGGAATATGCGAAGTACATGGCGGTGGTAATTACTATACTAAGGTTGCTAATAATAACATCTACATAATATGAACAAAAAAGTATTAATGGAAGCCCGTGAACTAATATCGGGCTTCCTTAAAAACAGGCGCGAAGAATTGGGCTTATCGCAAGCTAAATTAGCCGAAGTATCAGGCTTAGGAATAGCCACTATCAAGCGTTTGGAAGGCAACAAATTTCCTCCAAACATAGAGACGGTAATGGTGTTATGTCACCATTTGCGTTGCTACTTTTTCGTATCAGAAATGGAAAGTAACGAAGAATTTTCTAAGTTAATGCGCGAACGCTGGACACGTATAGCCGATGAAAACTAACGCTGAAGTGCTTTAACAATCATTTCCCGCTCCATGGTGGGAATGTGGTAGATGGGTTGGGTCATGGTTAAAAGGGTAAATCGTCAAACATATTGTTTTCATAATCAGATATAGCATTATCAAGCCTTTGTTGTTCAATACGTTCAGCCTCTTCGTGTAATTCATTATATGCCTGTTCCTCATTCCTCCACCTACGGGCTTGCTCTTCATTCCTTTGGGTTATAATGATATGCGCTGCTGCATCATCAACACTAAACCCATTATTTTGATAACGGTCTGCGTCTGAATAGTGAATATTAGTAGGTCTTCCTCTAAACCAGAGTTCATTTTCCAAATCAGTTATATAGCTCATTTTCTATGTTCTTAATTGTTTTGCTTTTCCACCGTCAATATTGGTTATATCAACCTTTGTTTTCAATAACTCATAGAAGTCAATAAAGCTTACACTGGTATTAGCCATCATTTCGGTTAATATTCCAATCATGTTAGCTGTATCGGTTACCAGTTGGTGTTTTATTTCTTTCGAGTCTGTAGGGTCAGTTCTAAGCCTATACCCTACACCATCCTGAACCCAAGCGCAGGAATAAGATGGGTTTATCTTTACCAAATATTCACCATGGCCTGGAGTATGCAAATGAACAATGCCGGCTATGTCGTGTTTATCAAGGATGGCTTTTATTTCAGCCATTGCTACTTTAAGTTTGGGACTGTATTGCATTTATTAATAGTTTATTGTGTTAGGAAGAATCTGAACATTGAATTTTCGGGTGATGGCTCTTCTCACCTCTCGCTTGGAAGCCTTTTTATTCTTTGCTTTGTAGCTGATAGCAAAATCCTGCATTTCCTTTATTTCTTCATCTGATGGAGTTCGGGTGCCTGCTGGCAGATTGGTTGTTTGTCTTTTGATAATATCGGCATCCGGAATGCCATTTGGGAATTGTTCGCTGAATCTTTTGCCAAATGCCTTTGATGCGATTGCATCCATGTGTCTTTCTTGCATAGTTTTTATTTTACTTGGTTAATAATATTTTTCAAATCGTTTGCTGCCTGTTTGTAATTCAATGCTGTATATCGGAACACCCGCCAACCGGCTGCCTGGGCAAGATTATACTTAGTAGCATCCCGGGTATAACCTGTTACAGTCGTATGTCTTGACTTCTTACTCATCAGGCCTTCGTATTCAATTGCGACCTTCAGCTGGATGATGGCAATATCAAAGCGGAACTTCCTGTCAGGTAAAAACTTGTATTCCGTTTCGAAAGTGATATCCATTTGAGCCAGCCAATTCATAATTTCTCGTAAGGCTTTGGGCACTTCTTTTGCAACTTTTTGACGTTTTGCGTCAATTAATTTGCATTTTGTGCAATTTTCTTGCTGTTTTTGGAAACTTTTCGACATAATTCTATAATCCCGAATCTTACCAGTGGTCTTTAGCTTGTCAATGTCTGAAAGTGTCCAACTCATTTGAATTTCAATATTTTTTCTTTTGCCTGTTTGTATTCAATTTCTGAAAGGAAGCCATTATCAAATTGCTCTTTCAGCTTTTGTAACTGGCCTGATACTTTAGCCTGTCTGCGATGTGGGAATTGTTTTATCAATTCTCCCCAGTCGATATTATTAGCTTCAGCAAATGGTTTTATCTTCTGAAGCTCTTTTTTGTTTACAGAATCCTTATCAGTACCGGGTTTCTCCCATGACTTCATAATACCGACCAGCTGGCCGAAACGTTCGCTCATTTCCTTTTCTTCCGGTGTCTGTGGTGGTTTAGGCCTTTCATTCCATTGGTGCTCTTCTTGCTGGAACTTCTGGCCTGCCTTCCATCGCATGGCGTAGTAAACATCCAGCATCTGGGATATGATGTTTATGTCCAGGTGGTCGTAAATCTTCAGTAAGTGGCCGCGCTTACCCATTGAGAACATCATAACAAAGTCTTCCAGGCGGAAATCATCACATTCATTCAGCAGCATAGATGCTGCCTCTATCATCTGGTCCTCGTTCATATTCCGGACCACATTCACACTGCTGCAGAGATCCTTTACCATCACGAAAAGAATGGTGGTCATGTGGTTTTCTGATATTTCCCCGCTGCGTACCATCTGGCAAATGGCCGGATAGTTCCTGATCTCCCGGAAGGATGGAATACCCCCCGGCATCAGCTGACGGGAAATAGTCGTCAGTTCCAGTTTAGCTGCTGTTCTGCTGGCCTCCACCTCCAGTTGCAGAATACATTGAATTAATCTTTGCGATTGCTGATGCTGTGGAGACAGCGCTACCAGTTGCTGGCTTTCCCTGATTGTTAAGTCCTTGCTTTCCATTTATTATTTTTTGGAGTATAGCGTCATATTGCAGATCTAGGTTGTTTAGTATAAAATTCCTCGATAACCAACCATCTGCCTGTGCCGTTGTTAAAAAATTAGTGAATTTGTCGATTGCTAATTCTTTGGTCCATTCAAATTTTCTTTCTTCAAACAACTTCTGAAGCTTGCCTATTATCGCTTTCAGCGCTTTGGGCTCACGTCCTGTAAATGTCGGTTCGATGATATACTTGCTTTTGTAGAAATTAAACCATGTTTTAACCATTGCCGGCCAGTGAGGGGTGATACCCTCCTTCGGGGTGATACCCGATTTTGCCGCGGCAGGCGCCTTTTCAATTTTTTTCTTTTCAGATTTTTTTTTGATAGGCGCTGTTTCGTTAGAAACAGAATGTTTGGTTTTAGTTTGGTTTTGTTTATCCTCTATATAGTCTGCAATTTTCACATCATTTTCTGAACCCCAAATCGGCTTTTGGGGTTCAGATTTCACAGTCTTTTTTGAAGTAGTTGTTTTGTTTTGGGGTTCAAAATTTGCAGTGGTATTAAATGAATAAACACCGAAAATACGTTTACTTTGTCCGGATTTGTAAGTAATAAGCCCTACCTCAATAAGTGTATTTCTCGCAGATATCAAAGTATTTTCAGTTATGCAAAGAGATTCCCTCAGATGCTGATTAGAGCAACTGAATTTAGAAACCCATTCTTCATTATTGCAGATAGCCACTAATTCATAATATAGTGCCTGCTCTGATGTATTCAGGCGGTATCGCCTGCGCACCTTTCTTAATTTCTCAGTTAATTCGTAGCCCGTCATGCTATATTATGCTGCTTCTAATTTTTGAGTGTTAAATAAACTATTGGCGATCTTGTCTATGATTTCCTTTTGGATATCATCTGCAGACCCGGTAATAGTATTAGCAACCAGGCGCTTGCTTTCTATTATCTCGTAGATCTTCTCGTCTATCGTGTCCTTCCCAAGCAGGTAACCACATTGAACGCTGTCTTTTTGCCCGATACGATGGAAACGGTCCTCGCACTGGTCACAATCCGCCGCATGCCAGGGTAATTCAATAAACATCATCCTGGAAGCTGCCGTTAGGGTAATACCTACGCCTGCAGCTTTAATAGAACAGATAATTATTTTGGTTGAGGCATCCCTTTGGAAACTATCTACTGCCGCTTGCCGGGCCTCCATACTGTCATCGCCACGGACACTTACTGCACCGGGGTAATGCTTCAGGAGTGCCTGGGCAATTTCCTTCTGATGAATGAATACCCCTATTTTCTCTCCTGACTCAATTACCTCGTCGATCTGGTCGATAGCATCCTGAAGTTTTCCGCGGGCACTGATGTTCTTGCAAGCCATGATCTGGACCATGATTTCCCCGCGCATGCTATTTTGAATTTCAGGATCTGTCTTCTCTTTGTATTTTTTCAGGTAATTGGCCAGGTCCTCGAGCGCTTCATTGTATTCCTTGCGGGTGGTAATATCGCACAGAACTATTTGCCTGATCTTGTCGGGAAGTTCCTTCAGCACGTCTTTCTTTTCCCGCTGATAGAAGCAGGTAGTACAAAGTTTGTAATTCAGTTCCCGCAGGTTGGTAGCGCCGGAGCCATTGCCGCCACAATATCGGTTCATAAAGTATTTGTAGCCGCCGAACTGGTCCAGGCGGCCTAAAATGTGCAGCTGCGATACAAGGTCTTTTGGTTTATTAACTACCGGAGTACCGCTCAGGCATAGCACCAACCTCTTTTGCCTGGTAATGCCCATACAGAACTTAGCTTGTTGTGTGGACCCATCCTTGCATTTGTGTGATTCATCAATAATAATGGTATCAAAAAGATTGATGGTGTCCTTAAACACAATATGATTGAGTTTAAGTGGCTTATCTGCAGGCTTATTAATAGAGGCTACAAAATATTTCTTCAGGCTTTCGAAGTTTACAATAAACACATTGAACAGGCCTGTTTTATGATAGACGTGCCAGGTGTTCTTTACGCTATCAGCCATTATCATTGACTTCATGCCGGCCACGTCCATAAATTCCCGTTGCCAGTTCAGCTTCAATGTTGATGGGCAGATAATAAGAATACACTTTGATTTAGCGGCCACCGTTGCAGCGATGGCCTGCGATGTTTTACCAAGGCCAGGCTTATCACCTATGAATACGCCGCCGGTACCCATCTTCTGAAGTGTATAGGCTACTCCTTTGCCTTGGAAGGGAAATAAATCCCTTTTCAGGGGTATCTGGATATCCAGTTCTGGTAGTTCTGGTATTACTCCTATATTCTCAGGCTGATCGCTGCCTGCAGGTATGACATTATACTTCTTGGCCAGCACTTCAACTGCATTCCTTTGGCTAAGAGGGATGCACCAGCATTTATTGCCCGGATTCCAGTATTTGCCCGGAATTGCTTTGATGGCTGCTATGATCCTGACATTATAGTCGAATATCAGTTCAAAGTTGTATGGCGTTTCTATTATCTGCATTTCTTTTTATGTAACCTGGTTATGAATTTATTTGCTGATACCCGCAGCCTGTATTTCTTCATTATCTGGAAATTGACATGCACCTCGTACCATTTGGGCCCAACTCTCTTAATGAGTGTGGTGATCCCTTGTTCATCCAGATCCCGCTGCATGAGGCGGTAGCGTTTATACCCCCCCCATTAGTCATTGAGTAAAGCTTTGAGGCCCTTACCTTTCTTCTTCGGTGGTTCCGGTGGTTTAATAGCATCGATACGCTGTTTTACTCTTGCAGCACGTTTAGTGGCAATTTCTTCCTGCTCGATGTTTATGGTTTGCACTTCATCTGGGAAATATTCCTGGGTGACCTTATAGCCCATATTTCGGGAATTGGAGCAGAGATGTGATTTGCCCATATCAAATAGTTTTCCTGATATAAGCAGTCTTAATAGTAGCGACATTGATTTCTCAAATTGCTTGTCGGTTTGTTTTTCCAATTTTTCGGCGAAGCTGATGTCATTATATCCCTTGTCTTCCAGTTTCAGGTATTCTTCCCTGAAATATTCTTTTTCCTGGTAACCAAGTGAATCATAGATGGCCATTGCAGCGGCACGGCTTTCAATTTTGGAAAGTGGCGTAGTTATATTCAGAAAACCGTCTTTATCCTTGGAGGCCAATACCCTCACCTTTTCCCATATCTTCTCACCATCAAGCTCAATAGCTCTTCTCTCTCTGGTGAGTATCTTATCAGCTTCATCCTCACCAGCACCACTTATAGATGTTGAATTGGCTTTTTTATCCGAAAGAACGATTTCTATATAAGCGCCCTCGTCTGGGCCAGCAACGACAAATGCTTTCTTTATCTTACCTGTGGCTCTCTTCACCTGCAAATCTTTTTGGTCTGCTTCCCATTCAGTAGTGTACTGGCTATATGCCTTGCGGAGTAGTTTTTCGTCTGGGACAAATTCATCTGTTTCGCTGTCCCAATCACCATAATCATCGTCGTTTTCTTCTTTATATTCTTCCCATGTTTTCAATGGTTCATTGTCAATGGTAGAGAAATCCTGGCTCTTTGTTAAGACAAGCGCCCCTGTTTCCTTTGCAACATCAATTTTATATTGTTCGGAAGAATTTATATAGCTGGTATTGCAAACCAGTAGCACATCCGGCTCTTTGACAGCGGCTTCTATTTTCTGGGAAAAGGCTTTATTTGTTTTGATTGTGAAACATTCAGGCATTTTACACCTTCTGCCATTTTTCTCATCAATAAATAATTCAAGGGTATTGGAAGAATTATGAGGACATTTACCACAGGCACCCATTTCAGGATAAAGTGTCTCATCTTCTGTTTTAAATGTTGCTTTATCTAAATTGTTGCTCTTATTATTATTGATATACCAGGAAAGGTTACCAATCTCAAAATCCTCCTGTTCCCTCCAATCTTCATCTATGCGTTCTGAATAAATGGTTTCCTGAATATCAGGATTTATCATGCTAATCTTTAAAGCATCTGAAAAATCAATAAAACCCTTAAAGAACAATTCCTGAAAACCTGATATAAGACTATTAAACTGCAGACGGGTTGCAACGTATTTAGCGGATCTGCCCATCCTGACTGATATCCCCTTAACGTCATACCTGGCCAACATCTTTTCAAATGCTGTAGCTTCTTCCATAGGATGAGGGTCGTGGCGCTGGAGGTTTTCTGTTATTTGAAGTTCCTGTGCTTCTTCATCTGTCATTTCACGCACCATACAAGGGATGGTGGTAATATCAGAATTGGAAGCCATTGCAATATTACTGGCCCTCCAGCGCCTTTCACCGAATACTATTATATATCTACCTGCGACTGGCCTAACGAGTATTGGCTCAATAACACCATGCTGGGCAATGGATATGGCAAGGTCTTCCAGTTCTTTCTGGTCGAAGAATTTGCGCGGCTGGTCCTTGTCAGGTATAATATCATTAAGCTTGATGTCCTTAATCATCGGTGCTGATCGGTTAACGGGAGTAGCTTTAACAACACTACCTGGTTTGTTGATAGTAAGCAGCAGTGTCCTCACATTTGTGCCAGATTCAGCAAATTGCCCCGGGTCAAGATCTTGACGATCTGTATTTTCAAGCCCTTCAAACCATTCCCTAAATTGTATCTGCTTTTTCTGTGAGCCAAATGTCCATGAAGGGGATGCGATTGTTATGAGGCGCCCACCCGGTTTGAGGCACTCATACATTTTCCAGATGTGTGTTATGTCTTGATTGTTCGTAAATGGAGGGTTAGCAATGATAATATCATACTTTCCTTCCAAACCCTCAGCTAACAGAAAATCCTCCCCTAAAAGGTTTGCATTTTTAATTTTTGAAAGTTTTTTGCGGTTCAGTTCCATTAATTCAAAACAATCCACAAATAGATCATCAAACGTGGAGCATAATTCTTTTATTAATGCCCCATCACCTGCAGAAGGTTCTAATATTTTCATATCAGGTGTAACGGTTCCAAGCATACATACAATCATCTGTGCTATAATATTCGGTGTGGCAAAAAACTGAAATTCCTTCTTCAAGTTTTTTCCTTCTCCGTTGGCCTGCATCTGAAGCAATTCGGTTGGATCTTCTTCAAATACAAAATCCTGCGTTTTACCGCCTTTCCATTTACCACCGACTTGTTCTAGGAACTTCTTTACTTCGGTGTAAACAATACGCTCCAATTGCCCTTCAGGTAGTTTGACTACCAGCCCGTCAATGGAACAATTTTTGAGGACTTCCAGCGCCTCAGCTGTTGGTTTTTTAATAGACATAATTGGTTAGATATTTTAGTGTTAATAAATTCTGTTATTTAAGAAGTGTGTCCTTTTCTCCGTTATCCTGCGAATCCTGCTCAAACAGATCCAATTGCGCTTCCGGAGCGTGCTTATCATTAAAGAGATACTCCTTCACTTCATGCTTACATTCTTCGATGATCTCGCCTAGTTCATTCACGAATTCATAAGGAGCATTTATATCATCCCATTTCTGAAACGGGCTTACCAGGTTCAGTATCTTGTCGTTTGATAATATGCGGAAGCCAATAAGTGTAACACCTTCACTGTCGCCTGAGCCGCCGATGGTGAATCCCCTGCAGGTGATGTTTTTCACATCCATATCCAGGTTATCTTCTGTGATTTCCCATTCAATGCCTTCCTGGTCAAGCACACACTGCTGGCATAAGATGCCCAAATGGATATCGAGTTTCCTGAAAGCAGCTTTCAGGTCGTCATGCACGGGAGCGGTGCAATCCTTTTTAACGGTGTTGGAGCCGTCTTTCACTACTTCGCTGTATTCCGCTTCGAGGAATAAGTCGTCTTTGAGTTTGGCCTTCTTAATGGTAACATTTTGTTTTTCTGCCATTGGATGGAATTTTATGTTTTAATAAATAGTTAAGTCGGTCGGTTCATTAGGGTCCGGAATGTAGATATCGAGAACTGTCGCTGCGAACTCTTTTATCTTCTCCAGGTAGATCATAAATTCAATGGTGCTTAGTTCTGTAGTAGATTCCGGCACTACCACATAATTGCCATTCTTAAGGTTTACCTCTTTACCGTTGAACTCCTTTTTAAGGAATTCGTGTGTAAGGGTATCGTCAAATGAATATTCCCCCAGTTCATTAAAGCGCCTCCTGATCTTGTCAACTACCACACCCCAGTAATAATCGTTTTGAGGCGTGGAGCGCTTTTGTTTCTTCAGTTTTATAGAAAGAACAACTACTTCCCCTCTGTGTGCATTTATATACCTGCGCAATTCATCAGGTGCATAAACCTGCAGCTTTCCATTTTCATCGATCGTTCCCCCGAGATTAAGCGGCATTCTTTTTATATTTCAGTTAGCTTGTCTTTTAATACCGGGTATTTATCCCCGCTTTTTGCTTCAACTATGATTACGTTATCACAATCTGATATTTCCGTTACAACATCGAATCGCTTGCCATACAGGATATTGGCGCCTTTCTTATCCTTTTTGCCACTTAGTATATCCTCTTTCAGCTTATATTTCCTGGTCTCCTTTCTCATGCTACTAGCTTTAAATTGTCAGAGAATAAGTACCAATACCTGAAGGCAAGCTCTTCGTATTTCTCCCGTCCTGAATTGTAAAGGCTATCGCCCCTTTTTATCGGCACTTTAAACACTTTGAAATTCACCTTACTGATTCCGATCAGTATATCTGTATCGCTTTTTGCGATATCCATATACCAGGCACGCTGCCGGTCATAATCAAAATATCTTACGGCTTCTTCAAACTGTTTCTGCGTAGTGGCAGCTGTCGATTTAATATCTCCGCCCCAGTTGGCGTGGTCCATCCAGATATCCCATTTACAACGTGCCGGCATTTCATATTCCAGGGTGCCATACCGGAATTTGCATACTTTAGCCATTACTGACTGAGTGCTGGCTTGGGATAACATGCTTTTACAAAGAGGATCCCGCATAAAAGAACGTTTCATTTCTTCTGCCTTATCGAAGTCCTCAGCTGTATATTGAATGTCATCTACGCGGAACAGGAAGTAATCAACCCTATGCGATTCCGTTATCATAGCGTCAATAAGGCTTCCGAATTTGTAAGCCTTTTCATAATCAATGATCTGCTGGGCTGGCATCCAGTATTTTTTGAGCCAGGACAAATCACTGTTAGAAACTTCCGTTCTGCTGTAGTATGGATCCATTAGTTCTTATCGGCTATTTCTTCAAGTGCTTTTAATGCTGTTTTATTATCAACAAAGAAGAGATGTGAATAGGAAGGCAGGCAGGCGTAGCTTGCTGTTTCAGCATTGCTTGCAGCTTCTATTCGTTGCATTACAGGGTCGATTACAGTACCCCATCCACCGATACAATGAGTAGTGCCACAATGCCAGTTACCCATATTAAGATCGCATGGCCTTAGCATTACTTCTCCTGCAATCCTCTTCATTAACTCATGCTCATCGGGAGGATTTAGTTCGCCAAAATGTTTACATAACTCTCTTCCGGCCTCCGCTTTCAGG
>JABDGU010000017.1 GCA_013285905.1 Bacteroidota bacterium | reverse complement strand
AATAAATGACAATAGTTTGTATCTATTTATGGATTTATTTAGGTAAAGAAAGGACGGTTTAGCGTATTTTTGCACAGTTTTAAGCACTTTAACAAAGGTTTATATGATAACAAAAGAAGCTGTGTTGGAAGCATTGAGTAATGTACAGGAGCCCGACCTGGGTAAGGACCTTGTTACTTTGAATATGATTAGTGACATAGAGATCGACGGGAAGAAAATTTCTTTTACTGTCATGCTTACAACACCTGCCTGTCCATTAAAAGAAATGATACATAATGCCTGCGTGAATGCAATTCGCTTATTGGTTGATAAAGAGGCAGTTGTAACAATAAAGATGGATGCCAAGGTGAACAGTAACCGCAAGGATAATAAAGCTGTATTGCCGAATGTTAAGAATATTATTATTGTGGCATCAGGGAAAGGAGGGGTTGGTAAATCAACCGTTGCTGTGAACCTTGCTTTGGGCCTTGCACAGGAAGGGGCTTCTGTGGGTTTGCTTGATGCTGATATTTATGGGCCCTCTGTGCCTATCATGCTGGGGCTAAGGGAAGACCGCCCGCAAATGATTGAAATAGAAGGTAAAGGAATGATAGTGCCTATGGAAAAGTACGGGATCAAGGCCATGTCCATAGGTTTTCTGATAGATGAGAAGCAGGCAGTGATATGGCGTGGCCCGCAAGCAAGCTCTGCGTTAAAGCAATTTATTTCTGATGTTTACTGGCAAGAGCTGGATTATCTTGTAATTGATATGCCGCCGGGTACTGGTGATGTTCATCTTACTATCGTTCAGACAGTACCTGTAACAGGTGCAGTAATTGTATCAACGCCCCAAGCTGTGGCATCGGCCGATGCCCGCAAAGCTATAATGATGCTGAAGCAGCCACAGATTAATGTACCTATCCTTGGTGTGGTAGAAAATATGGCTTACTTCACTCCGGCAGAATTGCCCGAGAATAAGTACTACCTCTTTGGTAAAGGAGGAGCAAAGAAAATGGCGGAACAATTTGAACTACCATTTCTTGGCGAAATACCTATTGTGCAAAGCATACGTGAAGGTGGGGATAATGGAGTGCCTGCAGTGCTAGGCGATGAGCCGGTTTCTAAAAAAGCCTTCATAGATCTGGCCAAACGTATTGCGCAGAATATTGCTATCCGCAATGCCAATCTTGAGCCTACTAAGGTTGTGCAGATGATGGAGTAGCTAAACTTTAGGAGTTTTCATCGCTCATTAATTGTTGCTTGCTGTTCAAGCTTCCCAGGAAGCAAATCAATACCACCATCAAAGCGCCAATCACATTGAGCCAGAGGAAGGATACTATATCCATCTTATAAATGATAATGATGCATAGTTCTGTGATAAGCGCTGCTGAGAAGACAATATTGCCTCCCGCTTTTTTTACATAAAATGCAACGAGGAATATACCTAAGATGGTTCCATAAAATAACGAGCCCAGAATATTAACCGCTTCTATCAGTGAGCCCAATTGCGCGGCAAACATGGCTACGCATATACAGAACACTCCCCACAACAGCGTATGCACACGCCCCCAGTATAATTGTTCTTTTTCGCCTAAGGAGTCTTTACGGCCAAGCAGTTGGATATCCATCAGGGAGGACGATGTGAGCGAATTCAACGCAGCCGAAATTGAGCCCCAGGACGCCAGGAAAATAACCGCGAACAGAAGCCCCACCAGGCCCTTAGGCAGTGTATGTTTTACAAAATAAAGAAAGATATAGTTTGTATCGTTAGTGTCGGCACTGTAATTATTGGTCCTTATTTGTGAGGAGACGTCGTCTCTTAATGCCTGTAATTGTGTTTGCGTTTGTTTGAAGTTTTGGAGCAAAGCAGGAGCCGTGTTATTGCCTGTATGGGCGAGTGCCACAGCTTGTTGCTCATATTGTAAGTGCAGTTGTTTGTAATTTGTTTCTACCCGGTTTGCATTAGCGGGCTGGGATTCTTTGTATTTATTGTAAGCGCTATCGTTAAAATAAAGAGGTGCAGGGTGAAAACTGTAAAATGCAAATAACAAAGCGCCTATCAGCAGGATGAGGAATTGCATAGGTATCTTTACAACCCCGTTTAATAAGAGGCCCAATTTACTTTCACGGTCGTCTTTGGCGCTGATGTACCTGCCCACCTGGCTTTGGTCGGTACCGAAATAGGAGAGGGCAAGAAAGAATCCACCTATCAAGCCGCTCCAGATATTGTACTTGTCTTTCCAATTGAAGCCTGCCTGTCCGGCAGGCAGGCCGGTCGTTATCACATTCATTTTGCCCGATTTGCCGGCAATGAACAGGGCATCACTGATGCCCACACCTGCGGGCAGGTTTCTTATTACAAGGTAAGCTGCAAGGGCCATTGATGCGAGTATGATAAGGAATTGTATTTTTTGTGTATGGGCAATTGCTTTTGCACCTCCACTATAGGTATACACCATCAATAGGCCTCCCATCACCACATTGGTAAGGTATATGTTCCAGCCCATGATGGAAGAAAGGATGATGGATGGGGCATAGATACTGATGCCCGTTGAAAGTCCGCGTGATAAGAGGAAGAGCAGGGACGTAAGCAACCTTGTTTTGCGATCGAAGCGGTTTTCTAAATACTCGTAGGCGGTATAGACATTCAGCTTGCGAAAGATGGGTATGAAGGTCACACAGATCACTATCATAGCCAGGGGTAGGCCAAAATAATATTGCACAAAGCGCATACCATCTGTATATGCCTGTCCCGGCGCTGAAAGAAAAGTGATGGCGCTGGCTTGCGTGGCCATAACGCCTGTAAGCACTATATACCAGGGCATTTTTTTACCGGCCAGCAGATAGGTCTCCGCGCCATGTTGTTCCCGGCTTTTGTAAAGGCCGTAAACAACGATGCTAACTAAGGTGAACAACAATACAAACCAATCGAGGCTACTCATGACCAACGCTGTGTAAACCAGTAATAAAAGGCAATCTGTAATATTAATGCGAAAAGCACTAATAAATACCAGTATCTCCATTTAGTATTTGTACGTATCATTTTCCCACACTTAGCATATTCATAAACAGACGAATCGCCCCTTTATTACCCGCAGGTAATTGCCTGAAAAAGGATAAAGAAGTATAGATATAATTGCCTTTGCCCACTTTTGCATAGAGCGTTGAACCATCTGATGGTTTTTCGCCGGCATCATTCATACGGAATATTGCCCGGTATTTAGTGCTGTCATATTTGGTCGGGAAATACAAACCACGTTCCTGCACCCAATCGTTGAAGTCACTATCAGTAATTTTATTGGGATAATTCAACAATTTACTTTTTGGATCAAGCAATGTGATTTTTGCATCTTCTTCAGTCACACGGTCATTACTAAGGGTAAAAGGGTATGGCCCTATTTTTGTGGTCGACAGGTCTTGCAGTGTGTTGTATTGTATGATAAGCGTACCGCCATCCTCAGCGTATTTGAATAGAACAGGTAGCCATGTAGCCATTTTCTTTTCCACATTCACGGCTCGTACCCCGGTAATGATAGCGTCATACTTTTTTAGTTTCTCAACGTTTGAAAAGTCGGCATCCTTAAGTATGTCCACATCAAGACCCGCAAGCCGCAGAAAGGTAACAGTATAATCGCCGGCGCCTTCAATAAAGCCAATATGTCTTGCTGTGCAATTCCAGTTTTTACGTAATACTTTGGCGGTGGCAGAAGTAAAGTATTGTAAAGAAGGAATGTGGTTGTATTGGATAAGTTTCTCAGTCTTTGAATATGTTTTGTCCCCTGCTTTTATTTCTGCAGAAAGGGAAAAATCTACTTTATTTATTCGCTCGGTTTCCTTTCTTGTGAGGTTTATCTCGATGGTAGTGTCGTTGCCAAGGCGCAGGTCAAGATGTGGTATTGTTTTATTGTTGTCCTTATAGGCATATATAGACAAGGTTGCATCAGGCAGGTTTTTAAGTGGGTGTATGCGTACTTCGGCATGTACTGAGCCATCTGCATTAGTTACTAAAAGTGTATTGGTAAATTCAAGCGTTAGATCAGGTACTATTCTTAATTGCTCTACCACGTCGCCCCTGGTAGGGTCCAGTTTTTTGTATGATAGAGGTACTGGAACTTTAAATAATTCATCGCCTATTTTTAAAGTCAGTATCGCATTCAAATTATTGGGTGTTTCAGGCAATCCGAGTAAAGTGTCGTCAGGCAAAGGGAAAACATCTTTGCCCGGCAGAGGCATGGAGAGCCAGTAAGGTTCTGTGACAGGCGTATTAGAAGGGATATTTATTGTACGGTCGAACGAAAATAAAGTGTCTTTTCTTATGTCCAGGTTCATTGAGGTATCGCTGGTGGGATACTGCACATGCATTAGTGACACTGGCATTTCTGAGCGTGCTATTACATGCAATGTGAATGGCAGGTTTTCTCCTGCAGTACTTTGTGCTTGTTTAGTATAAAGTTCTGCCATAAAACCGCTGCAATCAAGAATAATACGATCCAGTTCTTCCAGTTTTTGTTTGCGCCAATATTCATCACCTACGTTCTGTATCTTTTTACGGATACTTAACAAAGCCGGCAGGCTGGCATCGGGGTGCTTGTAATCATAATCATTCAAAACCGCTTGTATGTCTTCGCCTATATCTTTCCTGTTCACCCTGCCCCAGGTAATATCTATGCCGTCAAATATTGACGTGGACATACTATCACCACTCACTAATTTAAAATACTCAGTTTGTACACCCGGTGTGCTCGGTGTGCCGGCTCCCTGGCTCTTGTGCACGCTGCGGCTTATGCCGGCAAGTTCTCCTACTCCCACACCCATTGATGGGATATACTGACCCACCTGCAGTTTCAGCATGTCCTCCGATGTGGTATTGAAGCTGCCAAATCTGAAGGCATTAAATAGCAAACGTTTAGGCTGCCATGCGGGATAATATTTCAACTGCTCGGCGAATTGTTGTTTATTACCGCAAACTTTAAATGCATCAGCGGCCACTATCGCAGATACCGCATGTTGCCCATGCCCTGCTTGCGCCGTTGGAGGAAAACGGCATATCACCACATCGGGCCTCAGTTTCCTGATGGCCCAGCAGACATCAGAAGTCAGTAAATTTTCATCCCAATGCTTAAAAGTTTCGTTTGAATTTTTAGAAAAGCCAAAGTCTATGGCCCTTGCAAAATATTGTTCAGCCCCATCCAGTTTACGTGCTTCCATCAGCTCATGGGTGCGAATCAGGCCCAAAGCCGGGCCTTGCTCGCTACCTAGTATGTTTTGTCCGCCATCTCCCCGTGTTAATGACAGGTAAGCAGTGCGGATATGCTTATCATTTACCAGCCATGCCAGCAGACGGGTGTTTTCATCGTCAGGATGCGCTGCTACATAGAGCACACACGTAAGGTGCTTCAACTCCGATATCTTACTGTATATCTTTGTTGAAGAGGCTGGTCGCACTTGTTGTGCATTAGCAATAAGTGTGCTTAATAAAGCAGCAAGGAGAAATATTTTACGCATAGTAATAAAAATAAAACCCACAGTACAAAAACATACTGTGGGTAAGATCAAATGCTTTACATTTTAGTTAGAAGCTTTAGCGCTCTTTGAACCGGATTTCTTAGGCTTTGCGGCCGTATCCTTGTCGGGTGCGTTCAGGTCATCAATAAGTTTCAGGTTATTATGCATGTACTCATCTTCTGCTGCACTGCCTTTAGCAGCTTCCATCGATTTTGTAGCTGCAGCAATTGCCTCATCTTTGTGGCCCAATTTAGCTTCTATACGTGCTTTCAGAAACCACATGTAATAAGCTTTGGGATTTTGCTCCAATGCTTTGTCGCAATACATGTTCGCTTTTTCAAGGTCAGTGCCTGATTCGAAATAATATTGGGCAGCCTGGAAATACGGGATGTTTGGTTTGTTGATAGCCTTATCAATAGCAGCCATAATGCGTGCGCTGTTATTGGTAACAATAGGTATCATAACCATTGTTTTTTCCCAACCAAGAAACAGGTCGCATGAATTCATGGTTATATTGGAAAAATCCATGGTAAAAGACTGCATCGGCATCTGCATCTTCTCTGATTTTACTTTAAAGCGGGCTACATCCCCGGTAGTGTCATAACCATAAGCGCCCCAGTTGCCTGTGCCTTTATTAAGTATCACTTCCCACTCCCATGTGCCAGGTATGGTATATAAAGCGTATTCGCCTGCTTTCACATCTTTGCCGCCTATTTTCACATCTTCAGCAAATTTTATTTTGGTAGCGCCATTAGCCCCTGTGCGCCAAACCTTGCCATAAGGCACCAGTTCGCCAAAAATTTTACGCCCGCGCATAGCCGGGCGGCTGTAGGTCAACTCAATGGTAGAAGTAGAGAAATCCTGTGTCATCTTACAGGTTGGGCTCATGGCCGGGGTTTTCAGGTCTTGTGCCTGAACCATACCTGCTGACGCAATAAATAAGAGAACAAATAAAAGACGATTCATAAAAGTGTGGTTTAAAATTTTGCACAAAGTACAAGTAACATTGTATTTATGGAAATCTTATTTGCCTATAAAGGGAAAGTTTTTAGCAATAAACTGAGTTTCAATACTTAAAACTTGTTTAAAGAAGCAAAGACAATTAAACGAAAGCCGAAAAATATTTTCAACGCTATCGCCCTTTGGCTAATGCAAATCAATGCATTAATGCAGAAAATCAGAAAGAATTATTCTTTCACGCCACCAATTTCACAGCCCTCAACTCCTTTGCCAGCAAATGAATAGCATCTTCTATTTTTTGCGCTTGGCGCGCAGAAGGGTGTTTTAATCCTGTTTTATAATGGTTTAATAAAGTCCTGTTAATCTGTGCTTTGCTGGCTATGGCAGAGAGGTTTAAAAAATCAAAGACCTCGAAAAAGGCAGTGAGATCATATTTGAATGTGAATTTTATTTTATCCCAGTCTGTATGATTCCAGGTTTTATCATTCTTTCCTTCATGCGTTATATAATCGGCCACTAATTCTTTTAAGTTATCAATAAGTTCCGTCAACGTTTTGCCATAGGGAGTAGGCATCCATTTTTTGCCTTCCACTCTTCCCCAAAGCAGCCCCTCGCTTTTTTCTATAATTAGTTCAACACTTGTCATAATTTCTTATTTAAGTCCTGCTTGTTTTAATATTTTATTGGCCGTACCGGTGGGCACTTCCTTTGAGCCATGAGCAGGTACAGGAATGGAATATGCGTGATCTTTATGTATAAATATTTTGTGGCTTCCTGTTTGCCTGATCTCTACCCACCCTGCTCTTTCCATTTTTCTGATTAATTCACTCGATTTCATCAAAAATCTCTTAAGTAAAGGTATCAAATATGATACAAGATAAAAAAATATTTTTCTGCCCTGATATTATTTCTCATGCAGAAGGGCTTGCTTCTCCCCCTTAATTCCCCCATTTCCCCGTTAACAAATCAACAAATTATCAAATTAAACATAGTACATTTGCCGATTAAAAATCATACACATCAAAATATATGAATATTAAAAACACGCTTTTCGCAGGTTCTGCCGCATTGCTTTTATTGGCTTCCTGCCAGCAGGCCGGCAAAAGCAGCACATCTCGCAAGGTGCTCGATCCTGCAAATATGGACACCACTGTGCGTCCCGGAGATAACTTCTTCATGTATGCTAATGGCACATGGTTGAAAAACAATCCTGTACCCGGAGACAAAACGCGCTGGGGCAGCTTTGATGAATTGATAGAAAACAACAATAAGGCTTTGCAAAAATTGCTTGACTCTGCAGCAAATATGAAGGATGCAGCAGCAGGTAGTCCATGGCAGAAAGTAGGTGATTTCTATCGTAGCGGCATGGATAGTAATAATATTAATAAAGCCGGTATCACGCCGATGAACCCGGTATTGGACCGCATTAAGGCTATAAAAGACGTAAATGGATTGCTGGCCGAAATAGCTATGGAGCATACACAGGGCATTGGTCCTTTGTTCAGCTTCGGTGTTGGGCCAGATGATAAGAATGTAACGAAAGAAATGTGCCAGTTCGGCCAGGGCGGTTTGGGTATGCCCGATCGTGATTATTATTTTGATAAAGACGAACGTACTGCCAAAATACGCGAAGCATATATGGCTTATGTACCCCAGATGTTTATGCTGATGGGTGAAGACGCAGCAACTGCAAAAAAAGATGGCGCTGATGTGATAAAGCTGGAAACAGCCCTAGCCAGCGCTTCCATGACCCGTGTTGAACAGCGCGATCCTTACAAAACATACAACAAGTTCACCCTGGATGCTGTTACAAAAACAACACCCGGCCTGGATTGGAAGACACTGATGACTAACCTGAACGTAAAAGGACAGGATACAGTATTAGTAGGAATGCCTAAATTCTTTGAGGAAGTTTCAAAACAACTGAAAGCAACACCAATAGATGTATGGAAGAAATACCTGGAATTCCATGCTGTGAACGATATGTCAGGTTTCCTCAGTGCTGATTTTGATTCTACGCATTTCAATTTCTATGGCAAAACAGTGCGTGGCCAGAAAGTGCAACAAGCGCGTTGGAAACGCGTGTTAAGGCTGGTGGACGGTTCAATAGGCGAATTGCTGGGACAAATGTATGTGGATGCATACTTCAAACCTGAAGCTAAAAAGCGTATGCTGGAACTGGTAAATAATCTACAGGAAACCTATGCAGACCGTATACAGAACCTTGACTGGATGAGTGATAGCACCAAGAAAAAAGCATTGACAAAACTGAATGCTTTCATGAAAAAAATAGGATATCCTGACAAATGGAAAGACTATAGCAGCCTGACAGTTGTCGGTAATGACTATGTAAAAAATATACTTGCTTCTTCCCAATTCCAATACAATTATGATCTGAGCAAACTTGGCCGTCCTGTTGACAGAATGGAATGGGGCATGACTCCTCCCACAGTGAACGCGTATTACAACCCTGCATTTAACGAGATCGTTTTCCCTGCAGGTATCCTGCAATATCCTTTCTTTGATTTTGAAGCGGATGATGCGGTAAACTACGGTGGTATAGGTGGGGTAATCGGTCACGAAATGACACATGGTTTTGACGATCAGGGCCGCCTTTATGACGCATCAGGCAACCTGAGCAACTGGTGGAGTTCTGAAGACTCTAATAAATTTGTTACGAAAGCAAACATGGTGGTTAAGCAATTCAACGCTTACACTGTATTGGATAGTATACATGTAAACGGGCAGCTCACAGAAGGTGAAAACCTTGCTGACCTTGGCGGTATTACAATTGCATACCAGGCCTTTAAGAAAACCAAACAGGGACAAGGCAACGAAAAAATAGATGGCCTTACTCCTGACCAAAGGTTCTATCTTAGCTGGGCACAGGTTTGGCGCGCAAATACTACGCCTGAAGAATTGGCTGCACGCATCAAAACCGATCCGCATTCACCAACACAATGGCGTTGCAATGGTCCTATCACAAATGTAAAATCGTGGTATGATGCTTTTGATGTAAAAGCAACAGATAAAATGTACCGCCCCGACAGCCTGAGGGCAAAAGTGTGGTAATTGTAAATGATTAATTGTTAATGGAATAAAAAATCCCCTGAGACACTCAGGGGATTTTTTATTTCTTCTCTGTTGATTCAAAACGCTTAAAACCTATCGGGTTATAAGATTGCGGGGTCGGATTGGGGCTGCCATTATGTTCTGCCATGCCTACAAAACTGCTGTAGAAAGCCGCTTCCATACCCTTATGTACTATTTCGTCTATCAGGTTCATGTCAAGCTCATCAAGGTTGTTGATTATCAGCAGGGGGGTAAAGCCCGCTTCTTCCTGGTGGAAATTATTATGGTGCGGAAATAAGAGTACAGCTATCTGGCCGGTCGGTGTAGGGTTAAATGTTATCTGGAAACCTTTTTCGAAATAGGCGACCTGGTTGCCCTCTTCATTCTTAAATAAAATATCCATTGGCATATCGCCGGAGCGGAACGTAACCGAAGGCATCTCTACGCAAGTGCCTTTTATTGCTTCATCAAAAGCGTAAAAAGTATCTACAAAATATCCGGGTTTAAACGGTGCATTCTTATTCAGGTACTCGGCTATTTCTTTTAGGTGCTCAGTAAGCAATTTGCATTTTTCTGCCCACTGCTCCCTCCTTGTTTCCACATGGTTAAGGCCTTCTGCATACCGTTTTGCCGTGTTCAATATATCATTCATCATATAGCGGTCAATTTTGAAGCAACAAATATAAGTGAGAACGGTATTCTAAAATCCAACATTATTCCGGAATATCTTCACCCCAATGGCTATAAGTATAACGCCGAAGAATTTACGTATCACTGCTATGCCGGAAGGCCCCAATATGCGTTCCAGGAAATTGACGGAGCGCAGCGTAAGGAATATGAAAATGAGGTTGATAAAGATGCCTATCAATATATTGTACTGGTGAAAATTGGCTTTTAGTGACATGACGGTGGTAAGTGTACCCGACCCTGCTATGAGGGGAAATGCAATAGGGACTATATTACTTGTCTTGGAGTCTTTTTCATTTTTAAAAAATTCCCAGCCAAGGATCATTTCCAGCCCCAATATAAAAATGACTATAGAGCCGGCAATGGCAAAAGATTGAATATCAAGCCCCATAAACTCTAACATCTCTTGCCCCACAAAAAAGAACAACAACATCAGAGCTCCCGAAACGAGCGTGGCTTGTATTGCGCTTATATCACCCATTTTCTTTTTAATGGATATGATAGCAGGCAATGAGCCCAAGACATCAATTACGGCAAACAAAGTGAATGTTACGGTTATAACCTGTGAAATATCATTTTGAGAAAAGCCTTGCATGGGACGAAGGTACAAACACATTATTTAATTTAAGAATCAGGGAATTGTCAGATTCAATTCCCGCGGCTTTATTTTTTACGCATTTTAGGCTTAGTTTTACGCCCTCTAATTATAAAGAAATGTCTATAGATAATTATAAGCATACTGCGGCAGAGCGTTTTATACGTTATGTGCAGGTTGATACACAAAGTGACCCAGCATCAAGTAGCCAGCCGTCCACTATGAAACAAAAAGACCTGAGCCGCATATTGGAACAGGAATTGAAGGCAATGGGAATAGCTGATGCAGAACTCGACGAGCATGGCTATGTTTATGCCACCATCCCTGCCACAAGCAAAAAAGAAGTTCCGGTATTATGTTATTGTTCGCATGTGGACACAGCGCCGGATTGCAGCGGCACAGGCGTAAAACCTTTGTTGCACATGAACTACACCGGGCAGGAGATAGTACTTCCTGATGACCCGACAGTAGTTATCAGCACACATAATCATCCTTATCTTAAGGAAAGAATAGGGGACGATATTATTACAGCGTCGGGCACTACACTTTTAGGGGCAGATGATAAGGCAGGAGTTGCTATTATTATGGACCTTGCCAATTACCTTATTCAGCACCCTGAAATACCCCACGGCAAAATTCGCATCCTGTTCACACCTGATGAAGAAGTAGGGCGGGGAGTTGCAGCAGTGAATATGAAAAAGTTAGGAGCTCAATTTGGTTATACTTTGGATGGTGGCGAGCGAGGCCACCTGGAAGGTGAGACTTTCTCAGCTGATGCCTTTACTGTTACCTTTAATGGTGTGAGCGCTCACCCCGGCTATGCAAAAGGCAAAATGCAAAGCGCTATAAAGGCGGCTGCAATGTTTGTGGATTCATTGCCCAAAAAGGAATGGAGCCCTGAGACAACAGAGGGCATGCAAGGCTTTGTACATCCTGTTCATATAGAAGGTAGTTTGGAAAAAGCTTCTGTTCAGTTTATTATCCGTGATTTTGAAACGGCAATGCTGGCAAAATATGAGCAGAGCCTAAAAGAACTTGTTGATAAAACCCTGGCACATTTTCCCGGCATGAATGCAGATCTGGTGGTGAAAGAACAATACCGTAACATGAAGGAGATCCTGGACAAACACCCTCAGGTAATGGACCATGCAGATGAAGCATACCAACGTGCAGGCATGAAAGTGCAAAGAATGAGCATTCGTGGCGGCACAGACGGATCAAGGCTTTCTTTTATGGGTTTGCCCTGTCCCAATATATTTACAGGCGAAATGGGCATACACTCCAAACAGGAATATGTAAGCGTGCAGGATATGGAAAAGGCTGTGGAAACGCTGGTGCATTTGTCCAAAATATGGGAGGAGCATAGTTAATTGGTTAAAAGGTTAATTAGTTAGGCAGTTTTTATAAATTTTAAGATTAATTCACAATTATCTTTGCAATATGAATCAACAATTGAAAGCCGTATTATTAACTGTTCTTACCTTGTCTTGTTTTGTTATAGCCCTGGTGGAATTAAGCGGTGTAAGCAGCACAGCTTTGTTTAATAAATACGGAGTTGGGAAAAGCAGCAGTAGCGGCCCTGTCCCGAACCAGGAGATGGAGCGCGAAAAGCAGATAGCTGCAATGCCTAAAACCATTATTTACTTTTACGATACAAAACACAGTTTCGGCGAGATAAAGGAAGGTGACGTAGTTAAATATGCTTATCGTTTTAAAAACACGGGCCCCAATCCATTAATGATATCCAGGGTAGATGTTACATGTGGATGCACTGTTCCTTCTTTCTCTAAAGAACCTATACAACCCGGTGGCGAAGGTGAGATCATGATACAATATAACAGCGCCCACCACCCCGGCCACCAGGAGAAGAATGTACTGGTCCATTCCAACGCACAGGAAGAAGCAATATCTATCAGTTTCGACGCAGAAGTAAAAGACAAATGACAGCATTAGTGACCCCTTTTTTCCAGAGCACACGCCGCTATTTATCATTGGTAAAATTCAGTCATACTGTTTTTGCGTTGCCTTTTGCTTTCATTGGTTTCACGCTGGCAATTGTCAATGAGCATAAAACCTTTCAATGGCAGCTATTGGTAAAAATGTTACTGTGCATGGTGTTTGCGCGGAGTGCAGCAATGTCTTTCAACAGGTATTTGGACAGGCATTTTGATGCGTTGAACCCACGCACCGCAAAGCGCGAAATACCGGCAGGTATCATTAAAGCGGAACATGCATTAACCTTTACTATTATTAATTCACTGCTATTTGTCGCAACTACTTTTTTCATCAATATCCTTTGCTTTTACTTGTCCTTTGTGGCGCTTTTCGTCATACTTTTTTATAGCTATACAAAACGTTTCACAGCACTCTGTCATTTGGTACTAGGTGTCGGGCTTTCGCTTTCACCAATTGGCGCTTTCCTTTCTGTTACCGGATATTTCGCCATCGTGCCCCTGCTGTTTTCGTTTACCGTACTGACATGGGTTTCGGGTTTCGATATTATTTATGCCCTTCAAGATGAGCAATTTGATAAAAGCCATCGATTACATTCCATACCGGCGGCGCTTGGCGTTAAGAATGCGCTTCGTGTTTCTACACTGCTGCATATTCTGTCGGCAGCGACAATTATTACAGCCGGCATAATAGGGCAATTCCATTGGCTGTTTTGGGTGGGGACAGCTATCTACATAGGCCTGTTGATCTATCAACATTTGTTAGTAAAACCCAACGACCTGAGCAAAGTAGATATGGCATTTGCCAATACAAATGGGATCGCCAGCGTTGTGTTTGCTATCTTTACCATACTTTCACTCTTACTTTAATTTTATGCGAATAGCATTGATCGGTTATGGAAAAATGGGGCAAACCATTGAGCGGATAGCCATACAACGTGGACATACCATTGCTTTGCGTATCAGCACGGCCAATAAACACGAAATGACACCCGCAAATTTAAAGGAGGCAGATGTAGCTATTGAGTTTACGAGACCGGAAGCTGCGCCGGACAATGTAATACAGTGCCTCAATGCCGGGATACCCACTATTTCAGGCACAACTGGTTGGAACGAAGGCCTCGTGCATGCAGAGTTCAAAGCAATTGAAAAAGATACCGCTTTTTTGCAGGCATCTAATTTTAGCATTGGGGTAAATATTTTTTTCGAAATAAATAAGATGCTGGCTTCCCTGATGGACGAACAGGCCGATTATGACGTAGTGGTAGAAGAAACGCATCATACCCAAAAGAAAGATGCGCCCAGCGGTACAGCGATAACGCTTGCCGAACAAATATTGGAGAACTTCAACCGAAAAAAACACTGGTCAAAACATCCTACAGATAATCCGGAGGCATTTGAGGTCGTATCCCATCGGGTGGAGAATGTACCAGGCACGCACAATGTCAAATATTCTTCGCCGATCGATGATATTGAAATCATTCATACGGCTCATAACCGTGATGGTTTTGCTTTAGGTGCAGTGCTGGCGGCGGAATTTGTTGCCGGAAAGAGCGGAGTATTCACAATGAAGGATGTGCTGGGCATTGGCCGGAAGTAATAAGAAAAGAGTGCCTGGAAAGACACCCTTATCAAACTTTTATATATCAACACATTCTATTTATGCCAACTGCCGGATTTCCATGAATCCCCGTGAGACGAATGGTTCCAATGCCCTTCGCTGTATTTATAACCATGATGTGGTGGCTTGGCGTAATGGCCACCTGTAAATTCGTATTTACCACCTCTGGCATGCCAGTCTTCATTAACCCAAACGTGTTGCGGGCTTGGTGCCTCACCGCGAGTCACTTCAGGCCTTTGAGGGCGGTCATGTACATAAGTCTGCGCAGTAGCCGAAAAAATGCTACATGACATTGCAATCGTCAAAGCGAACAATAATTTTTGTGTTTTTTGCATTGTTTTGATATTGATCCGGCGCTACCGGCACCACGGTTGTGAAGGGATGTTCACAGGGCAAAAGTGCTACTCTTTCAGAGAATAAGCTTTACAGCATTAAGAGAAATAATTGCATTATTCACAGGTTTGTGAAAATGATTGTTGGAACTGCTGAAGAAATGCAATTACACCCTCGCAAACAAACCAAGTTGCACAGTTGGTTTATCCATGCCTAACGCCTGCAGAGCCTCTGCAACAATAAAAAAGGAACCGGTTATGAGCAGGGCATCTTCATCTTTCATGTTTTGTTTGGCAGCACTGAGAGCATCGGGTACATTGTCATATATCTGCCCATGCAGTCCATGTTCTGTAGCAAGGGCTTGCAGTTCGGCAGCAGGAAGCGCGCGCGGTATCTGCGCATTAGTGAAGTAATAAACAGCGTCTTTAGGAAACTGTGCAAGGGCAAGATTGATGTCCTTGTCTTTTACAAAACCAATAACAATATGCTTGGCAAGTGCGTGAACAGCGCGCCATTGTTTCATCACTTCGCGCAGGCCGGCTTCGTTATGGGCAACATCTGCAATGATGATGGGTTTTTGTTGCAACCAATCCCAGCGGCCACGCAAGCCTGTCAGCTCTTTTACATGGGCAAGGGCTTTCACTATTACAGGTAGCGGGATATCTATGCCCTGGCTTGCATCTAAAACTTCCGCAGCAGCCAGCACAGTACGTATATTGTGTTGTTGGTAAGTACCCAACAGGTCTGTGGAAAGTTTATGTATCTCCCTGCGGGCGCGGTGTATAGCTTTGAAATGCTGGTGCCTCGCGTCCTGCTTTATGCGTACAAGGTCCCACATGGCCTCGGCATAATAGAGGCTGGTTTGCATGTGTATGGATTGCTCAAAGAAAACACGTTCTGTCTCCGATTGCAATTCGCCGATAAGCACCGGTACTTTATGTTTAATAATGCCCGCTTTTTCTGCTGCTATCTCGGGCAGGGTCTCGCCAAGCAAGTCCTGGTGATCGTAAGAGATATTAGTGATGATAGACAGTATTGGCGTAATAATATTGGTACTGTCCAGCCTGCCGCCGAGGCCGGTTTCGATAATGGCAATATCCACCTTCTCTTCTGCAAATGCAAGAAATGCCATTGCTACGGTGATTTCGAAAAAAGATGGTTTTATTTCTTCTATGAGTTCTTTATGCTGCTGCACAAAATTCACCACCCATCCCTGCGAAACAGGAACGCCGTTAATACGGATGCGTTCGCGGAAATCAAGCAGGTGTGGTGATGTGTACAGCCCTGTTTTATAGCCTGCTTCCTGCATTACTGCCGCGAGGCTGTGGCTGGTGCTGCCCTTGCCATTGGTGCCGGCTATATGTATCGACTTGAATTTGGTATGCGGGTCGCCAAGTGCGGCGGTAAGTTTCAGGGTATTGCTAAGGTCGGGTTTAAGCGCAGCCTTACCGATGCGGGAGAACATGGGTAAAGCAGCATAAAGGTAATCGAGCGTTTCCTGGTAATTCATTGCAAGGTAAATATAATAAGTTGCTTGGAATTGTGAATTGTGAGTTTTGGATTTGTTTCGAAAAATATAGACTCCGGGAACTTTGGCCCAAATCCCTAATTACAAATTCCCAATTCCGAAAATCAGGAGTGTGTTTTAAAAACGAAAGTAATATTACCGAATTGTTCCGTCGGGGCACTTTCTGAACGGTTAAAGAGGACTTTAGCACATTTCTTAAGGGCTATACTACTGAGTTCTTCGGAAGTAGCGGCAAGTACTTGTTTATTTACTATTTGACCTTCCCTATTCACAGTCACACGTATAACCACCCTGCCATCTTCGTTATAATTTGCTTCGCGACCCGGAAATTCTGTTATGAACCTGCCATTCAGGGTATGGCTGATGCCGCCAGTGCCCGGTGCACCAGTATATTCTGTAGCTCCCGGTGTGCCGCCCGGAACACCCCTGTCGCCGGGACCTGTTGTGTTTCCTTCGTTAGTGCCCGGCGCGTCCTGTAAGGCATTGTTGCCGCCTTTGCCCGTAGCGCCTGTATATACATATTTGGCGTGTTGGGGTAATGGCTTGTTATCATTGGCTTGCTGAGCTGTATTATTTTTTTTGTTTTCAGTATTTATAGAAGGATTATCTGCATTTTCGCTGTGCAGAATGTCTTTAGGTATATCATTCTTTTGCGTGGCTTGCGTATAAGCGACTTTAGATTTTGAGGCCGCAGGGCTTTCAACAGACAAAGGCTGATCTGTTCCAGCTCCATTATCCGAAGAACCAAGATTTACTTCCATGCCCATATCCTCTGCGGTGATAACCTGTGCTGGTAATTGGTATTTCCACAGGAAAAAAAGCAGAAAGAGCAGAGCATGCACTGCGATTGTCCATGCAAGAGCTTTGGGATTAATTGAGTTCTCAGTTGTAAGGCGTGAGGCGTGTGTCATACAATTTTACTATTCTGAAATAAAATTTCAGGATCAAGGTCCGCTTCATTTTCCCATTCAATACTGTCAAAACTTACCCGAACACTATTGAATTTTGAAATATTTTTTAATTCTCTGAAAATACCTATGTCAAGATAAGGTTTCATATCAAATACTCTTTTATCACCATTGTCAAAAGTTAATAAAAGCATATAATCAATTTCAGGTTTTACTTCTGTTATTGCGGGGTACATCTTATTTATTTTAAAGGTTCTATTGAATATGGCTTTTCTCCATTCTGACATAAGTTCCAATCGGCCATCAATTCTTCTTTGTGAATTTCAATCCAGGCATTTACAAGGCGTAATTGCCTTAAAGGTAGTTTTCCATCCATAAGTTCCCCATCCTGAATATTAATAACAGCAGTGTCGTTACTGTAATATACATGAATATGGGGAGAATTATGTTCTTTGGGAGCATAATACATCCGGATGATAATTCCGAAAAACATGGATATAGTCGGCAAGATCGATATTTTTTGTAAAGATAGGTATCTTCAAAACAATATAGAATAGGTGCACTACGTCATTTTTTAATGTGCAAAATCCACATCAAAATTCTTCATCCTTTCTATTGGTGGGTTGAAATAGCCAAATTTCAAGTCGGGGAATTGTTTGTGTATTAAAGCCATCATTTGGATGATACCCAGGTTTTCACCCTGGTCGCTGATATTCATTTTGCCAAGGTACCAATCGGGATCTATATTGAAATTGCGCCACTGAATCATATTCAAACCGGTCTCTTTAATAAGATCGCGGAGCGCTTCGTATTCTTCAATACAATCAGTAACACCCGGGAACACAAAGTAATTGATGGACGACCATCCGTTATATTTGCGTACCACTTTCAGGCTTTCTACAATGTCTTCGAAAGCATAATTATTCGGCTGGTAATATTTGGTATAAATGTCTGGCCGTGCAGAATTGGTACTCACGCGAATACTATCCAATCCCGCTTCCATAAGCTTTTCAACTGCATCAGGCATACTGCCATTGGTATTTATATTGATAGAGCCTTTGTTTGTGTGCTTGCGAATCTCGATGATAGCCTCCCGAATAGTTTCCCACATCAAAAGGGGTTCGCCCTCGCAGCCTTGTCCGAAACTAACGATGGGGTAGGGCGCTGTTTCAAGATGCGGAACAGTATATTCTACAATTTCTGCAGCGGTCGGTTTAAAAGTAAGCCTGTCTTGTGTAGATGTGATTGTTTCTTCCTGTGGCTGAAAAGATATACAGCCTATGCAATTGGCATTACAGGCGGGCGATGAAGGTATGGGGCATTCCCAGCGCCCAAGGAAATAATTGCGGGCCGCTGGGCAATGATAAGTGAGGGCGCAATTCTCAGCAAGATGTTTTACTAACCTGTTATGAGGGTAGGCTTGTAATAGCTCATTCACGCCTTCTTCCACTTTTGCCTGGTCATAACCGCCGGCTTCTTGTCTTATATCGCGTTCAATACGCACAGCGGGGACATAAAATTTCTCATTGTGCCAGCCGGTTGCTGTGTAACAAAATAAAGGAAGTGTTGGAGCATCCGGTTGGGTCTCATAGGCTGCAAGGTAAAGCCCGGTATGTGCCGGTGGAATAAATGCTGCTACAGCCCAGCCTTTTTCGCATAGCCGCATCTCACCGCTATGCACATCTATACCTATACCCTGGCGGCCAGGAAGTTCGTATAAAGAACCACCCTCAGGCAGTTCTATCCATTCAAATTCCGGAATGGGCATTGCTTCCCAACCAGAGCGGCCTACCGCATAAAGCGTGGTGTCCTCAAAAATATTTCCTTTGCCGTCTGAGTATAAGATGTATGGTGTCATAAAAATTCAAAAGTTAAAATTCAAAAATCAAAGAGTTTACCAGTCTTTAATTCTTTTGTTTTTGTGTTCCGCTACCTGGCTTTTACAATATGCCTCAAAAATTTCATTGTCAAAATTAATATTGTTTACATTCCATTGAAAAAATGAATTGCCCTGGCATTCAACTGTTATTGTCCCGAAACGAAGGATGATACTTTCTACTTCTGTCCATTCTAGAAATTTTCTGCGCGCTGTTGACGGAAGATTTATGCCTTCATCAGAAACTGACAATAGCAGAGGTTTATTATTTCCTTCCTCCTGAAATATAGCATATAGTATCCCCAGGCTAAGAATAGCAAAGATAGCTGCAGGCATTTTCAGGGCATTGCCGTAGGAAAGAACCAGGAATGAGACACACGCTATTAACTCAATGATCCGGAAAATGCGGTTATTCTTTGGATAGATCATCCAGCTTTTTCGGAATATCGTAATGAAAATGATAATAAAGCCAAAGAATAGCATGACAATAGCCCACACCTTTAGGTCGTGTAATGGGAATTGAGATTTAGTGGCGACGTATGTAAACGCGTAAAAAAAATAAGAGATCACGCCAAAGCCGATTAATGCCAACCCTACCATTATGTGCAATGCAAGGGACTGGTGTGGCTTTACTTTTTCTCCTGCTATGCTGAGGTCGAAATTCATTGGTGCAAAGGTAACTTAAAAGAGGTAAATGGTTAAAGAGGTAAAAGGTTAATTTGCCGCTTAATGCAATGTCAACCATTAATAGCCCTGGCCTTCAGGTCGGGGATTTGAATGGGATACTTCCGGCTTTAGCCAAGATACTTCTTGCATAGTATGTGGTAATATTAATCGTAAAATGTATCGTTTTTATGCTCGGTGATGGAGCCAAGCTCCAGGGCGGTGCAATCTGTTTTTGCTATCAGTTCATGCCAGGTATAAGGGGGTATTTCTATTCTTGTAGGGCCGGTAATTTCGGCACTTTGCACTGCAGTGCCATTTACATCGCGCCAGTTTAAGGTCATGGTACCGCTTAGCAGCATAAATATTTCCGGATTCTTTGATAAAGACGTGCCTTTATGGTAATGCCTGCCGCTCACAGTGCCGGCTTTTCGAAAAACAATAAGTTGCAAGCCTAAGCGTTCGTGGTAGTACTCGGCGGTATAACCGCGTTCATCGGGGCCTAGAATCGAAATGGGGCTGATCTTCATGTTATGTTCTTCAAATTGACTATTGTGTATTTAACCCATTAAGGTATTCCAACTGTAGTGGCTGCAATAACCTCACCAGGAAGTTTTACATCGTAATCTTTCAGTGTTTTTGCTATATCACCCTGCAATTGCAACCTTCCCTCTTCCGCCAGTTTGCGCAAACGCCAGCCCAGGTAAATATCCCCTGTCGGGATACCAAATTTAGTAATAGCTTGTCCCACAATACGCGATGCCTTCTGAAACTGTTGTGAGCAAAAACTTATTAGTTGGTCGTCATAATATGTTTCAGTACGCGATGTCAGCTTTTTTCCTCCTTCGTGCGTCCGGATCCCGGCATTCTCATCAACGATGCGTTTCCAGTCGTCTGTATCCACTTCCACTTCTGCCGGTGTTACATGGCGGGCAAGACGGCGGGCTTTTACTATTTCTTTGGGTTGTATCTCACTAAGGCTTTTAGGATAAAACACTTTGCCATTTTCATCCAGGAAGGGCAGGTTGGCAATGTTTACGATATACAGGCGACCGGGGTGTTTAGATAAATATTTCAGCATCCAGAAATAGGCGCAAATGTCTGCCGGTGTTGGCGCCATCCAGAACCATGCTTGTATGCTCTCATCTTTAAACATCTCGTTGGATAAGTCGAGCAAGCGCTCCATGTCATTTACTTCTGCGGGATTCTTATCATTTCCTATTACTTGTTGCCAGAAAGCCGAGCGCATGGCGCTGAACGAAGTCCCTTCATCTTTTAATATGGGGCCTACATGTAAAATGTCCTTTAAGATAAATACTTCGCCCTGCATGGACGGTTCCAGGTTTATAGCCTCTTTAAGTGGGGTTGCGGCAAAGTCTCCGACAGTTATATGATATATCATTATTATTTACTTAGGGGCACAAAAGTAAGCAAAGCAGAAATAACAAAACCGCCAAGAGGCGGTTTTGTTATTTTATTTTCATGTTGCGGGATATATTTATTATTTATTTTTTGTTCCTGGTATCTTTTTGCGGAACTTTTTCACGCCATATCCAATGCCCGCCGTTATCAGTATACTGAGGCCACCATCAAGTGGCACTGAGCAGGTATTTCCGCCATCATCCACACCACCGCCGAAACCCGGGCCACCTGCAAGGGCCAGTAAAGGAGTTGCAAGTATTATCGCTGTTAGCAGGATTGATATTTTATGTGCGTGTTTCATTTTTTTTAGTTTTTTAATGTTTCATTTTCTGATACAAATATCTATCCTTAAAAGCCCTAAGAGAAAGTATAGGAGCGGCTTAACCGCACCTTTAGTTTTTGATAACAAAGGGTTTGCAATCACATCGTAGGGGATACTTAAAAATAAAAAGACAAAGCCCCGCATACGGGGCTTTGTAATAAATGAATTGTGACTACAATTATTTTGAAGACAATACTTTTTTCTTTTTTGTAAATTTCTTAGCGCCGTAACCGATACCTGCAGCAATAAGCATGCTAAGTCCACTGTCAAGAGGCACAGAGCAGGTGTTTCCACCGTCGTCCACTCCTCCGCCGAAACCCGGGCCACCGGCCAATGCCAGCATTGGCGATGCAAGGATGAATGCAACTACGAGTACAGAGGCTATTTTATAAGTGTTTTTCATGGTTGTTCTTTTAGATAATTTTGAAAGTTTATTGTTTTACCAGGCGTTGCGTTACAGAATAATTACCACAAACCACATTCACGATATACATGCCGGGAGCAAAATTTTGCAAGGGCAGCACTGCTTTGCCGCTTTTCACATCTCCCAGTTCGCTGCTGTAAAGCACCTGGCCGGTTATGGCGCTTACGTGTACCACCGTGTTGCCCGACTGTGGAGCCTCAAAGCTTACAATAGCGCTGTTGCTGGCAGGGTTAGGCATCATATTCACCTTGAAATCATTGCCTGCAACTACATTGTTAACAGAAGTAGCGCCACTCAGGTTCAGTTCAAAACGATTATCGCCTTGTGAATTAGGATCAGAACTAACAGAGAAATGATATTCCATGCCGTAGCTTAAAGCCTGTACCTGGTTTAAATATTTATCATGCAGATATAAAGTAGCGCCTGCGGGCACATCATAATCATCCACGCGAATCGTGTAATCCATAGCATCGGCATTCTGTAAACCTAATTGTATCACCTGTCCGTCCACATAAGGGCGTACGTCAACAGATAGTTGGCTGGCGTCAGTAGAGAAAGAGTACAAGCTGGCACCGGGGTTGTAGATCTTTTGATTATCTAAATTATCCAGAGTTGCCATAGCCTGTCCGTTGAAGAACAATAGCAACCTGTCCCACGACAATGAGTCATTATTGCTCAGGATATGCAGCTGCACCACGTTGTTGCCAAAACCTGAAGTGGTCTTGAACAAGTTGCCCGAAGCGGCAGAGGCAGTCTTATCGCTTTCATGGAAAGTGATAGTATTATTGCTGCTGGAGCTGCAAGTGGTAAAGAAAGCGCTCATAGAAGGCAGGATGTAAGAGAAGCTGAAAGGCTGGCTTACATAGGCGCCATAAGTACCCTGGTTAGGATCCCACACGGAGAAATTAGCGCCAACAGAAGACCCTCTTGTGCAAAGACTCAGGTCAATGTTAGAAGGGTACGGATTACCTATGAAATTGTAACCAACATTGGTATTGGTAGCGCAGGAAACCACCTGGTCACACTCATTTACCTGGCCATGCATTTTGATGGTAATAGGATCAGGTACGCAAAGGCTGCAACCCAAACCCTGGCCTAAGCTGCCACGGAACAGAAGACGAAGGCCTTCAAAACGGTTCCATGCATTTGCGCCGGCACCATTGGTATTGGTAAAAGGTATCCAACCTGTGCTATCGTTCACGCTTGAGCCGTTGGCAGTAAGGGTGTTATACCAGAAGGCCGAAGGGTTATTGGTAACAGTAGTAGTAAAACCGTTGGCAGAGCCACCCTGTCCTGTAATATCCATATAAGTGGTCAGCTGGTTAAGACCGATAGAAGAGGTGAAAGGATGACCAAGAAAACGGAAAGCCCTCACACCGCCATGTACATATTTGTCGCAAATAACCTCGCCCGAAATATAAGTATTGCAATTACCGCAGGTATTGCCATGAGCAAGTACAACTGCTGTGCCGCCGGAATCAGATAATAATTCAAGGCCGCCGTTGGTAAGCAGAGTGCCGGAAGTAGGCTTAAATGTTTTGCCGATGTGTAATGTATCACCACTGTTGATAACAGTATTACAAACACTGCATCCGCTTCTTAATTCAAAATTGTCAACTTTGCCTTTACCATAAAGGGTGTGGCAACTGTCGGTAACAACAACATAACCACAACCTGAAACAGTTCCGTTATTAGTGAAATTACCTTTTACATCCAGTTCATAAGCGCAACAGATAGTAACAGTAGCGCCTGAATTGATAGTAACATTATTGGCAGAAGCATTTACAGAACAGATATTAGGATTGCAAACACCTGATGGTATCAACACACTGATAGTGCTGTAAGGCACAAACCCGCCATCCCAGTTAGTTGCAGTGTTCCAATCCGTGCTGGTGCCGCAAGTCCATGTTTCATAAGGCTTAACAGTAATTGGCATACACCTTGAAGCTGAAGGCCCACAACCTAAACTGGTAGAAGCAGTAACACACAAAGAACCGGAAGTAGCGGTAGCGTTGAAAGAAAGCGTTACAGAATTACCCGAACCGGATATAGTAACACCGGTACCTGAATAAGACCATGTATAAGTAACACCAGCCACAGATGGCACTGTATAAGTTACGCTTGTTTGTCCCTGGTAAGTAGTAGCAGAAGACACTGTAAATGCACCAGGCTCAGCAGGCTGGGGGTTAATGGTCATTGTAATGGTATTGCTGGTAGCAGTAGCAGGAGAAGCGCAAGTGGCATTACTTGTCATTACACAACTAACTACATCAGCATTGTTCAAAGAACTGCTGCTATAGGTAGTGCTGTTAGTTCCAACGTTTGTGCCATTCACTTTCCATTGGTAAGAAGGTGTAGAGCCGCCATTGGTTGGGGTAGCGGTAAAAGTTACGGAGATGCCCGCGCAGCTTGTATTATTACCTGAAATAGAAACTGAAGGCGTAACGTGGTTCACAGTCATTGTAACAGAGTTTGTAGCAGTGGCAGGCGAAGCGCAGCTCGCATTACTTGTCATTACTACAGAAACCACATCATTGTTATTTAAGGAAGCATTGGTATAAGTAGCGCTGTTAGTGCCAACGTTTACATTATTAAGTTTCCATTGGTAAGAAGGAGCAGTACCGCCATTTGTAGGTGTAGCAGTAAAAATTACTGAAGTGCCTGAGCAAATAGAAATACCTGGGTTAGCAGCAATAGAAACAGAAGGAGTAAGATTGCTGCTAACACTCATT
This sequence comes from Bacteroidota bacterium, assembly GCA_013285905.1. Taxonomy (GTDB): domain Bacteria; phylum Bacteroidota; class Bacteroidia; order Chitinophagales; family Chitinophagaceae; genus JABDGU01. Next base: position 9,965 of record JABDGU010000017.1, on the reverse strand, counting down.
GTCAGCGTATTGCTTGTGGCAGTAGTTGGAGAAGCACAAGTTGCATTGCTTGTCATAACACAAGTAATAGTATTGGTATTGGCAAGGCTGCTGTTTGTATAAGTGGTGCTGTTAGTGCCTACGTTCACACCATTTAGTTTCCATTGGTACGAAGGTGCAGAGCCACCATTTGTAGGTGTGGCAGTAAAAGTTACTGAAGTGCCTGTGCATATAGTAGTAGTGCCTGAAATAACAACCGAAGGTGTAACACTGTTCACCGTCATAGTAACAGTGCTGGTGGCTGTAGCAGGAGAAGCACAAGTAGCATTACTTGTCATCACCACAGACACCACATCGTTATTGTTTAAAGAAGCATTGGTATAAGTAGTGCTGTTAGTGCCTACGTTAGTGCCATTGAGTTTCCACTGGTAAGATGGAGTGGAACCGCCATTGGTAGGCGTAGCAGTAAAGGTTACCGAAGTACCCGAACAGATCGTAGTACCCGGATTAGCATTGATAGAAACGGAAGGAGTAACATTTGCAGTTACAGTTACGTTATGTGTTATAGAATCCGAGCCGCCGGTACCGGTAACTTTTAATTTTACAGTATAGGTGCCTGCAGCAGCATAAGTTTTAGTAAAGCTGGAAGCGGTTGATGTAGTATTATCACCAAAGTTCCACGAATAAGTAAGGGATGAACCTGTAGAAGTGCTGGTGAAAAGGAATGAATTTCCTGACAGGCACTGTGAATTATTGTTGATAGTAAATGAAGCTACAGTTGGGGTAGAACAACCCGTCACAGTCGGTATAAAATTAGCATAGTGGTTTTCGCCGCCTGAATGATAATAAGACAAGCCGATCACCTGGCCTTCTATATTAGCCTGGTTTACGCTTTTTGTAATATCAGCATACGGGGCAAATACAGTACCTTCTACGGTGCCGTTGCCTTGTATGTTAAGTGTAGTGGTATTGTAGAAATTATAAAGGATATACGGACAGTTCGATTGGCTGACACCACCATCGGTCCATGCACTCCAGTTAAAAGTGCCGGAAGCATTTACATTAATAACAAGAATATGGGTAGCGTCGGGAGCATTGTTAAAAGTAAAGTTCTGAACATTGTTCATGTCAGTTCCTGTAAGATTCAGTGTATTGATGCCGGTGTTTAAAGTGATCTTTACCTGTGTTGGCAGATTGGTATGGGCGATCACATTGCCGTTAGCGTCGGTAAGGTATGCATTGTCCGCACAGCTGCCGATGCTGGTTGAGGATGCCTGCATTGTAGTAAACGCAGTTGAAAAATTTATCAGGTTCGACTGAAAAATAGGATTATTGGAAGAGCTTGCAGGGTTAGCGCCAAAAACAGCATTGTTCGCTGATATTGACAAATTCAGGCGTGGTGAACCATTATAGTTGTTGCCTGGTGTAATGCGTATGGGCGAATAGGCGTTGTTGTTATCCTTATACCATACATAAGAATTGGTGCTGTCACCGATCTTTACATAGCCATTGGAGTTAATGCTAAGGCCATTGCCGCCGGAGTACACAATTTTGCCGCCTACTAATAACGTTACAGTAACGCCGCTAACCTGGAAACTTCCGGTTTGGTTGGTAGAAACCTGGTAGCTGCCATTGGATGTCAAAGTAAGGTCTCCGCCTATAGCCACAGGCCCTTCTGTTTCATTAGTAATTAAAGTAGCACCGTTTAAGGTAAATACATTAAAGCCCTGTGCCGGCGAGGTAGGGCTTTGTGCTACGCTCCGCAAAGCGAACAGCAGTGAGATAATACTTAGATAGATGATCTTTTTCATTTTTTTTTGTTTTCTATTGTGCTGTAAAAGTCTTACCGGAAGCGCTCTTTGGGAAGGAAGAGGCGGCGAATAACAAGTCTTTGGGAACTTGTTAACCCTTTGTTTAGAGCGCATTAACAGGCGCTTTGCAAACGCTTTGCAAAGCATTAACAGCGCGCAATAGCGTGGGAAAGGAAAAGCCGCGGTTCGGGTGAATTGGACTATAGATTTATAAGTATTACTTTTGCCCCCGTAATTAAAATATTCCGTTTATGAGTTTCATTAGCAGTATCGTTGCCCGCCAGGTGCTTGATTCACGCGGCAACCCAACAGTAGAGGCAGATGTCCATACAAGTGATGGTATAATGGGCCGTGCTGCCGTTCCTTCCGGCGCCTCAACAGGTAAACATGAAGCTGCTGAGCTTCGTGATGGCGATAAAAAGAAATACGGTGGCAAGGGTGTTGAGAAAGCAGTCAATAATATTAATGAGACCATAGCCGAAGAATTGTATGGCTGGGATGTAACAGACCAGCGAGGCATAGATAAGTCGATGATCGAAATAGATGGCACACCTAATAAAAGCAAATTGGGTGCAAATGCCATACTTGCAGTAAGCCTTGCGGCTGCAAAGGCTGCTGCGCAAACCTCTGGCCTTTCTTTGTATCGTTATGTTGGCGGGGCCAATGCAAGAACATTGCCTGTGCCTATGATGAATATATTGAATGGCGGCGCACATGCCGACAATAAAATAGATTTCCAGGAATTTATGGTAATGCCCATAGGCGCTGCCAACTTCAGCGAAGGCTTGCGTTGGGGAGTGGAAATTTTTCATACCCTCAAGACCGTATTGAAAGAAAAGGGATATTCAACAAACGTAGGTGACGAGGGTGGTTTCGCTCCCAACATCCAAAGCAACGAAGAAGCGATTGAAACGGTATTGAAAGCGATAGAAAAAGCAGGTTTCAAACCCGGCGACCAGGTTTCTATTGCCATGGATGCCGCAAACAGCGAATTGTATAATGATAAAGACAAAAAATACCATTTCCATAAATCCGGCAAAACGGTTATGACCAGTGAAGAATTGGTTGAGTATTGGGTAAAGTGGTGCAAAAAATACCCGATCGTAAGCATAGAAGACGGTATGGCAGAAGATGATTGGAAGGGTTGGAAAATGCTCACCGATGCATTGGGTTCTAAAGTGCAATTAGTAGGTGATGACTTGTTTGTTACCAATGTTACGCGCCTCGAAAAAGGGATCAAAGAAAAAATAGCTAATGGCTTATTGGTAAAAGTAAACCAGATAGGCACCCTTTCCGAAACAATAGATGCTGTAACAATGGCACAGGTAAATGGCTATAATACCATTATGAGTCATCGCTCGGGCGAAACTGAAGACTCAACTATTGCAGACCTCGCAGTTGCTTTGAATTGTGGTCAGATAAAAACGGGATCAGCATCAAGGTCAGACAGGATGGCAAAATATAACCAGCTGATAAGGATAGAAGAAGAATTGGAGACAAGTGCTTATTATCCGAAAAAAGCTATTAAATTTGGTAAGTAATCAATTGTTGAAATAGTTACGTGGTGAAGAAAGCACTTAAAATACTTACTAATAAATTCCTTCTTACCGGGGTGGTATTTACTGTGTGGATGGTGTATTTCGATCAGAATGACTATTTCACTATGCAGCAAAAAAAGAAAGAATTCAGAAGCGTAAAGGCTAATGTGGATTTCCTGAACCTTGAGACCATAAGAATGCAAAATGAACTGGCAGGCCTTATGGCACACTCGCAAAAACTGGAACAGCTTGCCCGCGAAAATTACCACATGAAGCGCGACAATGAAGATGTGTATGTGATAGAAAGAAAATAAAGACTTTTCGATAAACAAAAAAACACCGGCTTTCTCCGGTGTTTTTTTATGCCGATTTTCTGCGTTTCAATTCTTTGTTGATAAGGGAAAGCTCGCGTCCTGTTTGCCCGGCTACAGATGTGTTTTCTTCGGCCCTTCTCATCAAATAGGGTATTACATCCTTCACAGGGCCATAGGGAAGATACTTGGCCACATGATAACCCGCGTGGGCAAGGTTAAAAGAAATATTATCACTCATCCCATAAAGTTGCGAAAAATATACCCGCCTTGTGTCCGCAGGAATGTTGTGGGCCTGCATATATTTCACAGCATCCAGGCAACTCTTTTCATTATGGGTGCCTATAAATAAAGACAATTTATCGATCCTTTCTAAACAATAAGCGACAGCAGCATCATAATCGCGGTCGGTGCTTGCTTTGTCAGGCTGTATAGGATCAGGATAAGCCATCTTCGTGGCACGGGCACGTTCTTTTTCCATATAGGCCCCGCGCACCAGTTTGGCACCCAGTATAAACCCCTTTTTTGTGGCTGTTTCAATTGACGTTTTTAAATACGGCAGGGAGCCATGGCAATAAAACTGGAACGTATTAAAAATAAATGCCTCTTTTATATTGAATTTCTCCATCATGGCTTCTGTAAGTTCATTTACAGGGCCTTGTATCCAGGTTTCCTCCGCATCCACCAGCACCATCACCTTTTTTTCGGCAGCGGCATGGCATATATCATCTATTCTTTTATATACTCTTTGCCATTCGGCCGTCTCGTCTGCGCTTAATGCCTGCCCGGCATGCCTCTTTTCAAGAAGGGCAAAACGGGAAAATCCCGTTACTTTAAGGCTTATAAAGGGTATATTTTTTTGAGTTGATGCATAATGAATAGCTTTAATAAATTCTGGTACAGACTTATCAAAGTCATATTCTGTCTCTTTCCCTTCTACCCCATAATCAAGTATGATACCTATATTATACTTCCCTAAAACAGCTGCAGTGTCAGCCGCTTCCTCCATGGTTTCCCCGCCGCAAAACTGGTTAAAAATTGTGTTTTTAATAAGCCCTTTTATTGGCAAATGCAGTGCCATAGCACATTTTGTGGCCAGCATACCCAATTTTGTAAGAACGGGCGAGCCCATAGACGAAAACAAAAAACGGGCTTTTTTCAGGTCTTTATCGCTGCGGTATTTAAAAGCTATTCCGGTATTGTCAAATTCGGGGAGCATAACAATTTTTAAGACTGCAAATGTAAGAGGCAAAACGCAGGGATAAAAATCCCCTTTTAGGGGCTAATTTACGGTCCTATGACAAATTTTTTTGGCAAATTAGATGTAGAATTATTACCTTTACGTTAAACCATTTTTTATTTTAAAAAAAACATACGATGAAAAAATTATTTTTACTATTGCTTGCCGGTTCCTTCGCCTACGCAGCATCAGCACAGTATCAAAAATACAATATGATATATGTGGCTGGCCAGAATATCCCGGCAAACTCGAGCGTAAGGGGTACACCCGCTCCTAACCCGGCACTGAAAGAGTCGCTGAACCGGAAACTACATCCTGAGCGTTACGCCAGCAAAACTACCACAAACGGTGGCAATAATAACGGATGGATAAGCCATTATCATGCTGCCGATACTTTACATGGCAACTACATGGACAACAACTCACACGTAGTACCGATATTTTTTGACTCTACAGTATTGGAGCGTTTTCAAACAGGTTTAGGTACTATCAACTGGAGTGGTGTTGCTGATATCATTGATCCAAGCCATTTTGATGTTTTCACTACCATCGGTATCTGGAACGATCCCTCCATGATGTGGGTAAGCCCAACTGATGCTTATACTGTGGATTCCATCGACATCGTTGCGGCTTATGTTGAAAACGCAAACAGGCCTGCAGGTGTTATAGATACCCTCCTTGTATCAATAGAAGTGAATACCAACATGGTTGCCCATACTGCCAGCCAAACGAATTTTAGCTGGGTAGGGAATTATCTTCCTACCAACCAGACTACCATGTATATACCGGAAGTGAAGTTTACTGACGCGAATAATGTTAATCCAGGTAACTATGCTAATCATGATGCTGCTTTTTCAAGCCTTGACGGTACTACGCAAATATTATTCAGGATACCTTTGGATGCAACGGTAAGGTCTTTGCCACAGGGCAATAATACCTTTACTACTATGGAATTTGCTTTCCCTGTAGGTGGTTTTGATAACCCGACTTCATTAAGTGTGCCTGCGGGTAATGCCTTTGTATGTACTTATACATTCAAATCAGGCGATACTTGGACACCTAATCAAGATTCTTTTGACAACATTAATTCTTTCTGGCCGGTTATGGGCGAAGCTCAGTCTCCCTTAATGCCTTATGATTATTATAATTATAACGATCAGAACATGTCTCAAATGTTATTCTCATTCGATCGCAGTGCATGGTATCCTACTATTACTATCGAAGGTTTGAATCCTGCTAATGCTCCGATCGACGCCTTCCTGGAATCGTTTTACCACATCACATGTGCTACATGTCTGACAGTAAATGATAACTCTGCTGTTGGAAAAGTAACTAAGAATGCCTTGACAAGCAATGCATTCCCTAATCCTGCTACCACAGATCTTAGCATTCCTTTCACTGCAAGCACTGCTACAGACCTGACTATTACACTGACCAACACATTGGGCCAGGTAGTAATGGGACAGACTGTTAGCAATATGGCTTCAGGTACTGCTCATTTCGATGTTTCTGGCCTTAGTGCCGGTGTTTATTTCTATTCAGTTCAGACAGCTAAGGGCGACCGCAGCTCAGGACGTGTAGTTGTATCTCACTAAGCTAAATTTTTAATACTATATTCTTAAAGAGGCTGCCTTAAACGGGCAGCCTCTTTTTTGTGTTGTCATGGCTGGCACCGACACGCTGTAATTATAATGATACAAAATGTATGTAGAGACGGGATGCATCCCGTCTCTACGCAATATGGACAAAACACATTGTGCTACAACATCAAAAATTAAAAATACACGGAATAGAATTTCACCATCATTTATATAATAAATCATTAACTTTACTAAAGCCCCTTGTATAAAAATATACGATGAAGAAAATATTTTTACTATTGCTCGCGAGTTCTATCACCTATGCAGCATCTGCGCAATACCAAAAATATAATATCATCTATACTCCTACGTCAGACAATATACCTTCTGCCAACACAATAAAGGGCATACCCGCATCCAACCCTGCACTAAAACAATTACTCAACGAAAAACTGCAGCAGCGCCCTGCCAATGTGGCTAACAAAGCCACTACCAATGGCGGTATAAACAATGGATGGATAAGCCATTACCATGCGGTTGACACTTTGCATGGCAATTATATGGACAACCACTCCCATCTGGTCCCAATCTTTTTCGACTCAACGCTGCAACAACATTATGCCTCCGGCTGGGGCGCCATCAACTGGAGCGGTGTTGCTGATATTATTGACCCCAGCCATTTTGACTACAACAGGCTTATGGAATGATCCTTCAATGATCTGGGTGACTATGACTGATCAGTATTCAGTTGATTCTATTATTATTGTTGCTGCTTATGTTGCCAATGTCAACCGTCCCGCAAGTGTTGTTGATACCCTTTTGGTATCAATTGAAGTGAACACAAATATGGTGGGGCATACTGCCGGCCAGGCTGGCTATAGTTGGGTAACAAATTACCTGCCCAGTAACCAAAATTATATGTATATCCCTGAAGTAAAAAACATCGATGCTGATAATATTAATCCCGCTCCTTACGCTAATCACAATGCTGCTTTTTCAAGCATCGATAGTGTCACGCAATTATTATGGAGGCTTCCCTTGGATTCAGCACTTAGGTCTCTTCCAATCGGGAATGACAGTTTTGTAACTGCAGCTTTTCAATTTCCGGTAGGAGGCTTAGATAATCCTGCTGTATTGCATGTACCTGCCGGTGGCGCTTTTGTATGTACATACACTTTCAAGTCTGGCGATACCTGGATACCCAATGTGGATTCTTTTGATAACATTAATTCCTTTCGGCCTCTTATGGGTATAGCACAGCCCGCTGCGATGCCTTATGATTACTATAACTATAATGACCAGAATATGTCGCAAATATTATATTCTTTCAATCGCAGTAAATGGTACCCCTCTATTACGGTAGAAGGTTTAAATCCTGCTGCAGCACCAATAGATGCTTTCCTTGGATCCTATTATCATATTAGCTGCCCCACTTGCTTGACCGTAGATTGTTGCGATGGCGATCCTTGGCCGTATTTTGTAAAAATATATAAAGCTACTATTACAAGTAGTGTCAATCCTAATCCCGCTACTACTGAATTAAATATCCCTTTCGCAACAAGCAATGCGACAGACTTGGCAATTACTTTAACTAACACATTGGGCCAGCTTGTTATGGGCCAAACCCTTAACAATAGGTCTTCAGGCACTGCTCATTTCGATGTTTCAGGCCTTAGCCCGGGTGTTTATTTCTATTCAGTTCAGGCAGCTAATGGCGAACGCAGCTCAGGAACTGTCCTCATATCACATTAAGGCTTATTTTCTAATTATATTTAAGAAAAGCATAAGGCATAATCTTAGCCTTTTTTCTTTTTTCCAAAACAATACTTTATTATTGCACACCTCCGGCTTAAAGAAGAATAAATGAAATATGCCGGGAACGATTGAATAAACCGATAATTGTAAATACTAAGAATGGCAAAGAATTTATTGATTGTGGAGTCGCCGGCTAAAGCCAAAACGATTGAGAAGATATTGGGCAGTGATTTTGAGGTAAGATCGTGTTATGGTCATATCCGCGACCTGGAGAAGGAGGACATGGGGATCGATATTAAGAATGGTTACCAGCCTAAATACATAGTATCGGAAGACAAGCAGAAAGTAGTAAAAGAATTAAAAAGCCTGGCCAAGAAAGCAGAAGATGTATGGCTGGCAACGGATGAGGACCGTGAGGGTGAGGCCATTTCCTGGCATTTGTGCGAGGTATTGGGCCTGGACCCTGTAACTACCAAGCGTATCGTTTTTCATGAGATCACCAAACCTGCCATTCAGGATGCTGTAAAGCACCCAAGGACCGTGAATATGGACCTTGTCAATGCCCAGCAGGCAAGGCGCATCTTAGACAGGATAGTGGGTTTTGAGCTTTCTCCTGTTTTGTGGAAAAAGATGAGCATGGGCAATACGCTCTCCGCTGGCCGTGTGCAATCCGTAGCAGTTAGGGTAATAGTGGAGCGCGAACGCGAAATAACAAAATTCAAACCCCAGAGCAGTTTTAAGGTCGAAGCTTTGTTCCAGGCACCCGACTTGAATAAAAAAATAGTGGGCTTTAAAGCAGAAGGTCCCGATAAAATAAAGAATGGTGCGGACGCCAGGGCCTACCTCGAAAAATGCATTAATGCCACTTATACTGTAGCTGATGTACAGGTAAAACCTGCCAAAAAATCACCCGCAGCTCCTTTTACTACCTCTACTTTGCAACAGGAGGCAAGCAGGAAGTTAGGTTATTCCGTTTCCAAGACAATGGTCATCGCACAGAAATTATATGAGAACGGGCATATTACCTATATGCGTACCGACTCTGTAAATCTTTCTGAAACAGCCATTGATGCTTCGCGTAAAACAATTCTGTCCCAATACGGTGAAAAATATTACCAGCACCGTGTTTTTAAAAATAAGAACGAATCGGCGCAGGAAGCGCATGAAGCCATAAGGCCGACTGATACTGATGCATCATCTATTGTTGATACAGACACTAAAAGGCTGTATGAACTTATATGGAAACGCACCATGGCGAGCCAGATGGCGGATGCACAATTGGAACGTACCGTAGCAAAAATAAAAGTATCCAGCCTGCCCGATGCGCTTACTGCTACAGGTGAAGTGATGAAATTCGATGGTTTCCTGAAAGTATATAGCGAGGGCCATGATGAAGAAGATGGCGAAGAAGAAAATGAAGGCATGTTGCCGCCATTAAGTGTAGGGCAAAACTTAGAAGTAAAGGAAATACAGGCATTCGAAAGGTTCACCCGCCCCTTACCAAGATATACGGAAGCCTCTCTTGTAAAAAAATTAGAAGAGCTCGGCATTGGCCGCCCATCTACTTATGCGCCCACTATCAGCACTATCCAGGCACGTGGCTATGTAGAGAAAAAAGACAGGGAAGGCGTGAAGCGTGACTACCAGACTTTAGTGCTGAAAGGCGATAAGATAACAGATACTACAAGTGCTGAAAATGTAGGTGCAGAACGTGCCAAATTATTCCCTTCTGATCTCGGTATGGTTGTTAC
>JABDGU010000016.1:21323-38893 GCA_013285905.1 Bacteroidota bacterium | reverse complement strand
ATTTGTATAAAATTCTAATTGCGATATATCATCTACCCATGTCATATTAACAAGTTCCTTGTATTTCTATTAGTTTACCATATTGGTTTGTGCTATCATAACTTAACTTGAATTGCTTTATTATGCCTTTATTATAATAAGGAATAGGCAATAAAACAGTTTCAAGTAATTGCGCCCCTGTCCCATCTTCATCAAGACCGCATATTTGTATATCCTCACAGCATAATTGAATATTTGCCGTCCAGTTCATGCGCATTGTTGGGTTTTTCTTTGGGTCGTCTATCCAATGAAACCAATCCCATAGTGTGCCTTTAAAATGTGGTTCAAAATACATTGGGTAATTACATAGTCTTGCAGGGGCAGAATAAATTGTATTACCAAAGAAATCAGTAACGAAATATGTGCCTGTATCATTTATTGTCCCGAGAATTGTATTTATCCCTACAAATTCATGCAATTGCGCCCATGTTTCCGATATAAAAACAGCAGGTGGGGCATTAGGCTGTAATACTGGATAATTCCCATTCGGCATAGGTATTGGCAAATTTCCATTCGGTAAATTATTATTTACTGGATTCATATCTTTAATAGCCTTTGCATTTAGATATGGCAAATTACCGTTATTATCTGGTGTATTATCCCATATTAATATCTTTGGTAACTGACTTATTTCATCTCTCATCAAAAGGGCATAATCTCCATAATGATTCAAGTATGTAGTTAATTGAGCAAGCAGAACATTCACACCACCTAAAGAAAGCGGGGTCATTATAAATTCTGAACTTGCTATAAACTGCATAGCATCCATAAGAGCATCATTAGCTAACGCACCATCAAGCCTGAATTTTGTTGCTCCAAATGGCTGCGTTTTATCTAAAGCACCATAATAATTTGGGTTATTGTCCGTTTGGTCGAAATTGGCAATGCCATTCATCCAGTCTAATGCCTCATTTCCGCATGTATCTATTGCATCTTGCTGATAAATTCCATTGCAGTAAGCGGGTAACTGTAACTCATTCCATTCAAAACAAAGCCCTATTAAAAGTTTATCCCTATCTGCACCACCTGTTGAAAAATCGTATAAGGGTGTTGCATTTTGAAAGAAGTCTTTACGCTGAAAGAATAGGGTAGGGACATTATTAACGTATTTTATGCGCCATTCGGAATTATATCCTCCCTTTAATTGGTTAAGAAATTGGTCTAAGGCAAGTATTGGTTTGTTTTCATCTATCCAAAATGTTGTGGTATCAGGAACGGGGCCATTAAAAATATCGTTATTCCTTATTCGCCTTATGCCACGCTTAACAGTTGCAGACATATAACAAGCATTATAATGAGGATTATTGACGTTGGTTATCTGTTGGTCGGGGTTTGAGACGGATGTAGTTATTGTAGGCGAAAAGAAAATAGGGATGCTTGCCGCGCCATAAGCAATGCCGCATTTATCACATACATTAGAAATATAATCCCTTATCAACGGCGCTGGATGCTCTCTACTACACCCCGATAATTCACCGAATACATTTGTATAAAAATTTATTTCATCAGGTAGATTTCCAAGGGTAGGGAGTGGATTATAATTGAAACTAATATTTATTGTCCCAAACGAAATAAAACTCGCTATCGATGCAAGTACATTTAAAATATTCAAAATTACTTGTACAATAGTACCTATAATATCAATTACAAGGCTGAATATTAGATATACTGGGAAAAATAAGGCCAATATAAACCACAATGCAATTAATATCCCATTTGGACGCTGCTCCACGCAATAACTAAAGCGAGGGTGCATTTTACCATTAGCAGGTTGAGGCTGAAACCACCCCTGCCAGTTATCATAAATAACCGTTTGTTCAATGCAAGCCCAAAGAGGGTCTTTTTGTTTAACTGTTACATCAAACGTGCAAATATTATCTTCGCAATAGGTTGTATCGGTATTTTTTATTGATAACCCTGTATATTCTCCACAAGTGCTATCAACTATTTTAACTTCAATGGCATTCAATGGCGCTGCTACATCATTCCATAACCAATCACGGATGTAATCGTAAGCAAAGCCTTCTAATGAGATGCTATTAGCAACTACTTTTTTAGGTTGATAGGTTCCTGGATTATTGCCGCTATCATCAGTCTGCATCGTAAATGTCAATGTAAACTTGTCAAGATCGGTTACATATTTGGTTACGTCAATCCATGTGTTTGATGAAACTTGCCCCGGTGTGAAAACTAAATTTTGCGGATTAGCACCCGAATAAAAACCTGCAACCCCATATAGGCTATACATCTGTTGATGCCGAATGTATATTTTTAGTTGCATTCCCTTTAAGCTAAGAGGTGAATAATCTGCTTAAAGGGGCATTTACCCTACGAAGTATTTATAAAGTCGCTTCCGACTTACGAGAATAAGGCAAAGATAAGTATTTTTTTTATTTCAATTACTTTATTAGCAATGAATAAAAAATATAGCAAATCACATAGACTATACCAATAAAGAAAGTACCAAGAACCATCCCAAAAGCTATATTTAATATCATTTTCCTGTCTTCCATATTAATGCAATAGGCATGTGATATTAATATTATGATTTGTAAACGTAGATTGGGAACTATCGCAATAATTAATAGCCTGTTGATGTGTAACCAAATTACTATAATCTACTCTTGATGTTTGATAACCTGTGCTGTCTTTACAAATACAAGAATATGTGGTATTACTTGTTTGTTGGCATGAAATTAAACCAAGCATTAGAACAATTATTAAATATTTCATATTGATTGTTTTTACAAACGTAGTGAAACAAAACCAATAATCATACCATAAAATGCCACAAATTGTTAAAATCACCTTTTGAAAGCCCTTCCACGTTCTTTTGATATGGTTGTATGGGCTACATAAATACCATCCCTTGTTACGTTTGCGTGAACTTGTGCCTTGCTATTTTCCACAGCTTCAATAACTCCATCCAATTTGCGCCCTAACATTTTCATTTCATTATGAGATGCAAAATGCCCTCCTGTACCAATCCCCGCTGCAAGCATGGGGATGCTGCCATATTTGTTTATATGCTCTAATAAGCCCCTATTTTTACTTGTCGCTTCAGCATTGGTAACAAATTCCCCGTTGCTCAATCTTGCATGGATACTATCGCTTTTGCCTGTGCCTGGCCCTGTTACTAAACCACCATCTTTAAATGCAGGAGGCGCATATTTTGATTGCAGGCTTGATACAAAAGAAAAACCCGTTACTAATGCCCCCAGTATTGCAGCAATAGCAGCAGGGGAGAAGATGCCATAATCGGCAACGGCTTTTGATACTGCTACTATTTCATTGCTTAAAGCTATTGCCTGATTTATTACAATAGCCCTTCTTGCATATAATTCTTGTTGCTGCCGTAAATCATTAAGCCGTTTTGTTTCTTCCAGCAATGCAGCCGTATTGCCTCTTTGCGCTAATACATTTGCCTGATTAAGCCTTTCAGATTCAATGGATATTTCAGTTTGAACATATTTCTCATGCGCATCGTTCATTGTCGCATAAGCAGATAAGACGGTAGTGGCCAAATTAGCATAAGAAGCTATTTGCGATGCTATATGTTGTGCCTCTAATTTCTTTAATTCGACTTCCTTATTATCAATATCAGCTGAAATATCATTTATCTCTTTTTGAAGTTTGTCTATCTTTTGTTGATCTGCGTTTAATTGCGCATCCGTTGCACCATTATCTTTATCGGACTGCTTTAAATTTTGAGCCTGTACTAATTCCTGATTTGCACCTGCAAGTTTTGTTTGGTCTGTTCCTATGCCTGTTTGTAAATCGGATTTTGAATTAAGGAAATCAGCAGTATTTTGGCTTATCCTTCCTTTTTTTCTCCGACTTGCTATCCCTAACTTAGTTTCGGACTGCCCAAGTAATTGCTTAGATATGATTTGCCCCTCACGAACTTCGATAGTTTGGATTACATCATCATAATATTTTTGTAAAGCCTGTAACTGGTTCTCAAACTGTTCATGTTGCAGGTTTTCATAGCTATTACCAAAATCAATAGTAAGTTTGTATAAAGTAGCATTAAGAGTTTCTGCATTAAGAGAAATCTTTTTAGCATTTTCAACGTCATCGCTATATTTTTTAAATAAGGCTTCTTCGTTGATAGTATTTTGTAAGTCTGCCTGTCGCTTATAATCAGCAAAAGAAACAGCCTTGTTATTTTCCTTTACACCACCTGAAATATTGCCTGATAAGCCACCTAAAGCAGATTTGTTAAGTTGTATGCTTATATTATCTTCTGCTTGTGCTAATTTTACTGCGAACTGTATTTTTTCCTGTAATAATGCTTCGTCAGATTGCTTTGTGAATAGATTGCGCTTTTCATTGAGTTGTTTGGTAATTTCGGGTGTTTCGGGAGTAACCTTAGCTTCTTCCGTCCTTTGCCTGTCGAACTGCTGTAACTTAATATTCAGTTCTTTTTGGCTAAGGTTTTCAAGAGTAGATAAATATTCAGTACCTCTTTTTTGGCGAAGTTGGTAATATGATAATTGTAGGCTTTCGAGTTCCGAAGTAAGTTTTAACTGTTCATCATATTGTGCTTTTGCCAAGTCGGAATTAAACTTAGCCTCTGCATCTGAAATTTGTGCCGTCTTATCCTTTCGCTTATTATCTGATTCTGCAATCTTTAGATTGTATTCATCACGTACTTTTAGTAAGGCTTTTGTAAGGTTATTTTCGTCAGGTGCAAATGAATTAGCATTAAAATTACTTTCTCCCGTTTTCTTTATCCCGAGAAGTATTTTATTCAAAGCATCCTGATCTAAACCCGAACTTTTAAATAAACTTTGAATTATCTTGTAATTACCACCCGAACCATCATTGGTAACACCATTCTTTAAGGAACGAGCAGTAATATCAATTAAATCACGGATTTTAGTATAAGTATCTACATTACCCGCTAAAAGTCTTTGCTCTTCCTCCCTTTGGGCTTGCTCCGCTTTAAATACATCGGTTTGGTGTGCAAATACTTCGCCTTGCACGACGCCTTTAGCCTTTATTGCATCCACTTGTCTTTTTAGGGCTTCTGTTGTTCCATCTATACCTACATCAATAAAGCGATATGCCTCATCAAGTTTAATAAGTTCTTCAGTTTCTTTTTGGAATGAGGATATTAATTCTTGCGTATGTTTATTCAGGTCTTCGGCTTGCTTGTCGGTATCAAACATTCCGATACCTAACTTTATTATTTCGTCAGTAAGCCTTGTTACAACACCAAATCCCGAACCAACCGCAAAACCCCTTAGAACACCTTGCAATAATGAACGTCCGACATTAGTCTCATTGTTTATACCGAGTATTTTAGCGAACAAACCACCTTCTGTGCCACCATTACCACCACCCTGTAAAGATGTTAATTGCCCCTGCACCGTTTTTATATCTGAATTATATTGCGCAATGGCCTGCGGACTTGTTGCCCTTTCTCTACGTAGTTTTAATTCCTGTAAAGAGTAGTTTAGTTTTTGAATAATACCCAATTCCCTTTCTGCCGCCGTGTTTACTTGATTTTGTGCCGTATTTTGGCTTTTAAGGTCGTTAACTAACTTTGCCCTTGTTCCGCTTTCTGTTGCCAACCCTGCATTTCTAATAGCCTGCAATTCAGCATCTCCCTTACTTAATGCTAATTGTGCTGCATATTCAGTATTATTTTTTGAAATAGACGCCCTGATACTCTCTAATCTTGTTTGAGCATCCTGAAAGGCAGATGTATTGCCTAATTCAAATGATAATTCGTGAACTATATTTACAATTTCCGACATAAAAAGTGCTTTAGAAATGAATATTTAGCACTTTAGGCGGCATAAGCCTACGGAATATTTAAAAAGACTTTCCAGTCTTACGATACCTCAAAGATAAAGATTTTTATAAAATGATAATTGAGAACCCAATATATTCTCAATAATAGCGGTTTCGCATGGAATAAAGGGGAATGAATTTGTACTTGAACCACCCGTATTATTAGTATGCCTCATTGCCACAAATCCATCACTATAATCATGAAATGAAATTTTTTTTGTTACTGAAAATGAATGGTCTTCTCCATATTGGCAATCCTTAAACTTATTGGTTTCCCAAAATGACTTTTTATAGCACATTGTAGCGCCACAAATATACTGTTGCCATTCTTTAGGAAATTGATAGGAGAACGATTTGTTATTTATAATATCATAAAAATACAGTTTGCGAAGCCCCGTAATATCCGCACCAGATTGTAAATGAAATTTAACAGATTTGCTTATCCAATCGGGAGCGTAATAATCGTCATCATCTTGGTGGATTATTATTTGACCTGTCGCCAATTCGCAACCTCGGTTTCTTTTGTAGCCGATATTACCTGCTTCATCAATAAAAATTAATTCCTTGCAGGGATAATCCTGTGAAGTAAAAATATCAATGGCTTTACTTTTAAAATGCTCTCTGCTTGGTGTGGTGGGGCAAATAACACTAACCTTTATGATTTCTGGCATCTTTTCGCTGCTTCTAATAATGTTTCTTTATGGGAATCCGTATTTAGATAAAACGCTTTACCACTTTGTGTAACCTCATCGCCCCTAAAAGTGTTGAGTGTATGGAAACCTTTGTTATTCTTTGTTACTATAAAATAGTTTTTAGTAAATAGTAGTTTCCAAAGTATTTTTAATCGTTGTATCATCGTGCAAATATTATATTTTCAGCGTTACGGGATATTTCATACATGCCATACTTTGAACAATATCCTTTATAAAGTTTCATTAAATCAGTTCGGCTATTCCATTCTATGCAAAGACATTCACAAGCTATTTTAGTCAAATCAATTTGCTGTAATATCTTCCAATCTTCACCCTCTGCATCTATGGTAATGAAATTAAATTGCGGCTCCTTAAACCCCGTCAATTCTAAAAACCTTTCAAAAGTATATACTTCGCATTTGGTCTTTTCAAATTCCACATTTACCCATCGTTCTTTTTCTTTCTGATCAAGACATGAAACAAGTGCAATATCTTTTCCATTGGGAACATGCGCCCCGCTTTCAAAGAATTCTGAAATGCCGTTAAAATCGGAAATGGCAAGATTGTAAATATTATTACTGAAAGGGTATAGCTGTCCAAGTTTTATAAAACACTTTTTAGAAGGCTCAATAATATAACCATACCAACCATTTAAAAGTAAGTCCCTACTATTGCTAAATGTTTCGCCATCATTAGCACCAATATCAAGCAATACTCCAACACGACCATTAAAGTAATTCAATACAACTTCTGCTTCGTTATTTTGTGAGTGCATAATTATTGTTTAAACCATTGGAGGCTATCAAAAGATTCTTTATCAATAAACGGTTCATCAAGTAGTTTTTTCATAACTACACATACATTGCAGCCATCGGTTATATTACCCATAGCAAAATGCTCAGTGAGTTCTATAATTTCATATCCCGCAAGAGTTGCTAATTGTTCATAAAAATGCTTAGTAACATAATTGCAACCATGACCAGGCCAATGTCCCGTTTTAGGATTTTCATGTATGATATAACCGCCAACCTTGCAATGATTGTGGATATTCTTATGAGCCATATAAAAACCGTCATCACTTACATGCTCGGTAGTTCCAAAGTCGGCAATAATATCAAATTGCTTTTCAACTATAATTTCATTGCGAAGATCCATTTCGATTGCGCCCTGGTGTGGTGTGATATCCCATGAAGTATGATTTATCCCTAATGAAAGGAAATAACCCTTAGCAACTTGTCCATAATGGGCATTGTCATAAAGGTTTTGCGCTCCGAGTTCAAGTATATCACAAGGTTTTATTAAACCATGGCGCCTTAACCTATCTAAGCTATCGTTTGTTATTCCCATATTATAAACCTTGTGCGAAAAATATTACTGTTTCATTTCTTGGTGTTTCATTAGGTGCAGCATAATTAAGATAATCATTGCCTGATTTGTATTTCATCCCTAACTGATTGGCCATAATTGAGCCACAGGACATATCATGCCTGTGTCCTTTACATCTTGGGTCTTGGCTTTCGGTTTGATTATTATTATTCCATGCACCTTTGAACATTCCATCCAACATAGACCGCCTCCATTGTGAAAAAAATTGTACTGCAATATCAGACCTAAAACTTAATCCTAAAAAACCCGCATTACCGTACATGAGCATTGGCATTGCAGAATCCCTACTTACACCAAAATAGTTAAGAGCATTATCATTAGTCCATTCTCCTATATAAGCCCCCGCTTCCTGCATGATATAACCCTCATTCTCAATTATATCAAATATAAATTCGCAGTCATTTATAGCATATACAGAGGAATCGAGCCAAAGTATATTTGTATAACCCCTTTCAAGTGCATGTAAAAACCCATAAATCTTAAAAGCATACGGATTTTCTAAATGGAGTGGTGCGCCTATGCTTTCTTCCCCGTAAAATGGAATAAAATCTCCGTCAAAACGACCTTTAAGGCTTTGTCCCAAGCGTTCAAGGCCTTTAATATAGTTACCTCGGTTATTGGCAAATGATATGATACAGTTTTTAGGCATTATACTTTTACTTTGTCATTATAGCGATAATAATAAATATCCTTTTCAATAACCGTTTCTGATTTTAGCAAAGGCAATAACTTCATACTCCATGCATGGTCTTCGCCAATAGTTATATCGGGGAATTGAACTTGTTTTGAAATGGAAGCCTTAACTGGACTTATGTGATTTGTAGAACGATAATAAATGCCATTATTCTCAAACCATGAGGCATTACGATAACTAATAAACCACCTATGCCATTGTTTACCATTAATAGACATTAAGCCTTGTATTCCTACGCAATCTGGATTTTCTTCTATTGCCGCTAATACAAGTGGTATATAATCATCACTTACCTTATCATCATCATCAATAAAAACAGTATAATCTCCGCTTGATTTTTGTAAAAGGTTATTGCGCTTTGTTCCTGTATGCATATCGCTATCATCTACCAATATTTCTACTTCATTTGAAAATGGTTGACGTTGCAATGAAGCTATAAGTTCATCAAATAGAACCTTGCGGGATGGCATAGTAGGTATAAGGACAGAAAGTCGCATCAGGCAGTTGCAGGTATTAGTAAACCAAAATTTAAAACCTTGCGCATGTTATAAAGCGTTTCGCCTTGTTTCCATGTGGAATCATTCTTTTCACTTATCTCATCACGCTTATTTAAGCCGGTAGAGTAGTGCCTGTGATAAAAAGTAATTGGTAGTTTAATTACCTTACCAAGTAAATGCCCGACATCTGTCATTTCGGTATCGCAAAACATGTGTTGATACTGTGGAAAATAGATGTAGCCAAACCTTTCATAATAAGCCCTATCCATAATTGGAAGCGTAATTAATTCGGGTTGTAATCCGTCTTTTGTCTTAACAATAAAATCCTTTTTCCCTTTCAGAGCATCAAGCAAAGCAACATCCCATAAATTAGGACAATCAAAATCATCAGATACAACAATAAGTAAATTACCGCTTACCAATTTTGCAGTGTTGTTTATAGCCTCTATTGCTGTGTGGTTATCATGTAAGGTTATACCGAGATTATAAGGCTTTTCAATAGTCTGTAAAGCTGCCCGATATGCTTCGAGTTTAGGGTCTGAACTATCTAGGCTTATTACATATTCAATATCTTTGGGGTTCTTGGCCTGCGATAACCATTTTTTAACCGTTTCCATTGCTTGTGTAGGACGGTTGCGGGAGGGATGGATTATTGATATTGCGTATTTCATTTAATTACTTATTAGATTTATGAAATGGACACATTGCCCCATCTCTTAGGAATTCATCAAGATGTGTTTTTATTGCAAATAACTGCTCTTTTACTTTTTCATAATTGGCTGAATGGTTAAAATGCGTCCACATGGATACCATATTTCCTTCGAATACATCGAAATCAAGCCTTAATAATGGCTCTCCACGCTCTACTATTATGGCATCTCTTTGTTTATTTGCAAGGCTCATATTTACCTATTTTTAGCTTCTTCAAATAATCGTTTTTGTTCTGCGCCCCACCTTTGCTTTATTGCTATCCTTTCAAAGTATTGGTAATAGCTACAATCGGTAAACCACTCTGCATCCTTTACATTTCCCTCGCAACAATTTGCCGCACTATCTTGTATATTGCTATACAAATCCATAACCAAATCATTTACTGGGGTATCAATTGGGCTAACATTTCTTTTCTCTTTTGAAAATAATCCCTGTCGCTCAAACATTCCAATAACTCCGAGTATGCGGGAGTATTTATCAGCCCCTTTGACAAAAAAAAATTATACATAGCAGGGGAGTGTTCTTTCGCTTCTCCCTTAGCTAAATTTAATTTCTTATTCAACCAAAATTCATCAACACTATTGGGGTCTTCACCTTCAATAAAATAAAATAAACAACCCATCCGTAAAGCACAATCTTCATCAACAGGATATTGTAATCGTGATAAAATATTATTCATCAGCAATCCAATGTCTGTTTTTATGGTTTTTACATCTTTCTCATTACAAATCTTTATCGCGTGATTGGCTATTTTAGAAAGCAATTCTTTTGTTGTGCCAGCACTTGCATAAATATTTTGAGCATTGGCGGCTATATAGCGGCTCATGTGATAATCGGTATCAGATGCAGGCTCATAAAGAACTATATCCCCAAAGGTTTCAGCTATTTTATACTGTGGATTGTCTGAAAATTGCATAAAATTGAACCAAAACTAAATAAAATTAAGTTAATAATGAATTTTATTTACCTTTTTTTAGCAATGAGGTAATTGCGTTTAACCCAATCATTATAATATGTCTGCATATCATATCGCATAGCATCGAACTCATCGTTTTTATTATTACCCCTGTCTTTAAGTAGATGGGATGGTTTTTTACTTTCAATATCAACTGCTGCGGCTTGACATTGACGTGCTAAATTGGGGCAATTAATAGGGTCTATGAAAAGGTTGGGGTAGAGACCAAACATAGTATTGCACAAAATGCGACTATCGGCGTGCTCTAAATTGAAGGTATTTAACTGCAACTGCCTGTTATTAAGATGCAGCAAACGGGCTATCATTTGATACAGTGTTTGGTTCCTGCCTGTATCGTGATTATTACCTGACTTATCCCCTGTTACATACAAAATTGAACTTGGAAAGGTTTGGAGTATCTTTTCGCACATCTGCTCTATTTTCATATTCCCGCTAAACTCTTTGATGTAATGAACAAAATCATTGGGAGTTCCTTTGCCAGGGCTTTTTTGTGAAGCAATACAAGCGAATGGATCATTGTTAAAGTCAAAAGAAAGATATACCGGGAATGTGGGCATAAACGCCACTCGCTTTAAATGTTTCATTTCATCGAAATTATACAACCAGGGATTTTCATTCTCAACTGCACCCCATGCGCCGTTTGCAATAGCCTCGTAAATCATTTGAGAACCACCGGAAGTAAGGCGCAACTTCCTTTCGTAATCGTCTTGGTCTATGAAATAGTTGTCCCTGTAAGTGCTGAAGTTCTTATAAACTTTCACTTGCCCCAAATCAGCCCTTTTTTCTTCAGGTTGTAAAAACTCATGGAAAAAGTATTTGAATATCCAATGACCTTTATAAACGGCAGATGTATTGAACATCATATAAAGCTGCGTCTTAGCTTTAGTGGTTCTTAACCTCGGGTATATAATCTTAAAATCTTCTTCCTCGAATTTATCCGCTTCCTCTAAAATGATATGAGTGGGATCTTTGATAGACTTTAGTTTTGTCGGGTCGTCAGAACCAAATGGCAAAAACTTATTCCCATTAGCACATGTAATAACCATTGAACTATTATCCTTTCGGCTATAAGAGAAATAATTACCAAGCCCATGCAATTCTATACTATCTGCAACAGTATCAAACAACGAACCCCGAACATCCGCAAAGACCTTACGCCCCATATAACATTTAAAATAGTCTTCCTCAATACAGCGTCTCACCAATTCATCCATCGTATTCACCGATTTACCAGAGCCATAAGAACCGTAAAGAAGATTTATATCATTATCATTCTTCCATATATCGCTGAAAACATCGTTAATCGGGAAAGCGCCATCCTTTATCAGTATTTCCTTTTCCTGATGGCTTAACAACTCCCAAACAGAAGCAGGCCACATATCAATACGGGGACGATTCATAAATATTATAAACCCAAAGGTAAATAATATTAAGTTACAACTAAATAAAATTCAAAATGTAGTTAATAAAAGTAAAAAACCACGACATTTCCTAAAAAAACAATGCGCATAGAACCGAAAAAGTGTAGGATGAGGATTTATAGTGGTAATGTTATTTTGCTTTCCTGGGTGCCACCAATCATCTCACGATAGTTTTGTAGAAATTGAGCATAAAAATTTTCTCGTTTCCCTTCTTGTTGAATAAGTCGCACTTTCTTGATATACAAATACATGGCGCAACGCTTTTGTAATCTGCCTTTAAAATGATTCATAGCAGCAGAAAAGAAACTTTTACGAGTTTCCATAATACCAATAGAAGCGTCTTTATTAACTCCGCGAGATTGTAATTTATCCCATATATCATCTGTAAATTCAGCGCATTCATCAAGGTAAAATCTTGTAGGTTTTAACATGAAACAAAGTTATGAAGATAACCATAACTACATACACATTAATAATATTAAAATTCGGATTAGACTACATAGGTAAAAAGTACGAGATTGGTAGAGGAGGTCATTTCTAATACAAATTTCGGTCATGTACCCTCCCTATTTACTATGCATGTACATACATTCAACATTCGTAAATCATGTCTAAAATCTTGTTGTATAACTTACCTTATGTTAAATAGACATGTTGACAGACGTTTATTTGCATGAAAAAGGAGCTATTACGCTCCCATTAAATCACTTAACAAAACATTGGCATTCCCCTACCCTACTATATTTCAACGTGATCTATTATTTCCGGCATGAGTTCACTAATCTTAGTGGCCCTGGCAATCCGAAGCCGCTCCATTGCTATGGCTTTCATCTCGGCATACTGTTCATCTGCGAGTATATTAGGCTTATCAGGGGCTATCTTGTTATCGAACAGTCCTTTTGCCTTCCCAAGCAGTTCAAGTGCTTTATTAGCGTTCTGTGCATCAAACTGATATACTCCCACTGGGTTACCATTATCATCATCTGCCATCACTTGCACTTCCCTACGTTGAAGAAAATCAAACTTTGTAACTGGTGCGGCTTGCATGCAACGAGAATAGACACTTTTCAAACCCTCCACCACATAAGCAGCATCATACAACACAATTTCCTCCCGTTCCTTAATTCTCTGGGCTATATATGCACGTATATTGATATTTGTCAATAAATTAGAAGCTAATCTCCGTGCTGATGCCACCTTTACATTTGGATAAGTGCGTATATATGCTTGCTCTGCATTGTAGTCTTTTAGATATTCATTACAGAAGTTTCTATGTTTAGGGCGTATTGTATTTACTACTATTTCAGTTGATTTTTCTTCGCTCATATAATGTAATTATGAGTATAAAGGTAGGTATTTTATTTATAATTCTTTCAATTCCGCCACAGGCGTAAGGAAGTCTAATGATTATCGGAGTTGCTACGATTGTCCGCGTTGCTCCCAACGATTAAAGAGGATTTCTTTTATTATATAAAGTTCGGGTTTATTTTGACAATTCCAAATTGTTTGTCAGAGTGTTGATTTTATTGGCACTCCCAAGGCTTTTTCTTATGAAATAAACTTTTTATATCGTTAGGGTCTTTACTGATGGGCTTTCTATATACCTTATTGTCTTTAATTACTTGACAGGGTGGCTTCTCAATGTATTCAATTTTAATATCTTTTTTTATTTCTTGGGTAATTTTTCGTTTTCTATTAATAATTTCTATTTCTTTTCCATTTCTCCAAATTTTAACGGGACCAGCAGGTAAAATAGGTTTGGCAACTATCCTTTTAGTTTTAATCTTCAATCTGTTCATATCAAAACTAACAATATGCTCATTTCTTACCCTTATAACCTCATAGCCGCATTTTTCAAGGTAATCGGTTCGCTCCTTATCATAAACGGCTTGGTGTGCCTCAAAATGGCTTGCTCCGTCAATTTCTATTATCTTCTTGCCAACCACGAAATCCACAATATAATTACCAATTACTTTTTGAGAAATATAATTGAGTTCTGCCATTTCCAGGCGTTCCTTAAATTTCTTTTCGTGGAATGTAGGTTTGTGGCGCATATTGTCTGCACGCTCATGTAACCTTTCTATATTCCTCATGCTATTTTGTTTGTAACGCAAAGTTACGTATATTTGTGGAAATGGCAAAGAAAAAAACAAAATTTATTACACAAATCGCATTGGCTAATAAATTAGGCATAAAGCCTGAAAGGGTGCGCCAATGGGTGTTTCGTGGTACTATCAAGACAAAATTAAATACCGAATTTGGAATAACTTTAGTTGAAGATATAGATACAATTCCCGAACGAAATAAATTATAAAAACATTTCTTTGTTAATGCACTTGTTTAGTATCACAAATGATACTACATTATGTATCATAATCAAAGCAGGCGGCAACTGGGTAACTACGGCACAAATTAAAATGGCAACTACAAGCAACGCTTTCGCAGCAACTACAATCGTAGCATTTCACATTGGCCGTGGTGGTCAATTCTACAATTCAGGATTTAAATCTTTCATCGGCGAAGAAAAAATTGACAAATATGTAAACGACCTATTCATTAGTTATGAAAATATCCATGAAGTATCTAAAACAATCGGACACCGCGAAAACTTAAGAGACTTGCTTGAACAAGTGTTGGATAATAGGGGAAGTAATGATCTATCCGCTAAAATCCGATTTGAACGCATTACTGGACTTGAATTAGGCGAAGAAGTATATACCGATTGTAATGGTAGTCAAGTTGGTCTTACCGTTGCAGAGGCTATTACTGGTATAGGTTGTATCAACATTGACAATGACTATAACACTACTTACACGTGCTATCTTGAAAATTGCGATGAAAAAGAATTAGAGTTGATAGCTAATTACAGAGGCTACGTAGATTCAGAAATCAGGGCTTACGCACAAGAAATATTAAACGCATAATATGAACAAAAAAATACTAATGGAAGCCCGAGAACTAATATCGGGCTTCCTTAAAAATAGGCGCGAAGAATTGGGCTTATCGCAGGCTAAATTAGCCGAAGTATCAGGCTTAGGAATAGCCACTATTAAGCGTTTGGAAGGAAATAAATTCCCGCCAAACATAGAGACGATAATGGTATTATGCCACCATTTGCGCTGCTACTTTTTCGTAGCAGAAATGGAAAGTAACGAAGAATTTTCAAAAGTAATGCGTGAACGTTGGACACGTCCAGCTGATAAAAACTAACATACTTTTTAATTAATTATCTATAATATTATTGGCGTTAACCCAACTTATATATAGTTGAATTATTTGAGTGTCGTTTAATACTTCAAAATGCGTATTTATTGATGTGTTTATCCACATATTACCTTTTAATTTCCATCCTTCCCGGAATAACCATTTTGCAAATTTTATCGGTTGTATTATTTTTTCCATTATTTACCCTGTTTTAATCTTTCATCATCAAGAACAAACCCCTTAATTAAATACTCTTTCAATACACGAGTAGACCATTGCCTAAATCTTGTCGCCTTATATGAACTAGTTCTATATCCTACGGCGATAATAGCCTCTAGGTTATAAAACTTAACATCGTACGTTTTCCCATCTGCGGCAGTATGTGCAATTTTTGCACATACTGAATTTTCATCGAGTTCCTTTTCAGAAAACAGCCAAGGCCGAAGCCACCTACAAGAAGAAATCACCTCACTTTTAAAAGTTTGAAAAAATACTCTTATCCACAACAAAGCCCCTCGTAATAAGGGGCTTTTTAAATTCATTCATGTTTGCTTAATGATAGGCTTATAGATCGGGGCTTACGAATTACCTGCCTTGCGCCGAGATCCCGTTTCGGTATTACCCAATGTACTTTCAAGCAGGCTTAACATTCGGCTACTTTGATTTTGCGCCTCTTTCGCCAGGGCCTGTTCATTTTTAATAATTTCTTGTTCGCTCCGGAGCAATGATAAAAACTGGTTTGTAATCATATAAATGTTTTTGTTTGTCGGCAAATCTATGTTTTCATCTTCGGCATTTTGCTCGTTTTCATCATCTTTTGATTTCATTAACTTGCTGTTATCCAATGCTTTGCCTTTATTATTGTTAACCTCGTCCACTTTCACACCTTCCAGCTTCGAGACCTGGGTGAAGATTGCGTTCTGATGCTTCTCCCTATGGTCTATTTTAATTACCTCGTCAATATCTATTAGTAGTTTCCTTTTTGTCAATTCCTTAAATGAAACTGGCAGTTTTGTTTTCTCTAAGTATTTATATAAATTCTGCCTTGACATTTCAAGCCGTTCAGCTATAAATTCAAGTTTCCAACCTTGAAATCTAATAAATTCCTTAAAAAGTTTCCCTTCTTCAAGTGGTTTCATTTGTTTATTTATAAATGTTTATAAATACTAAAAATAAATATTGTGCATTTTTGTAAAAATAAGTTGCATAAATGAAACTAACGATTTACATTTGTGTAAACAATGACAGATACCTGTATAGATACTAACACAAAATAAAACATTATGGACATACTTACAACAGACGGGCGTACAGCGGCATTAACGGCTAAGGAATGGAACAAGTTTAAAAAGACGGTTGAAGGTGCAGCCACAAAAAGGGCAGCATGTAAATTCTTTGATGTAAATCCCCAAACACTTGACAACATTCTTTTAAGGGGAACGAGTAAGCCTGATAAAATTGATTCCATAAGAGCAAAACTTTCTGCCTTATCTGCCTAATCAAACCCCGTTCCAAACCACACACAAAATTATAAATTATAAAATAATTAACAATATGAACATAAAAAACAAGGTTCTCATTTCCGTTGATTCATCAGACCTAAAGGACGGTGTATTTTACAATAAATCAATTATTGAGATAGGAGATAATTGCTTTTGCAACATGCCTGATTTGAGAGAGGTGTTTGTTCCTAATGTTATTAAAACTGGCGACTCGTGCTTTAGCGATAACGCTGCACTTGTTACCCTCAATGTACCCGTGCTTGCCCAAACTGGCGGCTGGTGCTTTAGCGATAACGCTGCACTTGTTACCCTCAATGTACCCGTGCTTGCCCAAACTGGCGACTCGTGCTTTAGCGATAACGCTGCACTTGTTACCCTCAATGTACCCGTGCTTGCCCAAACTGGCGACTGGTGCTTTCGCAATAACGCTGCACTTGTTACCCTCAATGTACCCGTGCTTGCCCAAACTGGCGGCTGGTGCTTTCGCAATAACGCTGCACTTGTTACCCTCAATGTACCCGTGCTTGCCCAAACTGGCGACTGGTGCTTTAGCAATAACGCTGCACTTGTTACCCTCAATGTACCCGTGCTTGCCCAAACTGGCGACTGGTGCTTTAGCAATAACGCTGCACTTGTTACCCTCAAT
>JABDGU010000016.1:0-21313 GCA_013285905.1 Bacteroidota bacterium | reverse complement strand
GCAATAACGCTGCACTTGTTACCCTCAATGTACCCGTGCTTGCCCAAACTGGCGACTGGTGCTTTAGCAATAACGCTGCACTTGTTACCCTCAATGTACCCGTGCTTGCCCAAACTGGCGGCTGGTGCTTTCGCAATAACGCTGCACTTGTTACCCTCAATGTACCCGTGCTTGCCCAAACTGGCGACTGGTGCTTTAGCAATAACGCTGCACTTGTTACCCTCAATGTACCCGTGCTTGCCCAAACTGGCGACTGGTGCTTTAGCGATAACGCTGCACTTGTTACCCTCAACATTGGTAAGAAAAAACTTTATGTTAAAAACATAGATGGAAGTTGCTTTGTAATAAATAGTACAAAATCATCAAAAGGGATAAAAATTTATTCCGGTTACAATATTATTTCAATAGACAAAAAATTAATAATCAAAGACGAATGCTTTGTTTCTGAAAAAGAGGGTTTTACAGCACACGGAAATACAATAAAAAAGTCAATACAAGACCTGCAATTTAAGATCGTAGCCGAAAAACTAAAAAAAGAGCCAATCAATAAGGACACGTTATTTACAGTTAAATATTACCGTTTACTTACCGGAGCATGTGATTTTGGCTGTCGCTCCTGGATGGAAGCAAATGGCATTGAGTTTGATATTGTAGATGGCAATGCAGTTGAAAAGAAGCCCATTAAGGCATCAGAAATAGTGCCACTACTTAAAAAGACTAATGCATACGGATTTGAAAGGCTAACATCATTGCTAACTTTCTAACGATAAAAAAGACTAAAATTTCTCACCAAAACCAATAAAATGAAACAGTTTAAAACAGCAGCAGAGATTATCGGGACGCTCTTAGTGGTGTCGATGATATTCCTTGTAGGGTCTTTATCAGCCTTGCAAATTAGCGCAGATTTTTTCAGAGCATAATTAACCCAAGTAAGGATGGGTAAGAGAGTAGGGGTAACCAATCCCCTTTTTTAAACGAACAATTAAATCTATATAAAAATGAAAGACTACCGATTACAAGCACAAGTGAAAGATTTACTACGAAATCTTGATGATGCCGCAACGATTATAAACACTTTGGTTGAAGATGTTGAGAGGCTTGAAGGTGAGGTTGAATTTCAGGAAAGTTTTGTTACTGATTACAAGAAAAGAATTGATGAACTGGAAATAGAATTGGACGAGGCTATAACAAACAGCAATAAAGCATAAAACACATCGGGTGCTGGACGCACAAACCTAAAGGAAAAGCCGCAAGGCATCCGATTTTTTAAAACTCAAACTAAAGTATATGAAAAACTTTTACAACTATTTAACAAAGGAGTGGGAAACGAAATCGCCAGAGCAAATATCTGCTATCATAAAAGCTGACAAGCGCCAAAAACACCTGAATCGTTTTGGCAATAATATCTCCCGTGATTTCTTTGGCAGACCCAAATATTGTTAACAAACTAAAAACACAATCATGCAAAAGACACCAATCAAAATAACGCACTTCTCACTTGAAGATAGACGCATCGTTTGCACCGTTTACGGGCTTGATACCGAGGCAACCGTATTAATCAGTAAAGACGATTTTACCGAGTGGATTGATACGCCCCTAAACTACGATATGACACCCGATAAATTTTGGAACGTAGCAGTCGAAATAAACAACACAGCAGCCTTAAAAGAACTCAACGCATACTTTGGGCACGAACACAACTATTATCACGCTATTGCGGCTCTAAATCGCAACATTATATCCGACCTTATAAAAGACCTACCTGCCGATACATTTAGTAAAGCAATTACAGCACTCGCCGACTTCGGCATGGCTGAATATTCCTACGGGGCAAATACAGTTAAAAATATTTATGACACTATAAAACAAGCTGCATAATGCCAAACACGCTAATAGAAATTCACGACAACACACTCCCGGTAATTGTTTACGAAATGGTAGTAAGCGATTTAATCTTTGAAGAAGGTAACGGATAAAAAATATTTTATGAAACTCAAAATAGAAATAAAGCATACTGAAAAAGATGAAAAGCGAATAAAGATGGGTTGCTTTGATAGAAGCCTTGCTGAATGGGATTGCAACTTTTGGAATAACGACAATGAGTTCCCAAATGACGGCTCTATAAAAAGCGAATGCAGATTAATGGCTTATAATACAGCTAAGGCCTGGTTTTCGATAATAGAAAAATCAGAATCAAAACACTAACCCATACAACAATTTACCAACATAATTATTTAAAACTAACATTATGATTTGTACAAAATGTGGCGATTGGGCAATGGGTGATAATTGGATTTGCAAAGATTGCAGAGAAGCTAAAGAGCGCGAACAAGATAATGAACTTAATGATTATGACGAATCTTTAGACTGGCCCTATCCTGATTTACCGGAAGAATACTTTGAATAATAAAAACCAAAACATTATGCACAGCTTTTTAAAAGACATCATTACTCTCAATTCAAGGCTTGAAGATGCCATGCAGCTTGGCCAACCAATGTATGTACGCACTCAAAAGCCTACTAAGCGGGAAATCAATCTAAAATGGGCAGGTATAGTGTTGTCATTACTGATAGGTCTTGCCTGTGTTTGTTTCACCTGCAAAACGATATTCGGATGAGTAAAAAGCAAGCAAAACGAGCCTTACTGCTCATATTCATAGCAGCATGTGGCGTTAATATTTTTAAACGGTAAACTTATTTAAAACACTTAAAATAAACGGTATGAAATACTTAAAAATACAAAACCAAGGTGAACTTGATATACGATTAGTAGCCCTAATGGGTGGAACAACAAAAAGCAAAGATGCTTACAAAATAGGGCAGTTTGGTACGGGCTTAAAATATACCCTTGCTTATTTGTTCAGAAACAATCTTGATTTCAAAATATTCGTAGGCAATACAGAAGTCGCCTTATCAACCGAAACAGAAGTTATCCGTGATGAAAACTTTGATATTATCTGTATCAATGGGCATCGCACCTCCATAACCACAAAGATGGGAGAAGATTGGCAGGCGTGGATGATAATTCGCGAATTGTGGTGTAATGCCTTAGATGAAGGCAATGCAATAAAAGAAGAAGTTGAAGTATGCGAAGGCTCTGAAAACACTACTACATTTTATATTCAGATTGATAGCGAAATTCGCAAAGTAGTTAATGAATGGAAGAAGTATTTTATCCACGATCAGGAGCCTATCTTTAAGGACGACAATACAGCCTTATATCCCGCAGGCAATCACCTTTGTATCTATAAGCAATGCGTTTTAATTTATGAAGATGAAAAGCAAAAAGCAGTATTCGGATATGATTTGCGGAACGCATCAATAAACGAACTAAGGCAATTGCTTTACTCTGCCAGCTACTGCGTTACCGAATGCCTTTATAATGCTAATGAAAAGGCAGCATCTTATTTCCTTGAAAACATAAAAGATACACATTACGAAGGTAGAGAAGAAATGTCTTATGATTGGTTTGGATCATTTAATCCTGCATGGAGAAATGTAATCGGTTCTGCCAAACTCATTTACCAACGTGTTATAGACGACCTCAAAGCCAGGGGAAACGAAGTTGATACAATAGGGATGATAATAGTTCCAAAAGTAGTTTACATGGCTTTATCAAAACAATTTGACGGGATAGGTGCTTTGCGTGTTGCATCTACTATTGGTGATTTCTACGAAGATTACGACCCGATTTTAGAGAATAAAATAAAACAAGGCATTACCATACTTGAACATTGCGATTATGTTATTCATCCCTCTTTAGAGTTCCGATATGGTTTTTTTGAAGATAAAACAGTTCTGGCAAGAATAAGCCTTGACCAAAAGATTATCTACGTTTCAAAAACGCTTTTACAACGTCCCTTATTTGATATTATTTCTATGCTCATTGAGGAAAGCGAACACTTTAATACAGGCATGAACGATAACACAAGGGAGTTTCAGCAACACTTTATAGACTTATTTACCCGAACACTACTTGCAAAAAATACTATCGAAATCTAAATTTTCACAATAATTATATTATGGAAAAAAATAAAGAACTTGAAATTCCTAAAAAACAACTTCCAACATTACAGGAACTTCACCACGATATAGAGCAGGCTTTTAAGAACGATCAGTTAAACACACTCCTTAATCAGCCAGTTCCCGAAAGGTGGATTAAAGAACATCCGGTTGCTAAAAATGTTCGATACCTACCAATAGATAAGGTGGAATTTATGCTTAAACGCATATTCCAGGAATACAAGATTGAAGTTTTGGGCTATTCTCAAATATTCAATAGCGTGGCTTGCCATGTGAGGCTTCACTATCTAAATCCATTAACAGGGGTATGGTCTTTCCACGATGGCTTAGGGGCTGTTGGGGTTCAAACAGAAGCCGGGGCATCTGCCGCAGATATGTTAAAGATAAAATCAGATGCTGTTATGAAAGCTCTGCCAGCAGCCGAAAGTTATGCCATAAAAGATGCCGCAGAAAAATTAGGCACAATATTCGGCGCAGATTTGAATCGCAAAGATACTATCGCTTTTATGGGGGCTTATGATGCTAAAATAACCCCACAGCAGGAAGATTTGATAGATACCCTGCTCCAAACATCAACATACGATTTAATGCAGCGAAAACACATAAAATCACAAGTAGATGCAGGAATAAATATAGGGGATGCAAATAAATTCATTGAGGATTTGAAGTTAAACCAACAGGATAGAATTAATGCAGGTTTGAATTACAACCATTCCGATATTAACAAAAAAATTTCTAAAGAAGTATAAAACATAATCCATGCTCATTAACTTATCAATCTGTTTAACAGATATTCCAAAAGAAAAAATCACAGTTTCCGAAAAGAACGGCAAAAAATATCTTTCAGTTGCCATTTCAGATAAAGATGCTGACCACTATGGCAACACAGCAACTATTTGGGTGAACCAATCAAAAGAAGAGCGTGAAGCCAAAGTAAAACGGGTTTACCTCGGTAATGGCAAAGTTGTCTTTAATGACAATAAGCAACAACCACAAACCACAACCACTTATTCTAAAAGTGCAAGTGCGGACGATTTCAATAATGCCCCATCAAATGTTGATGATTTGCCCTTTTAATCGAAAACGCATAAAACAAATAACATGCAAACAGCCGAAATGAACCACACGGAAAGCCAAACGACACAGATTATAAATTATCTGAAAACTGGCAAGACATTGACTCCTTTAGAGGCATTAAATCACTTTGGATGCTGGGCGTTGTCATCACGCATAAGCGACATTAAGAAACAGGGCTACAAAATCGCTTCCGTGCCTGTAAAAGTCGGCAAAAAGAATGTGGCCCAGTACAGTTTTATTTTGGAAAGTTAGAAGTCGGATAAGGTGAGGCTTGCGCCTAAGTTTAATCCAAATTGTATGCCAAGTAAAAAAATGAAATGTTAAACAATAAAATTATGACCAAGCAACAAAAAGACGAAATAACCAAGATAAGTAAAGAATTTTCAAAGCCATTTTATGAAATAACAGAGGGTATTAATGGTAGTGGCTGGTTAATTGTTGACCCTCTTTCTGCCTACCTATCTGCTTGTGGTTTTGAAAATAAATTAGATCAACTACCCGAAACTAAAGAACACCCCTTGATTTTGATTATGACTTTCAAAGATGGTTCACAGTTCATACCAGCAGGTGGCGATTTAAAACCACTTTATAAAGATGCTAAAAACTGGCAATGGATATGACTAAAGTTAACAAACTCACAATACATTTTTAACCATAAAAAGAAAAAATAAGATGCAAAAATTCGCACCAACACTATCCGATCACGAACGGATACAGGTAATGCAAGACACGGCAGAAAAGGTTGAGGAAACCGAATACCTTGTCCCATTAACACAAGAAGACCTCGACATAAAGAGGGAGCAATTTACAGACAATTCCATTTGGCTCGGGAATGAAAATGTAAAAATAAAAGAGGCAGTTTCGCTTCATAAAGATTCCATCAAACCTAAAGCGACCGAAAACGCAAAATTGCTCCAGGAAATCACCACCAAGCAAGAAGTAAAAACGGGCATTATCTACCACATTGCAGACTATGATAATAGCCTTATGGTTACTTATGACCAACAAGGCGACTTTGTAAGCTCCCGCCGTTTGCGTCCAGATGAAAAGAAAGGACAATCAAAGTTGTTTATTCCTTCAAACATAAAGACTGGCACCCACAACTAATTTTTTATTCAGCATACCAAAAACAAATTAAATGCAAAACGAAAAAACAATTTTCAATTTACCCGATGGCACAACAGAAATAACCATAAGGGAGGGTAATGCATTAGCGCCATTGCCCCTAAAAGAACCAAAGTCATTATCCTATAGCGGGGATATTAAAGCTATAAGCGCCTACGTAGCAGTTCGCAAAACATCAGCAGCAGGCATACAAGCTTTAGACGTGACAAAAACGGTTATTACAGTTGATAAGAACGCTCGTACAATCATTCTTAATACCGACCCCGAAAGCCACTATAATACAACAATAACGGCAACATTGAGTGCTTCTGAGGAGTTAAAGCAATTTGGTATTAATATCGACACACGCCACGACCGCAAATCATTACACAAACTATTGAAGTTTGGGCGTGGGTACTTTTCCGACCGCCAGGAATACGACAAGGTTATTGCTGGGCTTGTAAAGTTGCGGGCAAAGACCACATCAGAATTAGAAAGTGGGAACAACAGTAAGGGAAGCCGATCATTTATTGATATAGCCGACACTGTGATGAATGATGGTTTTATTGACAAATTCACACTTTCTGTACCACTTTTTAAGGGGTTTTCAAAAACAAGCATTGAAGTGGAAATATGCTATGAAGTGAAAGATTGCACTATTTCTTTTTGGTTGGAATCTATTGGCCTTAAACAAACCACAGAAGAAGCTATTGACGGCATATTTGATGTAGAGCTTAAAAACGTTTCAGAATACGTAACAATTTATAAATAATTCAAAATGGTTTTATAGGGGTTCGATTCCCCTATTGAAGCATAATTTAATTAACCCCGATTGATAAAATGGCGAAAGACCCTGCATTCCTTTTTTATAGTTCCGATTTTTTATCGGGTACTGCACTTTTTTCTAACGAACAAAGAGGCATTTATATTTTTCTTTTGTGCCTTCAGCATCAATCTGGTGGAATTTGTGAAGAAGATATGATTAACATATGTGGAACACATGTAAAAGTTATGTCGAAGTTTTGTAAAGAAGGTGATGGGCTTTTCTACAACATAAGACTTAAAGAGGAAGTTGAAAAACGTAAAAATTACAGCGAAAGTCGCAAAAAAAACAGACTATCAACACCTTTAAAACCTTTGCCCATAAAGAAAAAGATAGTGGTAAAATCATATGTTCCACATATGGAAAATGAAAATGAAGATGTAAATGAAATTAAGAATGAAGAATATAAAGGGGGTGCAGGGGGGAAACCCAAATCAGCCAAACCAATACTTTTTAGAGAAAGCGAATTTTTTGATTACCCGACTTTTGAAAAGGCTTTTGAAAACACAAAATACTCCCCATACAACATTGAATTTTACTATGAATCTGTTTTGTCATGGTCGGATAAAGGAAACAAAAAAACAGATTGGATCGCAACAGTAAAGGGGTTTATGTTAAGAGATTTCAAAGAAGGAAAACCAGTATTAAAAAATGGAAAACAAGTTACAGGAAACGCAAACGGACGAACAGGTAAAATCCTTAATGCAGAGGCGAAGCAGTCTTTGGCAGATGAATATGAAGAATTTACCCGTAACCATTGACATGGTAAATTCAGATGTGGTGGCAATGAATACCCCTAACCTTGGGTTGATGAATAAGGGATTTGGGAATATAGCATGTTCTTACATTTTTATAAAGGCAGAAATATTACGCTTGCTTGAATTTTTGGGCATTGAATGGTCGCTTTTGCAAATAAACGAATGTGCAGACATTATCGCAAAGCAGTATTACGGTTTGCATATTGCCGAAATCAAGCATTTTTTACTTAGAGCAAAAACCCAACACTACAACAAAAACTCATTCGCCAGGTTGACGCCAAACATCTTCTTAGGATGGCTAAATGAGTACTGGGAGGAATCTTTGTACACAAAAGGACAGATAAGCGAAGGGCGGGCTAAAAGAATCGCATTTGAAGCCAAAAATAACATTTCCACAAAGGGGCTTACCTACGAGGAAAAAATACAGCAGAAAAAATACTGGAATGAGATTAGCAAATTAACCGAGGAATTAACAGGATGGCAAGAAGATATTACCGAGGAACGGCAGGCGATAAAAGACGAAGAATTAGCCAAGAAAAAGGATATACTTTTTAATCAGCTTGTTAATTCGGGTTATGATGCTAATAAACTTACAGAACAAAAAAACGCTTCAAAATGAGGGTTACTAACAAATATGCGTCCCTTTCCCCCGAAGAAAAAAAAGCTTACCACAGGCGAAAGACAATTGAATGGAGAAATGCAGTTTATGCTATTCCTGAATTGAAAGCGGCATTTAGGGAAAAAGTAAATAATAATAATCGGTATAAAATATTAAGACAAAAGAACGCAAGCAACAATAATTAAAAAGAAAAAGAAAAAAGTATGACACAAAGTAATAAAGATTTATCTACAATGGAAATGCCTGTAATGTGCGAATGTGGTGTATGGTTTGATTTAAATGATGGGTATGGCAAAGAGGATGAAAATGTAACTGTTTGCGAATCATGTCATAATAAAGAAGTTGATGCAAGGGAATTTTGGGAAGAATGCGAAACCGAATTTCTTGATGGCAACTTCCGAATGTTAAGTTGGAATCAGCCATTTGCAAGTCTGATGCTTCATGGAAAGATAGAAACTCGCAGAAAGTCAACCAATGTGAGGGGAAAGGTTTTGATATGCGCTTGTAAAAAGTTCTATTCTTTTGATCAGGTAAAAAACCTTTCGTGTGATTATCAAATAGGCGATTTGCTTAATTTATTTAGCGTTATTTCTTATTCATCACTTCAAAATAAACTTCCAATTGGGGTGGCTATTGCAGTAGGTGATTTAATTAATTGCAGACCACATACACTTCAAGATATGCCAAAGTCATTTGTTAATCATGACGCAAATTTATTTTCTTGGGTATTTGAAAATGTTAAACAAATAGATCCATTTGAAATTAAAGGGAAACAAGGTTGGGGATTTGTTACGGAAGATATTTTAAATAAAATAAGACTTAAACAATAATGACAGCCCTTTCCTACTTCAACGAAATTAAAGACCCGTATCATAAGATTATCGCTTTGACGGCCTGCGATATTCCATATGCAAAATGCAAGTCTTTATCAGAGGCTTACCGTGTAGGTATCAGCGAAAGGAATGAGCGAGAGGTTGAGCCTTATAAGGGATATTTTTTAGCAAGGATGAACGAAGCGAGTATTAACGAAATGAAACTTAAAAAATGACTTACAAACAAAAAACACTTTTACATTTTCCTAATGCATTTTCATTCAAGCGAGAGATGTTTATGTTATCTACGGAATATGAAATAATATCTGACAAAAATCATCTCCAAGGATTTGTAATTGGTAGTTCTTATAAATCATCCTATGAGGCTTGGAAAAACGCTTACAATAAAATAACAACCACATTAACTAACCGCCGAGAGGCAAAATAAATAGCATGATAGAGCAAATAAATGCAAAAAGCGCAGTAGTTTTTTTCCAGGAGGGCAGTAACGAGATGCCAATAGCCGAACCTGCTATTTTGATAGAAAATTACGAAAGCCATATTACGCTTTCAAGCGAAGGGGGATATATCAATCTCAATATAGAATCATTGCCAGAATTTATAAAGCATTTAAAAACATTGATAACTAAATGAGTAAACGCCTAACATTAAGCGAAGCGGATGCATTACAGCGTAGGGTAACCGGAAAGGGTCTATCGGGTTTTCCTGATAGCTTCAAAAAGATGGTAAAGGAAAGTGTATTGGTTGACGGTGTTGGGTTTGTGAAGAGAAAGGAGATAAAGGCGATGCTTATCCCTAAGAAACTATCAAAAAAAGTAGTTGCTACTAATGGTAAATGCTTACTCCCCAAGCAGTCAGAACACGAATTGCAATGTGAGTGCTTCGCTTGGTTCAATTCTACATACCCACAATATGCAATGCGCTTATTTGCTATACCAAATAGCGGACACAGGTATATAGCAGTAGCGGCTAAAATGAAAAAGGAAGGACAATTGGCAGGGTGTTGGGATTGCTTCCTATCCATCACTAAACATACCGAGGATGGATTTTACGGAGGACTTTTTTTAGAGCAGAAAGTTGGCAAAAACACACTTACCGAAAACCAGGCAAAGTTTTACAATGCTAACAAATTCGATTATCAATTTCAGGTAGCGCACAATTTGGATGAGTTTAAATATCACATCATAAATTATTTAGCAAATGGATAGTATTTATTATTGGACTGGCGCAATATTCTTTTGGATTGTAGTTTCAAATATAGTGTTCGGACTATTATTATGGGCTTTGATAGCGTGGTTAACAAGAGATTTCAAAAACAATCAACATTAGAACTAACAACTAAAGATATGGAACAACCATTTGAAAAATACGAAACCCTAACCATGTATATATCAAACATGGCTCATTCTGGAATTTGTCCGAGCGGGAGTAATTGGAATGCGTTTCTTTTTGAGATAAATAATCTATGCTCAAAAATAGACAATCTAAATAATGAGATTGCCCTACTAAACAAAGTTATAGACCACACTGCTTTTGATTTACAATGGGCGGCTACTGAATTAAATGATTTAAGAAAAGAAAATGCGGAGTTGAAAAGGCAATATGGATTGCTAAGTTCAGATTTATATCATGCCCAATGCAATCTTGAAATTAGTGAGCAATTAGTTGCTAAACAATCCGTACCCAAAGGCTGTCCATTTGATGAACCTATACCACCATTAGCCGAACACGAAGCAAAATTATTAGCAAACAACTTAGCGGGGAAACATGATTAGTCCATACGCATTTGTGGGTATGCCGCAAACGAAAAAAGAGAAAACAGAAAATGTAATTAATAAGGTTTGCAATTATTTGCAAGTTAATAAAAGTTATGTTTTGGGTAAATGTAGATATAGAAGTGTTGTTGAGGCAAGGCAAATAATATCTGCAATTCTTAGAGACAATGTTAAATTAAAATTACGCGAAATAGGCAAAGCGTTAAACCAAGACCATACAACCGTAATTCATAGCATACAATCGCTTCAAAACAGATTAGATACAGAGCCATTATTAAAATTGAAATTAGAGCAACTAAAAATAAAAATATTATGATGAACGATTTATTGCGCCAACAACTTTTAATAATGGCAATGAGGTTATACAAACATTTAATCATTAAATCTAAAATTCAGTAAAATGGAAATAAGTAACGAGGTGTATCGCCAAATGTTTGGGGTATATTGCAATAGCGATTTCAAGTATTTAGAAAACGCACTACATCGAAAAATAAAGTACTGCACCATATATGGTATCTTAGGTTCGGGAAGTACGAAATTATGCAAATATGACCACTGTAAACTCATCCTTACTCCACTTTCTGAAATAAGTGATGAAGATGCAATTGAAGTATCAAAGTTGGCAATGTGGCATTGGGACAAAGAATATAATTGTTATGATGAAACAATCGCAGATAATGTTGAGCATAATGAGTTTGGTATTCATATAGATGTGTCTGCCAGATGTTTTGAAGGATATGTTTCAATTCATGATGGCTGTGTATTTGTTAGCGATGAAGATACAGAATTAGAAACCCCTGTCATGTCAAATGGGAGAATTATAGACTTCCTTAGATCCAAAGGATATGATTGTGGCTTTATGCACATAAAAAGTTTAATTGACGCTGGCATAGCAATTTCATCTTTAACCCCACATCAAACAAAAGGATGATTGAAACGAATAAAATATATCAGGGCGATTGTTTGGAAGTGTTACGCACATTCCCTGATAATTATATAAACTGCGTTATTACTTCGCCACCTTACTGGCAGCTGCGTGATTATGGTTGGTCGGGACAATGGGGCTTGGAGCCAACATTTGATGCTTACTTATTACACTTGTGGGAATTAATGAGCGAAATAAAAAGGGTGCTTACAAATGATGGCACTGTATGGTTTAATTTGGGAGATACTTATAATGGTGATAAAGAAGGCAACCGAAATGGAAAAGAAAACAAAAGAGCCTAATAAATGCTTATTGCTTATACCTCACCGCTTTGCCATTGGCTGCATAGAAAGAGGCTGGATAATCAGAAATGATATTGTTTGGGCTAAAAGAAACGGGATGCCCGAAAGCGTTACCGATAGATTTAGTAAAAAGCATGAGTATTTTTTTCTAATGGTTAAAAGTGAAAACTACTATTTCGATTTGGACGGGATAAGAGATAAACTTAAAAATCCTGTTCTTATCAGAAATAAAGCAAGCGAAATTTATGGCCGTGGTTCAGGTTCAAAACAATTTAGTGAAGGTGAGCGCATTTGGGGTGATGAAGATAAAGGGAAAAATCCCGGGACTTGTCAAGATTTTTGGGACATCCCAACCAAACCAAGTTCAAAAAATCATTTTGCCACATATAATACTCAATTAATTGATAAGCCAATTATAGCAGGTTGTCCCAAAGGTGGAATTATTTTAGATCCATTTTGCGGGACGGCAACAACAGGATGCAGGGCTATTGAGTTGGGGCGAAAGTTTATAGGCATTGAAGGTAAGCCCGAATATGTTGCAATGGGCAATAAGAATATTGAACCGTTTATTATGCAGCAGCCACTATTTTAACATTACAAACCCAAGAGCAGTAAATAAAAGAAGAATGGAATTTGTATTATCGGAAACGGATATTGAAAGAATTGCTACAAGAATTGCAGCGAAGCTAAATAAGGCAGAATTAGACGATAATTTCCCTTATGAACTTACCACATCAATGGCAAAGGCTATGCTAAAACAGCATGGGTATAAATGCAATTCTTACCGTTCTTTTCAGGGATTGCTTGACCGTAAAAAAATTACCGATTTGGGCTACCCGAATAAAGAGAAAGTTTATTTAAAAAGCGACATTCAAAAAATTTATAAGAAATGAATATCGTTACCAAAACAGTTACCAAACTACCTGAAAACTAAGCCTACATTGAAAAAATGTAGTTCGACCTGGATTCGAACCAAGACAAATAGTACCAAAAACTATTGTGCTACCGTTACACCATCGAACTATCCCAGCAAGATTTGGGATGGCAAAATTAAGGAGCTTTTTTTAAGAGGCAAAACATTTCTAAAATAAAGTTTTACACCATATTAACAGGGTTTTCAAGATATTTGTAAGTGCTGGTTTTTATATTCCTGTAAGAATCATTTTTCGTGTACGTTTGTGTGTTGTAGCCATTTTAAGAGCAAGAAATCATGTCGAATGCGCCCAATCCGCGCCAGTTTGTAATCAGGGCCATATTTGTCGGTATTGCGGTTGTGATATTGATAAGGTTGTTTTTCCTGCAGGTATTTGAAGATAAGTACAAGGTACTGGCTAATGATATAGCTATTTATAAAAAAGTGGTTTACCCGCCCCGTGGGGTTATTTATGACCGTAAAGGCAAGGTGATGCTGTATAACCAGGTTGTTTATGACCTGATGGTGACTCCCAATTCTGTACCCAAAAACCTTGATACGGTGCAATTGTGCCTTGCACTGGGTATGGATAAAGATGCATATATAAAACTACTGAACAGGGTAAGGGTGAAGAACGGCGGCATGAGGCAAAGCACTTTTATAGAAGAGCTGAAGCCGGAGCAATGGGCCCGTTTCCAGGAGAATGCCTATCTCTTCCCTGGTTTTGAGTTGATAGAGCGTAATATCCGTGCTTATCCTAATACAAGCGGCGGCGTGGTGCTGGGTTATGTGGGCGAGGTATCGCCGGAAATGCTGAAGAAAGACAGGTACTCATCCTATGTGCAGGGCGACTATACAGGGCTGAACGGGCTGGAATACAGCTACGAAGAAGTTTTGAGGGGACAACGTGGAGTGCATTTCCTGGAGCGAGATAATTTTAACCGCCCGCGTGAACCCTACAGAGGCGGGAGCCTGGACACGCCCGAAGTGGCCGGGAAAAGTTTGCAATTATATACCGATGCGGAATTGCAGGCTTATGCAGAGAAGTTAATGCAGAACAAAATTGGCAGCGTTGTGGCCATTGACCCGCAAACAGGTGGCATACTGGCAATGGTGAGCAGCCCCAGCTATGACCCGAATTTATTGCGAGGCAGAGACAGGGCTAAAAATTATGGCGCGCTTTTTAAGGACGCAACACATCCTTTGTTCAACAGGGCCATGCAGGCCACTTACCAGCCGGGTTCCACCATTAAACCTATGACAGGCCTTGTGGCGCTGGACGTGGGTGCTATCACACCATCCTTCGGTTTAGGATGCAGGGGCTCTTATAATTATTGCGGTAGGCCTATAGCCTGCGAGCATAAAGACGCGGGCCATGCAGCAAATTTCCGGCTGGCGCTTGCGCATTCCTGCAACTCTTACTTCTGTCATATATTCCGCCTCACAGTTGACGATAATAAATTCAAGAACGTGAAACAAGGCCTGCAGGCATGGCACGACTATTTTTACAGTTTCGGCTACGGCCATGCAACAGGTGTGGACCTGCCTTATGAGGGCAAAGGACTTTTGCCCGATTCGGCCTATTATAACCACCGATACACGGGCGTATGGAATTCCTGCACGATCGTGTTTGTAGGCATGGGACAGGGAGAACTGGCGCTTACACCACTGCAAATGGCAAACGGCATGTGCGTGATTGCCAATAAAGGATTTTACTATACACCCCACTTTGTAAAGAGCATAGGGAACAATACAAAAGATCCGTCATTGTCTGCATACCTGAAAAAGCATGTTGTCACGCATATACCGGATACTACATTCAGCATTATACAGCAAGCCATGCAGGATGTGGTGGAAAGCGGAACGGCAGCCGCTATAAAACTGGATGGCATCAATATCTGCGCCAAAACTGGCACCGCTGAAAACAAGGCCATTGTGAACGGGGAAGCCATGAAAATGCAGAACCACTCTATGTTCGTTGCTTTTGCGCCCAGGGAAAATCCCAAGATCGCGATAGCTGTGGCAATAGAAAATGCAGGCTTCGGCGCCACATGGGCGGGGCCAATAGCGGGTTTGCTGATAGAGAAATTTTTACGCGACAGCATATCAACAGCTCATAAAGTAGTAGAAGAAAAAATGGTGAACGCACACCTTATCAGCAAGTATATTTATGTAATTGATTCCGCACAAAGGTTAAGGGATGATGCTGTATTTAAAATGAGAGCGGAAAGAAGAAGGGGAGAGGACAGCATGAAGAAAGCGAATGACTCTACCGTAATTATGAGGTGGGTGAAGAGCCAGTTAAAGAATAAAAAATAAACGAGGTAATAGAATGCACAATTTCGGGATATAAACGATGAGTAATTTACGCAAATCATTATTTAACAGGATAGATGGTATAACGATACTCATCTATTTTGCGCTTGTATTTATTGGCTTGCTGGCGGTTTTTTCCGTTGAGCACAGAAGCACAGACCCAAGCCTTATAATGATGAACAAGGGTTACATGAAACAATTGACCTGGCTGGGCATCTCGCTATTTGTAGGGCTTATTATCATACTAACCGACAGTAAATTCTTTTCCTCCTTCGCCTTCCTTTCTTATGCTATTGGTTTGTTTTTGCTTGTCATTACTATATTCCTTGGGGTGGATGTAAAAGGTTCACATTCATGGTTGGGCTATGGGAGTTTTCGTTTTCAGCCGGGAGAGGTTTGCAAAATATTCACGGCTTTGGCGCTTGCCAAGTTTATCTCTGTGCCGGAAACGAATTTCAAAACATTGAAGCACAGGCTGGTAGCGGTGGCATTGGCTATGATAC
The DNA here is from genome assembly GCA_013285905.1 of Bacteroidota bacterium. GTDB lineage: Bacteria > Bacteroidota > Bacteroidia > Chitinophagales > Chitinophagaceae > JABDGU01. The sequence continues at coordinate 5,342 of JABDGU010000016.1, read as the reverse complement.
CGGCAGTGCTTATTATTTTGCAAAAAGAAACCGGCCTAGCATTGGTTTATTTTTGCTTCTTCCTGGTGATGTACAGGGAGGGCCTGCCGAATATTGTGCTTGTTATCGGGTTTTCCTGTATTGCATTGGTATTGGCGACATTATTGATAGAGCGCAAAGCCCTTTTCTTTATTCTTACGGGTTTAGCGGTTTTGTTCGGTGTTATCATGCGCGATACCCTGAAAAGAGACAGGATAGCATTAATCTCTTTAATTTCTATTTGGGCCGTGTGCATGTCGTTTTCGCAGTTGGCGGTGCCCTTTATGTTTAAGCATGTGCTGCAAAAGCACCAGATAGACCGTATATTCTCGACCATAGGCAAAGATGTGCCTGCTGAATACCGCAAAACAGTTGCAGCTACCGGGGATGATGATGATGAGGGTGATGTGGTGAACAGTTCGGATTACAATGTAAAACAATCCAAGATAGCGATAGGCTCGGGTGGTTTTTGGGGCAAGGGCTTTTTGAATGGCACATCTACCAAAAATGAATTTGTGCCGGAGCAAAATACCGATTTTATATTTTGTGCGATAGGAGAGCAATTTGGTTTTGTGGGCAGCTTTGTACTTATTGCCTTGTATGTATCGCTGATGCTCCGCATCATATATCTTGCAGAGCGACAGCGGTCCACCTTCACACGCATATATTCTTATTGTGTGGCGTCCATCCTGTTCTTTCACTTTGCTGTAAATATATCTATGACAATAGGCCTTGCGCCTGTTATAGGTATTACGCTGCCCTTTCTTAGTTATGGTGGCTCATCGCTGTTGTCGTTCAGTGTGCTAGTTTTTATTTTGATACGCTTAGATGCAGACCGGCAGGTGATGATACGGTAGTATGCCTTAAATTGCAGAACAATGGCTAAAGTTTTTCCTTTATCAGAAGGCGTTTTTACAGTAGGACATGATAAGATATTTGTTCCTTTTGATGCTGACAAAGATGTGCTGACCGATCGCCCGACCGGTTCTTTATTGGTTGAAGTGCAGCCTTTTTTGGTTGTTACGGAAAAAGATGTTTTAATACTGGATACGGGCCTGGGTTTTTGCGATGCTGACGGAATATTGCAGATACACAATAACATAAGAAAGTGCGGTTATGAGCCCGGGCAGGTGACAAAAGTATTGTTATCGCACCTGCATAAAGACCATATAAGCGGGGCGGTATATAGCGATGCAAACGGCATTGTCCATACCACTTTCCCGAATGCGGATTATTATATCTATAGGGCTGAGGCCGATTATGCTTTAGAAAAAGCATACCCTTCGTACCCCAAAAAAGAAGTAGAGGAGTTACTTGCTTCCAAACAAGTAAAGTGGCTGGAAGGGGAGGAAGGGTTTATAGATGGCTATATTAAGTTCATGCACTCTGGTGGACATTGCCCACAGCACATTGTTTTTCTTATTGACGATGGTATTGATAAGTTGTTTTACGGGGGCGACGAAGCCCCGCAATTAAAGCAGATGAAGATAAGGTATATCGCCCGCTATGACTATGATGGTAAAAAAGCGATGGCCTTGCGGGAGCAATATGCAAAATCAGGAAAACAAGATGGCTGGCAATTTTTGTTTTACCACGATGTGAAAACGCCGGTGGCTACACTGTAATCTTTACCTCCAATTACCATCCCCATGCCCGCTGTGTCCGCGATGTTCTTTTAAGCGCTGCATTAAAAGCTGCCTGAATTCACGTTCGGATTTATAAAGAAGGGCCAACTGCTGTGCAGATATGATCTTAAGGAATTCATTACTGTACTTTCTTTTCAGGTCCAGTTCCTCCTGCTGGTAGTCCAGGTTGTCTTCTATGCTTTGGCGTGTATCATTATCATTCCTGTCCTGGAAATGATGCTCGTCGTTATTGTTTTTCCAGTTTCCTTTATCCGCGTTTGCTCCTTTATCGAGGTTGAAGTATTTTTTCCTCAACGTCATCCTATCGCTTTCGAAATCATTATACACTGGCCAGAAATGTTCGGACTGGTTTCTTGTAAGTTGTATCCTGTCGGTAATATAAGCTACCTTGGCTGCATGTACCCGTTCATAAGGCCGCCTCTGCACCTGGGCCTGCACACTAATTGCCAGGATGGTAATGATTGCTACACAAAAAAACTTTTTCATTCTTATATTTTTTCTTTCAGGGTGATATTATCAATCAATATTTTTTTGTCCCAGGCCGCTTTCTTCTAAATATTGTTCAATATCCTGGGGGCTTAATTGCTGGGTGTATTTATCTGTATTGGTCGTTACTAAATTATTCACATTCATGTAAATGTCAAAATCATCGAAGTTTTGCTGCGCATAGTCGCTCAGCACACTGTCGGGTATTTTAGCAAGGGCTATTTCGGGATTTGAAGATTGTGGCACAAAATATTTGAAAGAGCCAAAACCTATAAGCGCGATCAATACAGCCGCAGCAGCCACGCGTATATAGGACCATGGGTTTGCATTTAAAGGAATCGTTTTTGTTTTATTTCCCTGCCCGGATGCTCTTGCAACTGTGAGTATTTGCGCGGGTAGGGTATCAAAATAGCCTTGAGGTATAGTATATGGGGTCGCTTTTAAGTTGCCTGCATTTTCTTTAACATGTGCAAGAACCTGTGCGGGCAGTTGCTCAAAATAATTAAGTGGTGTATTATATGGCATCACCTGGTTAGCAGGCAATAATGGGTCGGCAGACAATACGAACTCAATATTTTCGCAGATATCATCGCAAAGGGAACTGAAATAATTTTCAGGCACGCTGTATGGCATTTCGATAGTAGCCAGGGAACTGCCCATGCTTACTAATTCATCTGTTATCTCTTTGCTGCGTTGCATACGATTCTTTGACTGTTTCTTTACTTTTAGGTTTAACCGTTAAGAAGGTAGCTTTCTACTTTTTTAACAGCATGGTGATAGGATGCTTTTAATGCGCCGGCCGATGTTTGCAGCACTATGGCCATTTCATCATAAGGCATTTCATCATAGTAACGCAGGTTAAAAACGATGCGTTGTTTTTCGGGTAAGGCATGAATGGCCTGTTGTAGTTTCCACTCTAATTTATTGGCGTCAAAGCCTTTTTGGGCTGTCAGCTTTTCTGAAAACATATCCTCATTATCGCTTAATGAAACTGAAGCATGTCGTTTTTGTTGGTTTATCCAGGTAAGGGTCTCATTGGTGGCTATACGGTAAAGCCAGGTATATAAATTGGATTCCTGCCGGAATTCCGACAGGTTTTTCCATACTTTTATAAACATATTTTGCAATATGTCATTCGCATCATCATGTTCAGTAACCATTCTGCGTATATGCCAATACAATCGCTCCTGGTATTTTTGGACCAGTTGTGTAAAGGCTTTATCGCGAGTTTTTTCGTCTTTGAAAGATGCCACTATAATGTGGTCATCCGTATTATCAGTCATTAATTTCCTTCCGGGAGTTAAAATATAGACGAAATTAAGCTACTGTGGTTTAATATGGCCTGTTTTATATGTTTTTGTTCACTTTGATAGTAGCTTTGCAGCTTCTATGAAGGAATTTGAACATTTGAGGATAGTTTTCTTTGGCACACCTGAATTTGCAGTAGGTTCTCTAAACGCACTGGTGGATGCAGGGGCGAATATTGTTGCGGTAGTGACCGCGCCCGATAAACCTGCGGGCAGGGGCATGCAATTGCAGTCTTCTGCTGTAAAAATATATGCCGAAAGCAAACAAATACCGGTGCTGCAACCCCAAAAGTTAAAAGACGCAGATTTTATAAATGTGCTCACTTCATACAAAGCGGATCTTTTTGTTGTAGTGGCTTTTCGTATGTTGCCGGAGATGGTATGGAACATGCCCACATTAGGAACGATAAATGTACATGCATCTTTATTGCCGCAATATCGTGGTGCTGCGCCGATCAATTGGGCGATTATTAATGGCGAACCAGAAACAGGGGTTACTACTTTTAAACTGCAACATGAAATCGACACCGGCAATATTTTATTACAACAAAAAGTCCTGATCGTTCCCGAAGACAATGCCGGGACATTGCATGATAAATTAATGCAGGCAGGCGCTGAGTTATTGGTGCAAACAGTGAAGGGCATTGCAGCAGATAAGATAAAAGAAATTCCGCAGAATGAAGTGAAGCAAGAAGATTTGAAACATGCACCTAAAATATTTAAAGAGCATCTTCAAATAAATTGGAATAGTTCTGTAGAGAGCATTCATAATCTTGTCAGGGGCTTATCCCCGCATCCCGCTGCCTTTACGATGCTATCGGGTAAATCTGTAAAAATATTTCAATCGCATTTTATTACAGAGCCAACTGGTAGTGCCCCCGGTGGCTATGACACTGACGGGAAAACCTTTTTGCGCTTTGCTGCACTTGATGGTTGGTTGTATATAGATGAACTGCAAATGGAAGGTAAAAAGAAAATGGATATTGTTTCTTTTTTACGTGGTTTCAGATTTTGATCTGTCTATAAAATACGCTATCGCCAGTGCATAGCCGTTCATGCCAAGCCCACTAATGGAGCCAATACATTTGGAAGCGATAAAAGATGTTTTCCTGAAATCTTCGCGTGCCAGCACATTGGATATATGAACATCAACTACGGGCAGATTGGTGGCAGATATAGCATCTGCAATGGCAATGCTGCTGTGTCCGTAAGCGCCTGCATTCAATATAATGCCCTGCACTTTGCCCATGCAGCTTTGCATATAATTGATGAGTTCGCCTTCCACATTGCTTTGGTAATAGTCTATTTGTACAGAAGGGAAGCGCGCTTTTAAACCCGCATAATATTGTTCGAAGCTTACATTGCCATATATATGTGGTTCGCGGGTGCCGAGCAGATTAAGGTTAGGGCCGTTGATAATAGCGAGATGGAGCATGGTTTTATTTTTTGCAAGATACTTATTGGTTGGGAATTTGTAATTTGGAATTTGGGATTAGGCACATTTCAAATTTTCGCAAACAAATGCAAGTAGAGACGCAATGCATTGCGTCTCTACATTATGATAAGCTGCAATGCGAAAATTTGAATTGCACCCTTTGGAGTTTGGTTTTTAAGATTTGGGATTTAAAAAATGATGTGGAAAGCGTATCAAAAAGGGTTTAAGGCTTATTTACAGTTAGAGCGGTCTATGTCGGATAATACGGTAGAGGCCTATCTGCATGATGTGGCTATGCTGGCAGATTATATACATGCTAGGCATGAGGATATGGGCATAAAGGATATTGCATTGTCCCATCTTCAATCTTTTTTAGAGCATATTAATGAACTGGAGCTTTCTGCGGGCACGCAATCGCGTGTATTAAGCGGCATCAAATCCTTTTTCAGG
>JABDGU010000015.1 GCA_013285905.1 Bacteroidota bacterium | reverse complement strand
TACATTATGTTCGGTATTGGTACCGAAATTGGCAATATAAGCTCCGTTAACTTGTTTATATGCAGCAGGAGTTCCGTTTGAGTTACCCATTTCATATTTGGGAATTGCAAAATCATGCCATACACTCGCACCATTGAAGACAAAACCAAGATCATTTGACAAACCACGGCCCCAATTCGTAATAGAGATCCTTACCGTATCTCCATTATGGATAGCTGCATCCAAAGCATTTCCATCAGCCTCTGATATCATATATACAGGAATTGTAACATTTGGGCCACAAGTTCCACCTGCCATCCCAACAACACCATTAGGTTGATTGTTTATTATCAAAACAGCAATAGCACCCGCTGCCTGTGCTGCTTGTGCTTTACAGCCAAACTCACATGTTCCGCGATATATAAGCGCAACCTTGTTTAACATACTTGGATATGGAGAAGATCCGTTTTGTAGTGTTGTACAAGCCAGGGAATCCGGTGCGGCTTCTATAACCGGAACATTTGTAATTATTGGCAATGGCATAGTAAGCCCCCAACCATCTGCTGTTGTAGCATCGCTATGCAACTTTTCACCCGCAACATAAGACGGAGTAGTAACAGTGAAACGCACGCCCACATAGTCAGCATACCAGTTTGAAATTGTCTGTCCGTTCACAAAACCGTAGCTCAATGGCTGCACAGCGGGCTGCGCTACGCCTATATAGCTGCCTAAAAGCATGCTAAGGCCTAAACTGATTTTTAGTAATCCTTTTTTCATTTTTTCTAAATTTTTTTAAAGATAGCTTCCCAAAATAAGATAATATTTTTATTTACACCAAAAATAAGGCCAAAATAAAGGATAAAAAAATATTTTTTTTATGTCATACACCTAAACCGAAACTTCGGCTTAGTTCCAACATTTTGTCTATTGGCTTTTTTGCTGCTATTCTCAATTTTTCATTCATCGTTATTTCCGGTAGCTCATGCTTCATGCACAAATAGAGCTTCTCTAGTGTGTTTAACTTCATATGAGGGCAATTATTGCATGCACAGGCATTATCAGGTGGGGCAGAAATAAATGTTTTGTAAGGTGAACATATCTGCATCTTATGAATAATACCCGCTTCCGTGACCACAATAAATATAGAAAATTCACTAACTTCTGTATGTTTTAATAATTCTGTTGTAGAGCCAATAAAATCCGCTATTCGCAAAATCGCTTCTTCGCATTCGGGATGAGCGATAATTTTCGCTTCAGGGTTCCTTTCTTTTAACCTCAATATTTTTTCTAAAGAAAATATTTCATGCACCATACAAGCTCCGTTCCACAGGAGCATATTGCGGCCACTGGTTTTATTAATGTATGCCCCCAAGTTCTTATCTGGAGCAAAAATAATTTCCTGGTCTTTTGGCAAACTATCTACAATCGCTTTTGCGTTTGATGATGTACAAATTATGTCGCTTAGCGCTTTGATGCCTGCCGAACAATTTATATAAGAAATGACAAGGTGATGCGGGTATTTTTCTTTAAATAATTTAAATAGATCAGGAGGGCAACTATCACTTAAAGAGCAGCCTGCATTAAGATCCGGCAACAAAACTTTTTTCTCCGGATTTAGAATCTTAGCTGTCTCTGCCATGAAATGCACACCTGCAAAAACAATTATGTCTGCATTTGTTTTTTCTGCTTTCTGTGCAAGCCCTAAACTATCACCAACATAATCTGCAATATCCTGTATATCCGGCTCCTGGTAATAGTGTGCGAGTATAACAGCATTCTTTTCTTTCTTCAATTTTTCTATTTCATAAAAGATGTCTAAAGCAGGGTCGATCTCAATATTTAAATATCCGTTTTCTAACAAAAGCTCCTGATCTGTTCCGATATTCACACTCATAATAATATCTATATTTATTTTTCTTTAAAAAAGACTATTATAAATTAGGGCTGTGGAAATGGGGAATAAAAAACTTATTCCCTATTGCATCTGTACTAAAAAATAATAGAAGCAAAGTTACTGATAGTTTTTCCACACAAGAAAACCAACTAGAATGGGCAAACTAACATATAAAATGTGGATTGTGAATAAGTGTGTCTGTGTATAAAAAATAAGATCTTAATATCGTAACAGGCTGTGCATAAAAAATTAAAAGAAAAATAACATTGACTTAATAATGACTATCAACCCCTTTTTTAGAACAATTACAGATTTTATACAAGACTAATCAACAGATATTCACATCATTATTTAATTGTATTTAGTTTTTGCTGGTGGTTTTTATGTTTTGAGAATATATAAAGGCAGATAAAAGTAAATCAGTCTGCTTATTATAGGGAAGCCGGAAAACGTTAAACATAGATTAAGTTTATGTATTGAGTTTGCTACTGGTTTATTTTAAGTACCTTTGCGGCCTGAAACAGGGCCTTTCCTTTTTGTTCCCATAGAAGGAGAGGCTTAATTATTAATAGGGAAAGCATTAAAAATAAGTTCTTTCATTTCCTGAAAAGGAGTGAAACAAGTTTTTGAGGGGTTTATATGGATATTCGGAACATTGCCATTATCGCGCACGTTGATCACGGTAAGACAACACTTGTAGATAAAATATTGCATGCTACCCATGTTTTCAGGGATAACCAGGAAACGGGCGATCTGATAATGGACAGCAATGACCTCGAACGTGAGCGAGGTATTACTATTTTCAGTAAAAACGCTTCTGTTAATTATAAGGGTGTAAAAATAAATGTGATAGATACTCCGGGCCACGCCGATTTTGGTGGTGAGGTGGAAAGGGTATTAAAAATGGCAGACGGCGTATTGCTGCTTGTGGATGCTTTTGAAGGCCCTATGCCGCAAACCCGTTTCGTGCTTCAAAAAGCCTTACAATTAAATTTGCACCCTATAGTTGTAATTAATAAAGTAGATAAACCCAATTGCCGCCCGGATGAAGTTCACGACGCTGTGTTTGAATTGTTTTATCAATTGGATGCAACAGAAGAACAATTAAATTTCCCTACACTATACGGTTCGAGCAAGCAGGGTTGGTTCAATACTTCGCTCACACCTACTGAAAATATTGATCCGCTCTTAGATACTATATTAGAAAAAGTACCGGAGCCCAAAGCCAGCGAAGGCCCGCTGCAGATGCAGATAACATCTCTTGACTATTCTTCCTTTCTCGGAAGGATAGCAATTGGCAAAGTGATGCGTGGCACAGTGAAAGAAGGCCAGAATGTGATGCTTTGCAAAGTGGACGGTACTTTTGTGCGCAGCAAAGTGAAAGAATTGTACGTGTTTATCGGCATGGGTAAAAAGAAAGAAACCGAAGTAAAAGCCGGTGATATATGTGCTATCGTGGGCATTGAAGGTTTCCAGATCGGTGAAACTGTGGCTGATTTTGAAAACCCTGAAGCGCTCCAGATCATACCGATAGACGAACCAACAATGAATATGCAGTTTGGTATTAATAATTCTCCATTCTTTGGTAAAGAAGGAAAATTTGTAACAAGCCGCCATATTCGTGATCGCCTGATGAAAGAACTGGAAAAGAACCTGGCGATGAAAGTAAGGGATACTGATGACGCAGATAAATTTTTAGTTTACGGACGTGGCATATTACATCTGAGCATATTAGTGGAAACGATGAGAAGGGAAGGCTATGAGTTGACCATAGGACAACCCCAGGTAATCGTAAAAGAAATAAATGGCAAAAAATGTGAACCATATGAAGTACTGGTTGTGGATGTGCCGGCGGAGTTTAGCGGTAAGGTGATAGACCTTGTGACGCAGCGCAAAGGCGAAATGCATGTAATGGAGACAAAAGGGCAAATGCAACACCTGGAATTTGAGATCCCGTCAAGGGGCCTGATAGGTTTGCGTTCCCAAATGTTGACTAACACCGCCGGTGAAGCTGTTATGGCGCACCGTTTTGATGAATATAAACCATGGAAAGGTAATATACCCGGCAGGAATAATGGGGTTTTGTTAGCAAAAACCGGGGGTAATGCCACAGGTTATTCTATAGACAAATTACAAGATCGTGGAGCATTCTTTATTGACCCGGGACAAGAAGTGTACAGCGGCCAGATAATTGGGGAACATATTAAACCCGGAGACCTGGTGGTGAATATTGTAGAAGCAAAAAAACTAACGAATATGAGGGCGAGTGGCACAGACGACTCGGTTAGGATAACCCCGAAAATACAAATGACACTTGAGGAATGTATGGAATATATTCAGCAGGACGAATGTATAGAAGTTACCCCCCAAAGCATCCGTTTAAGGAAAATAATGCTGGACGAAGAAGACCGCAAAAAATTCCAAAAAATGATGAAATCTGAAGCATAGAAACCATTATATATCTGCATAATATGAGCTGGCCTTATAAAATATTATAATATTTTATAAGGCCTATTTTTTTATACAAAGGTTTTTTGAAAAAAAAAAAAGAGTTTATTAAGATATTCCCGCAATAAATTGTTAATATTGTTGCTATGGATTTCTTAGAATTGGCTAATTGTCGGTTTTAGGCAGCCATTTAACGCTATTTACCCAACTAAAAAACGATTTTTATTGTCTATAAAGTATATATAAATGAGCATTGACTTTATGAAACAACAATACGCACTATTACAAAGAGGGGTTGGTATGAGAAAGTTTATCGGGAAGTTTGGATTAGTAATAGCTGCGCTAATACCTGGCGTGAGAGCTATGTCGCAGGCGCCTATAGTGGTAGTAACGCCTCCGGGGGCTTGTACCACAGGAAATCTTACAGCAACGAGTTCTATACAACCCTTGAGCATAGCATGGACAGGCCCTTCTTCTGGAACTGTGAACGCAACCTGGGGAGCGAATGGAACAAAGATTGCAGGCAACAGTCTGGGTTCCGGGCTTAATCAATTAGACAACCCGAATGGATTATTTGTTGATGCCAGTGGAAACGTATTTGTTGCTGATTTTAACAATAATCGTGTAATAAAATTTAGTTTTCCTTATAACCCCGCCAATAATGGGACTGTTGTTGCAGGTACGGGAACTGCAGGCAGCACCAACACACAACTCAATGGCCCTACTGCCGTTTATGTGGACGGCTCAGGAAATATTTTTGTTTGCGACCAGGGTAATAACCGCGTAATGGAATGGTCCTCACCTTACACAAGTGGTACCTGTGTTGCGGGTGGTAATGGTTTTGCATCAGGCAACACTGCACTTGCGGCGCCATTTGGTTTATATCTTGATGGCAGCGGAAATTTATTTGTTGGCGATAAAAGCAATAACCGTGTTCAGAAATTTACTGCGGCACAAATAGCATCAGCAGTTGCCGGTCAAACTTCCGCTTCTGTTGCAGGTACAACCGTATTAGGCGGAAACGGTGCAGGCGCGGGAACAAATCAATTAAACTTCCCATCAGGTGTGTTTGTTGATGCTTCCGGAAATTTGTATGTAGCGGACTATAACAATAACCGTATCGAAAAAATAACTGCCGCACAAATAGCTTCGGCTACTGCTGGGCAAACATCATCTGTTGCCACCGCAACGACATCTGCAGGTGGTAACGGATCCGGTACTGCTGCAAACCAATTGAACCACCCTAATGGTGTTTACTTAGATTGTGCCAATAATATTTATGTTGCAGATTACAGCAATAACCGCGTACAACAATGGTTATCTGGCGCCGGCAGCGGAACAACTATAGCAGGTTCTGCCGCAGGTACTTCCGGTTCAACAGCTAGTTTGTTAAATCTTCCTTCTGATGTTGTAGTAGATGCAAGCGGCAACCTGTTTGTAACAGATTATAATAACAGCCGTGTTCAGGAATTTACACCGACAATTGTTAGCACATTTGCATATACATTACCCGGTACCTATACAGCAACTGCAACAACATTTACCTGTGCAACAGGAAGTGGCAGTGCCTTAACTACAACAAGCCCCGTAATTACTACACAACCTACGGCACAAATTGTTTGCGCAGGTGCATCTGCAACTTTTAACGTAGTTGCTACTGGAACAACTCTTACTTATCATTGGTTTGAAAATGGTAGTGCTACTCCCCTGGTTGACGGCGGGATATACAGCGGAACACAAACAGCCACATTGGTGATAAACCCGGCAACTGCGCCAATGAATGGAAACACTTACAGTGTGCAGGTAACCGGAGCTTGCCCCGGAACGGCAACCAGTTCAACTGTTACTTTAACAGTTAATTCCGCAGCCAGCATTATCGGCAGTCCGCCAACCACTCAAACAACTTGTGTGGGCAGCAATACAAGCATTTCTGTTTTTGCAACGGGCACAAGTTTAACATATCAATGGCAGGTTAATCCGCCATCAGGATTTGGTAATGTTCCCCTTAATATTAATTATAGTGGCCAAACATCAACAACACTTTCCATTTTAAACGCACCAGCAGGTTTTAATGGTAATGTATATAGGGTTATCGTAAATTCAACGGCATGCCCCGCCACAGTAACCAGTACCTCAACAACACTCACAGTTAATCCGCTTCCGGTAATCAACGCGCCACAACCGCAACCCGTAATAGTTTGTAGTGGCGGAAATGCAACTTATGTTGTTTCAGCATCAGGTACCGGCTTAAGTTATCAATGGCAATACAGCACAACAGGTTCCGGTGGTCCATGGATAAACCAAACAAATATTACTCCCTTTACCGGGGCAAATACACCAACCCTTAATCTGGTAGGGCTTACTACTGCATCTAACGGATATTATTTTCAGTGCGTAGTAACAAGCAGTGCAGGATGTGTTGCAACGACCATACCTGCTTTGCTAACGGTGAACCCGATACCAACCATAACTCCGGGCACCATTTCTCCGATATGCTCTGGTATTACCAGTGTATTATTAAATTATACAGGAGTTAGCGGAATCCCGACAACATATACTATCAATGGCTGGAGTGGCGGAACATTCGCAACTGTTACAGCGGCACCTTTCACCAATCCCAATCCTATTACGATAGCGGTACCTGCTGCAACAACAGCTAATACTTATACTGCTAATTTCTTTGTTACCAATGCCGGCGGATGTTCAAGCCCCGGGCAAAACATATCTATAACAGTAAACGCATTACCAACGATTACACTTGGAACAAACCCCAGCGAATGTTTTAACGCGTCAAACACGAGTGTAAATTTACCATATAGTGCCGTAACCGGACTTTCGCCATATACATATAGTATCACATGGAGCAGTGCATTAGCAACCGTTACTAACGCGACATTGGCATCGGCGCCCGGTAATATTAATATTCCTGTTCCGGGAGGTACACCTGCCGGTACTTATACCGGCAACCTGACCGTGATGGACGCAAATGGATGTACGTCGAACCCTGCATCTGCGATCAGTGTGACAATTAACCCATTACCTACAATTACTTTTTCAAACGGCAGCACAGTGAGTGTCTGCTCTGGCAATACTGTAGGAACATTACCTTATTCAGCTACGACAGCTACCCAATATAGTATTACATGGAATGGTGCCGCTCCCGGTCAGGGATTTACGCCGGTAGGAACAAGCCCCTTAGCGGCAGGCCCTTCACAGATCAGTTTCTCTATACCTGGTCTTGCGACACCCGCTACCTATACAGGTAACCTGATCTTAACGGACGCTAATAGTTGTTCGAACACCTTTACTATTACAGTTGTCATTAACCCCAACCCAACTATCACTGTTACCAACGCAAGCCAGCAAATATGTTTTGGCACTGCAAGTGTAAACTTTAATTATTCCACCACAACAAATAATCCGGTAACAGACAGTATTACATGGGGTCCTTCTGCAAGTGCAGCAGGATTTACATCAAGTGCTTCGGCTACAGCTTTGCCGGGTGCTCCGGGACCAGGTTCAATTCCTGTAATCGTACCGGGTACGGCAACTTTTTCTCCGCCGGTCTACACAGGTACACTGACAGTAATGACAGCAGCAGGTTGTTCTGTGAATACCGCCTTAAGCATTACCATAAATCCTATACCATCCATTACACCGGGTACTGTAGCTCCTGGCGTCAATAGTTTTATTTGTGTCGGATCAACACCGGCTGTAGTAAATTATAGCGGTGCCTTCGCCTCGCCTAATCAATATAGTGTCACAGCTTGGGCTCCAACCACACCGGGTACATTTGCTACATCAAGCAACCAAACATTGTTGCCAGGCTCCTTTAATATAGCTATACCACCCACTGCTACACCCCGCCTGGATACGGCTTATGTAACTGTAACAAATTCTGTAACGGGTTGTACAAGTCCAGCAATACCCGTAGTAGTTCAGGTTCAGGGAGTGCCTTTCATAAGCCTGCATGCTAACCCAACTTCTTGCCAGGGTGTGACCAACGATACTTTAGGATATACTATAACAAACATTAACCCCATAAACAATCCGATAAATTATAGCATTACTTATGCAGGTGCGCCCGGCAATGGTTTTGCTAATGTGGGCACTACGCCACTCACTGCCAGCCCGCTACCTATAACGGTGCCTGCAGCTGCGCCAGCAAATGTCTATAATGGCACAATAACCGTAATAAATGCGGCTGGATGTTCCACTCCTTATCCCTTTACCGTTACCGTAAACCCGACTCCGACTATTACGATGACATCTCCGCAATCAGTATGTTCCCTGGTGACAAACGTAGTGTATCCTTACACTACGACAGGCGATGGAACTTCTGCTACTGATTCAATAGTGTGGGATCCTCTTTTTGCAGTGCCACAGGGTTTTACTAATGCCACAGGTTCATTGCCCACTTTACCATCAGGCTCCTTAAATATTGCAGTACCTGCTAATCCTTCTCCTAATTCTTACAACGGAACAATGTATACTACAAGCCAGTTTGGTTGCACCAGCACTGGCTCTGCATTTACAGTAAATATTCTTCCTTTGCCTACAATATCATTAGGCTTGGTCAACCCGGTTTGTTTCAATGCATCGGCCCAGGTAGCGCCTATGTCCTATACAGCAACGGGAGTTCCGGCACCTAATAAATATAGTATAACATGGTCAAGTGGTCCTTTTGTTCCGGTTGTAAATGCAACACTTTCAGGAGGTATAATAAATTTAGCAGTACCCGCTGCAACACCACCCGCTACATATACAGGAACCTTGACAGTATCTAATACCAATTGTACAAGTCTCAGCACTACATTTACTATAACAGTTAATCCGCTGCCAACCATAACATTGGTAAATAATGCCCTTGCTGTATGTTATAATGCTTCGACTGCACAAAGCGTAAATTTGCAGTATAGCAATGTAACCGGTACTGGGCCATACACATATGGAATAACGTGGACAAGTGGCCCATTGGCTACCGTGCCACCGGGAACCTCATTAACTACTCCGGCGCCGGGCCCTATTGTTATTAATGTACCCGCAGGCGCAGGTTCTGCCACTGTTGCTACAGTTTGTAATGGTTTGCTGACAGTGAAAGATGCAAATGGCTGCTCCACATCGCCAACAGTGGCGTTTAGCATTACGATCAATCCTTTGCCAACTATTACTTTGGGTGCTAACCCAATAGTATGTTCAGGCGCAACAAGTGCTAATCTGCCCTACACTGCCACAACGAATACCCCCAACCAATATAGCATTACATGGTCTCCGGCTGCATCTTTTGCAGGATTTACGAACGTAGTAAATGCATCGCCATTATCATCTCCTATATCTTTGGTGGTGCCTGCTGCAGCGCCTGCTGCGGTGTATAGTGGAAATATTCTGACCGTAACAAATAGTACAACGGGTTGCACAAGCAATAATAATACTTTCAGTATTACCCTGGACCAAAAACCGGCTAAGCCTGTTGTTTCCCCATCTCCGGATACGGTTTGTGCAGGAAGTAACTTAATTGTAGTAGCGTTGACGTCTACTCCGGGAACACCAAGTATCTTATATAATTGGGTAGGTCCAAACAGTATTTATTTCACCTCGCCACAACCTTCTACCAAGCTTACAGGGGTCAATGACACCTTACCTTTAACCAATCCCCTGGCAATTGTGCAGGAAAGTGGCATATATAAAGTTACGGCAAGCATAAGTTACGGTGCTCTTGCTTGCGTGTCTGACACAGCATTTGACACAGTCTATGTGATTCCTGCACCTCCGGTACCGGTACCAACCAGCAACTCACCTATTTGTGTTGGAGGTACCATATTGCTTCATGCGGGAGTTACTTTAGGCCCCGGTCTTACACTTTCATGGGCAGGCCCCGGTCCTTTCGGCCCAACAAATCAAACTACCACAGATACCTTTATAGCAAATGCCCAGACAAATAATACGGGAGATTTCATTGTCTACACGTCTGTTACCCAAGGCAGCTATACTTGTAATTCTATTGCGCCGACAACAACTGTTGTTGTAGAACCTTTGCCAAATAATCCCACAAGTAGTATTGACTTGCAAAATCACAGTATTACGGTGTGCCAAAATGCACCGATCTTCGTTCAGGGCTTTCTTAACGGCGCTGGTAACCTGCAATGGTCTGCTCTTCAGGGCGGAAATTGCTATGGTGTGAATCAACCTTTTCAAAACCTTAGTGTTCCGAACGCGCAGTTTTGTGATTCAGGACTATATGTCTTGAATGCATACATCCCTTATTTTGTTCAGGGTGTAAACCTTAAATGTTTTTCTGCCACCCCCGATACTGTAGACGTACACATAAATGCCTTGCCGGTCGCACCAAGTTTAGCTACCGTCAACAGCCCGATATGCCTTGGTGATATTTTGCATTTCCATACGGCTAATGTACCGGCGCTCGGTGTAGCTTATAGTTATCTTTGGTCAGATAGTACTGGCTTCGCGTTTTTGAGCGGTCCTCAGCCGGGAGCTGATGTGTTTGTTCCTAATGCAGTATATGCCGATTCCGGTTGGTATAATGTGCATACCACTTATACCAATAACGGGGTTGTTTGCCAATCGGTTGGCGATCTCTCAGTGCATGTAACCACTAAACCACTCCCTGTAACACCGAACGCACAGCAGGTTACACCTCTTTGTGTTGGAGATACGCTGCGGGTAATTGTAGTGGATACACAACATAATGTAACTTTCATATGGATACCGATTAATCCGGATTCTTGTTACCAATGTGAACCTCCTGGCTCACCACAAGGCGTAAATCATTTGGATACGGTTACAACATTAACACTTACAGTAAACCATTCTCTTTTAATAGACTCCGGCTTATATAATATATATGCGGTACTGAATGGTTGCAAGTCCGCTTTACCGGGGTCTACCCAGGTAACAGTAAAACCAAGGCCCAACACGCCGGGCGATAGTAGTAACAGCCCGATATGCCAGGGAGCTGTGTTGCACCTTTATTCTTATGACACAGTTTCTAATCCTCCCGGCCCACCAACATTGCAAGGTGGCCTGAACTATACTTGGACCGGACCTAACGGTTATAACTCCACATCGCAAAATCCCAATATTGCAGTAACGCCACTTGCGGATGCGGGTGCCTACTGTGTTTATGCAAGTTTTAATGGCTGCTCATCAGTGCTGCCGGCTTGTACCCAGGTAAGCGTAAACCCGATACCGGCAAATCCATTGGCGAGCAATAATGCCCCGATATGCTCGGGTGCTCCTAATGTGCTGACACTATGTGCCGATTCAACCACTCCGGGTATTTCTTATTTATGGTCCGGGCCTATATCACTAACCACTTACAATCCAACAACACGTTGTATTAATATCCCTTCGCCTACTGCGGCCATGACAGGTATTTATTCTGTTTATGCTGTTTTAAAATACCCCTATGTAAAGAATGGCAACAATGATACATTAAGTTGCAATTCACTGGTACCGGGAATTACAACAGTAACAGTGAACACCACACCGGGACCACCGGCTGTGAGCAATGTTACCTATTGCCAGTTTCAACCTACAGTAGCCTTAACAGCGGTCGGATCTAATTTGCTTTGGTACACAACAGCCGTAGGTGGCGTAGGAACAGCAATAGCCCCAACCCCTTATGATTCTTTACCGGGCACTACTATCTGGTATGTAAGCCAATCATCTGTAAATGGCTGTACCAGTTCAAGGTCATCATTGTCTGTAACAGTATTACAACAGTCACAACCTCCTTATATACCTAATCCTACCATTACCTACTGTCAGGGCGACGTTGCCACCATGATAAATGTGGTAGGTGTGGCATTGCAATGGTACACAACCCCAACCGGAGGGTTCGGAACCTTTATTACACCTACACCTTCTACCGCTACGCCGGGAACGACAGTATGGTATGTAACACAGACAACCAATGGTTGCGAAAGTCAGAGGTTGCCTGTAACAATTGTTGTAAAACAAAGGCCGCAACCACCTGTTGTAAATGACGTGACATATTGCCAGAATGCCATTGCAGTTCCGCTTACAGCAATAGGACAGAATCTGCTTTGGTACACAACGGCTGCCGGCGGTTTTGGGGCAAGTGCCGGGCCAACACCTGTTACAACAACTCCGGACACCATAACGTATTATGTTACCGAATCGTTTAACGGTTGCGAAAGCTATAGGGCGCCACAACATGTGTTTGTATTATATACACCTAACGCAGTTATTGTACCCAACCAGCCTTACGTTTGCGAAGACAGCGTGATGAGTTTTAAATATTTCGGCAGTGCATTGCCAGACGCATCTTATGACTGGGGTCTGCCCGCAGGTTCTTTCTGGGATAGTGGTCGTGGACCCGGGCCTATATGGGTAAAGTTTGATTCACCCGGAAATCAGGTTATCACACTTATCGTAAGCAATGGCATGTGCAAAAGTCCTCTCGCTACTTATACTGTGAATGTAAGGCCGATGCCTGTACAAACCATAGGTTCGTTGCATGAAGTATGCCAGGATGATACTATGATCGTGGGATTAGGTTCTGCAACACCTGGCGTATCGCTATACACTTGGGATTTTGATAGTACCGGAGCTTATCTTGGTAACGGCATTTATGATACAGGTGCTGAAATATTAAGCAGCGCTGGTCCGGCTGGTCCTTTCAGTATTGTTTGGACAGTTGCCGGTCTGCATGTTATTAAAGTGAAGGCATTATTGGATAATTGCCCCTCAGGATGGGTCGTGGATACAGTTAATGTACATCCTTTACCGGATGCCCGAATATCCACAGTGGGAATAGGCATACCTTGTACCAACGATAGCCTGCAGTTCTCAGCATTGATACCTACTGAGGAGAATTTATATACGTGGAGCCCTGCAATATTCTTTATCAACGGTAATAATTCTGCTGTGGTAGAAGGTAATGTGCATTACAGCTCCAGCATTTTCCTGAGCGTTACAACACCTTATGGTTGTAAAGCAACAGACAGTCTATATGTTCAAACAGACTCTTGCTGTAAAGTAGCCTTCCCGAATGCGTTTACGCCAAATGGAGATGGATTGAACGATGTGTTCAGGCCGTTCTTAAAAGAAAAAGGACACCATATACTGAAAGTATTCAGGATTGCTAATCGTTGGGGACAAACAGTATTTGAAACAACCGACGAAAAACACGGATGGGACGGCAGGCTTAACGGTGTTGATCAGGACATGGATACCTATTTCTGGTTCATAGATTATGTGTGTGCATTTAATAATGTACGCTACCAGGAACGAGGAGAATGCTACTTGGTTAGATAGAACGAACAATAATAAATTTGCATATTATGCCCCCGAATCTGTTTCGGGGGCATTTTTTTTTGCAGATTTACGGGGTTTCTTAACATTAAATTAATGTTGGCTTAACATAGCAATAATACCCAAAGCCTTTTTTTGCACTCAAATCAAACATTCTCCCGATGAAAAAATTCTTTACCAATTTCAGGCTTTTGGCTGTGGCTATATTGCTGTCGGCCTCTTTATCTGTTCATGCACAATCTTCTTCCGACACTGTTTTTAAACCCCACGGAACGCTTTGGGGATATGCATTCGGCGACTTTGCATATAAAGGAAATGCAGACACTGCAGGTTTTGCTAAAAATGCTAAATACCGTGGTGGCTCTAACCAATATACAAACGTAAACTGGGCAAATAATGGTCAAAACATGAACCTTTTCCAGCTTCGCCGTGCTTATCTTGGTTATAATTATGACATCAGTCCAAAATTTTCTGCTGAATTTTTGTTAGCCGCAGAAGATGATTTCAATTCTGCAGCACCTACAACTTATACTGCAACTTCCACCTCAACAACAACGATCACTGGTGCACCCGGTGCAGCAGCAACAACAAAAACAACTACAACTGTATCCGTTTCAAACCCAGCTTCAAACCAAAATGGCGACCTCCTGGCCGATGGTAAATTAGCACCTTATTTGAAACTGGCTAATGTGCGTTGGAAACAAATTTATCCAGGTGCAGACCTTGTGATAGGTGAAGTTGCAACGCCTTCTTTCCCTCTTTTATCTGAGGTTGTTTGGAACTATCGTTCTATCGAAAGAACTGTATCTGATATACGTCGTACGCCTTCTTTTGATCTTGGTGTAACTCTTCAGGGTCGTTTCATTCCTAAGAATGATAATTATGGCTATAATGTTATGGTTGGTAATGGGCAGAGCGCTAAAATTGAAGCCAATGCTTTTAAATGGTTTTATGGCGATGTGTATGCTAAGTTCTTCAACAAACATTTGATCGTTGATCTTTACCAGGATTATTACAGGCTTAACTGGACACCGACCTATCATCACGATCGCAATATGACCAAGATATTTATTGCATGGACTGAACCTAAATTCACTGTAGGTGTGGAAGCGTTTACAAATACTTTGATGGGTGATGTTGCAGCAACTGGCGCAGCAGATGGCAAGACTTATTATTTCAACACAGTTGCTACTGCAGTATCATTGTATGCTCGTGGAAAGATCTATAAAGACAAATTAGGCTTCTTTGCACGTTATGATACATACGATCCAACCAAAAATCTTAGTGCGTTCGATAATCCGGCTCAGTTTAGTAAATATTCTGCTTCTACCTCTCAGTACGATCCAACAAACAAAGAAAATTTCATGACTTTAGGTTTGGATTATACCCCGATCAAAAATGTACACATTATGCCAAACATTTGGTATGATTCTTACAGCAGTTCGAACGGTTTTAGCCCATTGCCTAATGGAAACGATATGGTTTACCGCCTGACCTTCTATTTTATCTTTGGTAAATAAGAGAACAAAAAGATCATCATTAAAAACGACATATATTTATGAAAACAATAAAAGGTTTGACGCTTGCAGGACTTGCTTTGCTGCTGATGACAAGCATGTCATTATATAGTTGCGGTGGGGCAGGTTCCTCAGATAAAAAGACAAGCGACAGCACATCCGGCGATGATAACATGTTGTTGGGAGCAGGTAGTACATTTGACTACCCTTTGTTTTCCAAGATGTTTTCTGAAGTTAACAAGATCAATGGCTTAAAAGTTAACTACCAGTCCATTGGTTCAGGCGGTGGTATACTTCAACTTACAAATAAAACGGTTGATTTCGGCGCTTCGGATGCACCTTTGAACGGTAAGCAGGATTCTGGTATGACAGCACCGGCCATCCACATACCTGTTACTGCTGGTGCCGTAGTTATAAGCTATAACCTGCCTGAGATGAAGGATACATTGAAGCTTTCACCTGCTCTGGTATCTGATATCTTCATGGGCAAAATAAAAAAATGGAATGACGCTAAAATAGCTGCTGCAAATAAAGGTGTTAAATTACCTGCAACGGATATTGTTATAGCACATCGTTCCGATGGAAGCGGCACTACAAATATCTTCACTACTTATCTTGCAAAAGTAAGCCCTGATTGGGAAAAGACAGTGGGCAAAGGCTCATCTGTAAACTGGCCTACAGGACTTGGTGGAAAGGGTAACGAAGGTGTTGCAGGGCTTATCAAACAAACACCTGGCGCTATTGGATATATTGAGCTGGCTTATGCTATTCAAAATAGCATGGCCTTTGCAGTCGTTCAAAATAAAGCAGGCAATTGGATCACACCAAGCATCGCATCTGTTACTTCTGCTGCTAACATACAGATACCTGCAGATACAAAAGTATCGCTCACTAATACAGATGCTGTTGATGGTTATCCTATTTCCGGTTTCTCTTGGGTTTTACTCTATAAAGAGCAGAAGTATGGCGATCGCACTGTAGATAGGGCTACAAAATTGGTAAAATTATTGCAATGGATGGTACACGACGGACAACAGTATAGCAGTGCATTAAATTATGCGCCGCTTGCTCCGGGAGCCGTTAGCGCTGCCGATGCAAATCTTAAATCCATCACCTATGATGGTAAACCAATATTGCAGTAACCTGTAATGAAAAATTAAATGGACACATCTGTTGATAAAACGGTAATTACCCGCAGACACAATCCACTGCGGGTAATTACTTCTATAAAAGCTCCTGCTTTTGTGAAAACTAACATAAGATTAAAAAGGTCGTACAGGCAGATACGCACTGAAAATATATTCAGGCGCACTCTGGTACTGATGGGCCTTATAATGGTGGTTTTGGTTTTGGGCATTTTATTAACCCTCGTGGTGCAGTCTATTCCCTCTATAAAAGCCCTGGGGCTTTCTTACCTCTGGGGAAAAATATGGGACCCCGTTCAGGATATCTACGGAGCATATCCTTTTTTGCTCGGTACGCTTCTTACTTCTTTCCTGGCATTACTAATTTCAATACCTTTTTCTTTTTCTGTGGCTATATTCCTGGGAGAATATTATCCCAAAGGATGGTTGCCGAATTTTTTAAAGAATACAGTAGAATTGATAGCCGCTGTTCCATCAGTTATATATGGCTTTTGGGGCTTGGCGGTCCTTGTCCCGATAGTGAGGAGTTTTGAATCTTCTATAGGAATACAACCCTTGGGAGTAGGCATATTTTCTTCTTCTTTGATCTTATCTATCATGATCATACCTTACGCGGCTTCTCTCGGAAGGTCAATGATACAAATGGTGCCCTCACCATTAAAAGAAGGGGCATATTCTTTGGGTGCCACCAAATGGGAAGTAATACGTTCAGTAATCCTGCCTTATACAAAATCAGGATTATTTGCCGGCGTGCTTTTGTCATTGGGCCGTGCACTCGGCGAAACAATGGCCGTAACAATGGTAATAGGCAATACAAGCCTCATACCTAAAAATATTTTCGCTCCCGGCAATACTATGGCGAGTGTAATAGCAAACGAATTTACTGAAGCTGATAAACCGGTTTACCTGTCCGCTCTTATAGAATTGGGTCTCGTATTGTTTCTGGTAACAGTGGTGATAAATATGATAGGCAAAAAAGTGATCAGTCGTTTTTCAAATTAGAAATATGAACGCACGCGTAAAATATAGGATCGGGAAAAGCACTGGCTTTAAAGCGTTGACTATAACGCTTGCTTTTGCCTGTGTATTGCCATTGCTTGCCATACTTGCGTTTATTGTTAAGGCGGGCATCACAAAAATAAACTGGAACTTCTTTACCAATATCCCCAAACCTGTCGGCGAAATAGGGGGGGGTATAGCAAATGCTTTACTCGGCAGTTTGATAATAGTAAGCATAGCCTCATTAATCGCAATTCCTGTCGGAGTTCTAGGTGGAATATACCTTAGCGAAAACAGAAAGAGCAAGCTGGCTTATTGGGCTGGTTTGTCCTTGGATGTATTGCAAGGCATACCTTCTATCGTAATAGGGATAGTCGCTTATTTCTGGATGGTAAAACCATTCGGCGGCTTTTCTGCTATTTCAGGAAGCGTGGCGCTTGCCATTATGATGTTGCCCGTAATTGTACGATCAACTGAAGAAACATTGAAGCTGCTGCCCGATACATTAAGAGAAGCGGCATTCGCCTTAGGTATGCCATTTCACCGGGTTATCATGAAAGTAATAGTGCCTTGTGGCATTAGCGGAATTATTTCAGGTGTTATACTTGCGGTCGCAAGGGTTGCCGGAGAGACAGCGCCGCTTTTATTTACAGCATTTGGCAACCCATATTTATCTACCAGTCTTGTTAAGCCAATGCAAAGCTTGCCTTTACTTATTTTTAATTATGCAACCAGTCCTTATAATGATTGGCACGACCTTGCATGGGGGGCTTCACTGATATTACTTGCGTGGGTATTATTATTAAATATTGTTACAAAGATCACCACAAGAAAATGGAAAGTACAGTTGTAAGCAGCACGAAATTTAATGCATGGTTTGGAACCAACCATGTAGTAAAGGACGTAAACATAGACATCACTAAAAACCATGTAATAGCGGTAATGGGCCCCTCGGGCTGTGGCAAAACCACTTATTTGCGATGCATCAATCGTATGCATGAACTTATACCCGGAGCTACCTGCGAGGGTAAAATGATGCTGAATAACGAAGATGTCTATGAGATGCACCCCATATTTGTCAGGTTGAAAATTGGCATGGTTTTTCAGCGCCCTAATCCTTTCCCAAATCTCAGCATATACGACAATGTAATAGCAGGATATAAGCTGAACGGGATTAAAATGGATAAAGCCGAGAAAGACAAGATAGTAGAACAATCATTGAGCAGGGCAGCCTTATGGAAAGAAGTAAAAGATTCTTTGCATAAAAAAGGAACATTTCTTTCGGGTGGCCAGCAGCAACGTTTGTGTATTGCCCGTGCCATTGCCATGGAGCCGGAAGTACTGCTGCTTGATGAACCAACATCGGCACTCGACCCTATTTCAACATCAAGCGTGGAAGAATTGTTGCACGAACTGAAAAAGAACTATACCATTATTATTGTAACACATAATATGCAGCAGGCTGCCAGGGTGAGCGATAAAACAGCTTTCTTTTACATGGGTGAACTGGTGGAGTTTGATAACACAAAACAAATGTTTACAAACCCCCGCGATATACGTACACAAAATTATATTACAGGCCGTTTTAGTTAAGTAAAAAAAAAAAATAAAATGACCCAGTTAGAAGGTGAATTACAGGAGCTTAAGAAAGAAGTGATCAATATGTGGAACCTTGTGCTTTCCCAGTTGGAGAAATCGAGGTCCGCTATGCTTCAATTTGATACAAACCTCGCAAGAGAAATTGTGCTGAGAGAAAAAAGAGTGAATGCCCTGGAACTTAAGATAGACCTCGATTGCGAAAATATATTTGCCTTGTTTTGCCCGGTTGCAATAGACCTTCGTTTTTTGCTTGCCGTGCTTAAAATAAATAATAACCTGGAGCGCATAGGAGATATAGCGGAAGGCATAGCAAAGTACATAATCACCTCAAACGGGGAATACGACCCTTCCCTTTTTGAAGCTACCGAGCTGATGCTTATGTATGATGACGCTATAAACATCCTGACAGATACACGCCTGGCATTTGAAAAAGAAGATACCATTATGGCAAGGGGTATTTTTAAGAGAGATGAAGTGCTTGATAAGATCAATATGAAAGCCAACGACCGCATAGTTGAATATATTAAGGCGGATAGTGGTGTGCTTACAGACGCTTTGAATGTGCTCTCTATTATTCGCAAACTGGAAAGGGTTGGTGACCAATCTAAAAACATAGCCGAAGAGATCATTTTTTATGTTGAAGCCAAAGTGTTGAAACACCAGGGAAGGCAATAGAAGAATATTTACCTTATCCCTTATCAAATCCGGAAGCACAGGCATGCATAGTGTGTGATTAGCGTGTCCTGTGCTTTTACTTTTTATATACTTCCTAAGCGCTCCACTACACATCTTTCAACTGCAAAAATTGGAGTGCTTAAGATATTTCTTATTGCTTGCTGGTTAACTCAAGTATTTTATTGTAAAGGTCGGTAGCTTCAAACGGTTTCGATATATAACCATTCATGCCTATCTCAAAACATTTGTCCGATTCTCCGCTTATGGCATCCGCTGTCATGGCCACTATGGGTATGTCTTTTTTCATCACCAGCCTGATGTGTTTGGTAGCCGAGTATCCGTCCATTTCAGGCATTTGCAGGTCCATTAAGATGATATCGAAATCTTCTTTCAGCAATTTGTCCACGGCCAGTTGCCCATTACTTACAACTTCAACAACTGCATTTTGTTTCATCAGGGTTTTTTGAACCACTTTCTGGTTTATGAGATTATCTTCTGCAACCAGCACTTTTACGTTTTTCAGCATATTATCCTGTCCCCCTTTAGTTTTTACCTCTTGGTTTATATCAGAGGCTGTTTCAATAACAATATAGGGAATTTGCACCGTGAAGACAGAGCCTTTGCCCAACTCGCTTTTCACCGACACAGTTCCGTTTTGTAATTCTACTAATTGTTTAACGATAGCTAAACCCAAACCAGTGCCGCCGTATATGCGCGAAATGTTGGTATCGGTTTGGGTATAGCTTTCAAAAATATTTCCCAGTTTATTGTGTGGTATGCCAATACCGGTATCTATCACATCAATGTTCAGCATGGTTTCGGTTCCATTGCGCAAAGCCGGATATACTTTTACTTCTACCGACCCGGAGTCAGTAAATTTAACAGCATTGCCCACCAGGTTAATGATTACCTGTTGCAGGCGCAATGGGTCACCAACAAGGTTTTCAGGCACCGAAGTATCTACAAAACATTTCAGCGGGAGTTTCTTTTCATTGGCCCTGAAAAGCAAAGGATACATCGCTTTTTTGATCACTTGCTTTGGTTTGAACTCTACAGATTCAAGATGAAATTTACCCGATTTGATCTTAGAGAAATCCAGCAGGTCGTTTATTATGGCCAAAAGATTTTTCGCAGATTCCTGGATGGCCTCCATGAATTCTTTTTGTTCTTCATTGAGCGAAGTACTCATTAAAAGATTGCTCATCCCAAGAATGCCATTCATCGGTGTGCGTATCTCGTGGCTCATATTTGCCATAAATATTTCCTGGGCCTCTTTCGCTTGTTCTGCTTCTTTTTTCGCTTCCAGCATCAGGCGTTCCGATTTTTTCAGGCTGGTTACATCGGTCGAAAAATTGCAGATATATTCTATCTCCCCTTCTTTATTGAAGATCGGGAATTTCATCAGGTAGTAATTGGTCGTCTTCCCGTTGCGGTGAATAAATTCATCCTCAAATGCTACCATTTGTTTTTCTTCTATCACACGCCTGTCATGCTCTTCATACAACTTGTTCTTTTCCTCCCTGTTATTCATCTTGGGAGAGATAGGGGAATCCTGCCCGCTTGCTAGGCCGGCAAGGTTTTTCATCCTGCTATTTGTCAGAACGATTTCTCCCTTCAGGTTTTTAAGGTATATGATAACGGGGCAGTAGTCTATAATGGTTTGCAATAATTGCTGTTGTATTTTCCGGGCCTGTTCAGTCCGCTCCAGTTCCAACTGCATCTTCTTTTCATTGTCAATATCCCAAATCATGAATTGCAATTGCCTGATCTCGCCACTATCATCCTTTACAGGATACATCCGGCACGATATCCATTTACTTGTTCCTTCTTTTGCAAGGATCTGCAATTGCATTGTTTCATTATACTCTTCACCACGCAGTATGCCCGAAATTATTTTTGATATATCTGCACGGAATTCGGCAGGTATGTATTTTATCATTTCTGCTCCTATCAGTTCTTCGGGCTGATAACCATATAGCCTTTCGGCGTTTTTACTTATGAATTTTACTATGCCGTTTGTATTTAATACGATACTGCATACACCCGACCCCTCAACAATATGACGGTAGGTTTGCTCCAGCATAGTATTTTCATAACGCTCTTTTATGTCCTTCCTTACTTTTTTAACTACATTTAATATGCTAATAAACAGTATGGAACCTATTAGAATGGAAATGATGCCGGGGCCGAACAGGAAATAAGCGTTGTCAATTAAACCAGGATGATAGTATAACGCTATTCCACGCACGATAGGCATGCATGCGAATATTATAAGAAACAATAAAATAGCAATAACTTGTTTTCTAATGCTCATATTTCCTCTCCTAAAAATATATAATCTTTATTGCTTAACAAATATAGCAATTATAAATCTTCTGTGTTAATTAAGTTTCAATAACATCCGTTAAGGCATTGCGTGGTTCGTCTGCGTTTTGTAACATAAAAATGCCACCCTGCTTCAGCAGGATGGCAAACCACCTATCTATTTTAAAAAACCATAATTTTTATTCGGCGGCAAGGAACTGCGCATCAATATCGCGTGGGCTGTTATACCCTGGCGCGCCCAGGTCATTAACGCATTTTCTTTTCGATTTACTTACCACCTTTAAGCCATTTGACACAAGATTGCTTGCGCCAACCATAGCAATTATACAACAGGCTATACCTGCAAATATTATACTTTTCATATCCTCTCTATTGTTTTGTTAATGCAATGAGCATTAACAAAACAAAACTATCGCAATGCTTAGTTTTATAAAAAGGATCAAACCGGTTTAACTACCGATTAACAGCCTATGGATTACAATGCGATGTTGGCAACTATAAAAAAATACCTGCAAAGGCGTTATAGTTATGAGATCATCAATAAGCTGCGCAATGGCAAACCATTCACAGCAGAAAGAAAAGACTTGCACGGCATATTGCTGATAGATGAAGAGATAATGGAAATATTGATAGAAAAGATGCACGAAGACGGTTATATCAAGAAAGACGACGGGGGTACGATCACTTTTTCGATGGACTGGCTGATGAAATAGATCAGGGTTTGTTTAAAGTTTCTCCAAATTCTATAAGCAGTTTCGCAAGTTTATCAATATTATTGAACGACAAGGATGCGGCATCATCAAAAACATCATGGTAATAGCCTTTGCCACCGTTAGAGTAGATAAAGAAAGAAGGCACTCCTGCTTCGCTGAAATGATAATGATCGCTGTTGGCTGCTTTGCCCCTGCTTTTTATTGCCGGTAAACAATTATTATCAGTGTTTATTTTTTTCAGCATGTCAAATTGCTTAGGATATTCTGTAGCGTTCACCACCGTTACACCATCGCTGGCATCGCCCATAATATCTAAGTTTGTAAGGAAACGGATATGGTCAAGCGGGATGGGGGGATGTTGTACGAAATATGCAGAGCCTAATAATCCGGCTTCCTCACCACTGAAAGAAACAAACAGGATGGAATAATGTTGCGGATGTGTGCTGAAATAATGGGCTAAATATAATAGCATAGCTGTTCCGCTGGCATTGTCGCTGGCACCGGGAAACATAGCGTCCTTGCCCATCATGCCTAAATGGTCGTAGTGTGCAGAGAAAATAATAAAGCTGTCTTTCACTTGGCCCGGCAGCACACCAATTATGTTTTCATTTTTGTTCGCGCTGATCTTATTGATAGGAATATATTTTGCCTGCACGTCTATGCTTGCTATGTTCATGCTTGCTGGCAGAACAGTGTCCTCCACATAATACACTGTGGCGGGGTATTGTTTTGTAGAGACAGTCCAGGTAAGTTTTCCGTGTTGCGGAATAATAAAGCAGCCTTTGGGTAGGTCCTCAGCAAAACGCCAGATCCTTATTGATAATTTTTTACAGAGTGAATCGGCGTTTTGTAATATGTAAACATGTCTTTTGGTTTTCCATGAGCTTAGTGTCTTTATCCATTCTGCAGAGTCTTTAATGCTGTTAAGATCGAGCCTTACTACTTTTATTTTTTTTCGCCTGAAGGAAGCGCTGCCTGCATCTATGAGGAAGTCGACACCCGGTAGTAGTTTTTTATTACCAAGCTTAAGCGCCACATCGCCCGGAAAAGTGTTTACCGGGAAATAGTAGCTTTGGCGAAAAAGGCCCAATGCCCCAAGGGGCTTTAATCCAAATTCAAGGAATCTCTTTTCTAAATAGTCAGCGGCTTTTTCTTTTCCATTATCTACATACCCACGCCCCGCCATATCTTTTGCGCAGAGAATTTGCACTTCTTTTCTCAGCCAGTCTTTTTCATCCTGCGCCCTGGATGGGAAAGAATGGCCAAATACAAGAAAGAACAAAAAGGGTCTAAATAGCTTCAGCATATTTTTTCAGCATTCAGATTTTTAATATTACAAGCTAAATTATTACTTAAAACGGAGCATTATTTTTTTGATTTTTTTCCAGACATTGACTCCCCCATTAACAAAAAATATTTGCAAAACCCTCCCCAAAATCGTACCTTTGACAGGAAATTTAGCATGTAAACCTGCAAACCCTAACACACCCAAAAAATATTCTTTTCTGCAAGAGTTCAGGCCAATTTTCATATTAGGACATTAACAAAAGCGGCAATTTTTTCGAAACAGGCAAAAGCGGCAATTTTCACTATACGCGAACACTAAACGATTCAAAATCAATTAATTAAACAATAACTAAAACTATATCAGCGGCAACTGCACGGCAACGAAGCGGCAAAAAGCGGCAAAAATTTCGAAGACATTTTTCTGCTCTTACTTCTAAAATAATATAGATTCTACCAACATAAACCTTGCGTCCCTGCGTTTTAACTGCCTGCCTCGCAAGATGCGGGGGTTAAATAAAAACCTACCTTTGCAGCCTTTAAAATAAACGTGGGACTATTACAGAACTTTCTGGGCAACAGGGGAAACTCTAAAGGCGAGATGTCATTTACAGATCATATCGAGGATCTGCGCTGGCACCTTATCCGGTCTATCCTGGTAATCCTGCTGGCAGCCATACTGGTTTTTACCAAGATAGAATGGATATTCGACCGCGTTATCCTGGGCCCGGCAAAAGACGACTTTATAGCATATAAGTGGTTCTGTAAACTGGGTAAGTTGCTGCATGTGGATTCTTTCTGCCTGAGTGCCATAAAACTCAAGTTCCAGAATACCACAGTGGCAGGGCAGTTCACGATGAGTATCTCAGCATCGCTCTATATTGGTTTTATACTGTCTTTTCCTTATATATTATGGGAGTTTTGGAAATTCCTGCGGCCAGCTTTGAAGCCTGCTGAGATAAAACATGCACGTGGCATTGTGTTGTGGTGTTCGCTCCTGTTTTTCGCGGGGGTGGTATTTGCCTATTTTATACTGGCGCCCTATACCATCAATTTCTTTGGTTCCTACCAGTTAAGCCCTGAATTTCAGAACATTATAACGATTGACAACTATTATGATACTATAAGCGATATGGTGATGGGCCTGGGCATTGTTTTCGAACTGCCGGTTATCATATATTTCCTGTCGCGCATAGGCATAGTTACCCCTAAGCTAATGCGCGAAAAACGGAGGTATGCAATCCTGATACTTATAATAGCTTCAGAGGTTATCACCCCGCCAGATTGGTTCTCATGGATATTGGTCTTTATACCCTTGTATATTTTATACGAGCTTTCGGTGAATATCAGTGAGCGTGCGGCCAGGGAAAGAAAAAAGAAAGATGCTTTAAATAGCTAAAAACTGGAGTAAATTTCCCGTACCCGATAAGTGGTACTGACCGCTGAAAAAGCGGTACTGACCACTTATCTATTTGCTACAAAGGTTTGGTCTCTATGGGGCCTTCCTACACTATGACGAAATTTAATGTCCAATTTGTGTAACAAGACAAGCCAGGTATTTTTAAAAAATAACTTGACATTAATAACATTCAGTCTTAAATTTACATTAGTCAATCTAAAGTACCTGTCCCGCTCCGTAGGACAGGCATCTGGTAAGTAACAATATTTTAAAAATGAGGCGATGAACTTCATTTGCTCACTAAAAAAAATTTATACTCAGATGAAACCAACAGTTTTCAACAAACAATTACCCATTGCAATAGGCTGCGACCATGCAGGGTATGAATGCAAGGAAGAGATCAGGAAACAGTTATCTGCTGCCGGCTGGCAGGTAGAGGATAAGGGTACTTACAGCCACGCCAGTGTGGACTATCCGGATTTTGCACATCCTGTTGCAGAAATGGTAGCTTCGGGAAAAGCGAGTGTCGGCGTATTAATATGCGGCAGCGGTAACGGTGTATGTATGACAGCAAATAAACACGATGGAGTGCGTGCCGCACTTGCCTGGAATGAAGAAGTTGCCATTCTGTCTCGCCAGCATAACAATGCAAATGTTATTTGTGTTCCTTCCCGTTTTGTTTCCAACCAGGTAGCCCTGAAAATGGTGGATGATTTTCTGTCCAGCCCATTTGAAGGCGGTCGCCACGAACGCCGTATAGAAAAGATAAACAAATTTGAGCACGAGGTAGTATAGATAGCCCAGCCGATGGGCATGGACTTATATTATTAATGCCAAAATAAATAATGTAACACCCGTCCGCCACAGTGGACGGGTGTTTTTATATATCATCCTAAGTCAAATTTCTTAAATAAGTTATTTAAGCCCTTATCCGCTTCTTAATCCCATTAAGGCATTACTTTTGCCCCCAAATACCAACTATGCAATTCGACAGGAGTGGTTTTAGTAACGAACAGCTCAAAGAAATATATACAGAACTGCTCCGCCCCCGGATGATAGAGGATAAAATGCTTTTATTATTAAGGCAAGGGCGCATCAGCAAATGGTTTAGCGGCATAGGGCAAGAGGCTATTGCAGTGGGCGCTACACTTGCTTTGGACAGTGATGAATATGTTATGCCTTTGCACCGCAACCTTGGTGTGTTCACTGCGAGAAAGGTGCCTTTTGATAAATTGTTCATGCAATGGCAGGGACGCAAAAATGGATTTAGCAAAGGGCGGGAACGTTCATTTCACTTTGGCACCAACGAGTACCATATATGTGGTATGATATCTCACCTTGGTCCGCAATTAGCCATAGCAGATGGTATAGCCCTGGCCCACAAACTGCGTAAGGAAAACAAGGTATCGCTTGCGTTTAGCGGCGATGGCGGCACCAGCGAAGGTGATTTTCATGAGGCGCTGAATGTAGCGGCTGTTTGGGGCTTGCCGGTAATTTTCCTGATAGAGAATAATGGATATGGTTTGAGTACACCGGTAAATGAACAATATGTCTGTAAACAATTGGCTGATCGCGCCGTTGGTTATGGCATGAAAGGCATTACGATAGATGGGAACAATGTGCTGGAGGTATATAAGACAATAAAAGAAGCGCGGGAATATTGCATACAAGAGCAAAAACCGATCCTGATAGAGTGTATGACCTTTCGTATGCGGGGACATGAAGAAGCCAGCGGCGTGAAGTATGTACCTAAAGAACTCTTTGCACAATGGGCTTTGAAAGACCCGGTTACAGTTTTTGAAAATTACCTGCTGAGTGAAAAGATATTCACAGGCCACTATATAAACCAGCTGCGCGAAAACATACAAAAAGAAATAGATGCCGGTCTTGCGGCAGGGTTTGCGGAGCCGCCTGTGACACCTGATACCAAAGAAGAAATTGCTGATGTTTACGCGCCAAGTCATGCAACACATTCACATGCCGCATCAGGACAAAAAAGCGAGAAAAAATTTATACAGGCTTTAAGCGATGGCTTGAGACAAAGTATGATTGAGCATCCCAACCTGGTGCTGATGGGCCAGGATATTGCGGAGTATGGAGGGGCATTTAAACTAACAGAAGGTTTTGTGCAGCAATTCGGGAAAGAGCGTGTGCGCAATACACCTCTGTGTGAAAGCGCCATTGTGGGGGCTGCCCTGGGTTTGTCCATCAAAGGATTCAAATCTATGATGGAAATGCAGTTTGCCGATTTTGTAACTGTAGGTTTTAACCAGATAATAAATAACCTTGCAAAGATATACTATCGCTGGGGGCAGAATGCTGACGTGGTGATACGCATGCCCACAGGTGCAGGAGTAGGGGCAGGGCCATTCCACTCGCAGAGTAATGAGGCCTGGTTTGTGCATACGCCGGGACTGAAAGTTGTTTATCCATCTACACCCGAAGACGCAAAAGGTTTATTGATAGCGGCAATAGCAGATCCCAACCCCGTGATGTTTTTTGAGCATAAGGGTTTGTATCGCAGCATAAGTGGCATGGTGCCCGATGATTATTACACCATTGAAATAGGCAAAGCAAGAAAAGTGCAAGAGGGTGAAGATATAAGTATCATTACTTATGGTGCAGGCGTGCATTGGGCTATGGAATATGCGGCAAAGCATACTGATACATCATTTGATATCCTTGACCTCAGAACATTATTGCCACTGGATTATGATGCCATTCATTTGTCTGTTGAACGCACAGGAAAAGTGCTGGTGCTGCACGAGGACTGCCTCACCGGTGGCATAGGAGGAGAAATAGCCGCCTGGATATCTGAAAACTGTTTTAGCAAACTGGATGCGCCTGTGATACGCTGCGCCAGTCTCGATACGCCTGTGCCTTTTGCCATAGAACTGGAGCAGAATTTTTTAGCCAAAAGCCGACTGGATGAATGTGTGCAGAAGCTGTTGAATTACTAAATACCAAGCATTCTTTGAGGTCGCAAATTGAGTCCTTAAAGAAAAGAGGTTTTGAGATGATGAAATTGCAGCTCAAAGTTTCTGAATTATCGCATTATTTGTAGCTTTATTGCAAATGCCCGGGAGAATGAGAAGAAGCCATACTTATTTAATAGCCTTGTCGGGCTTTATGCTTTTGTTGTTTTCCTGCGACAATATGGGAAAACGGGAAAACCATGGGCCAATTGTGCTCGGCGATTCTTCCTCCATAGTTACCGAAACCAATGCTAAGAACCTGCAGGATATGGTGATGGACCTTCACCCTAATATTCCTGTTTCAACACCCGTGCCAACAGATACTCCTAAACAGGCTGAAAAAAAACCTGTTATAGATACCCAACGTACAGCAAATACCGAAGCAAAGCCGGCTGTATTACCCGATGGCCTCAATGTGGCATTCAAGGAAATATTGTTTTCAATTCCGGGCATCAATACAAAATCGTACCGCACACAAAACCTTGCAAAAGCCAACGGAGCTACCTATCAGTTGCTTTCGGGTTCTCTGAACGGAAAACAAATACACTTAGGAAACGGAACGGCCAACAAAGTATCGCAACGTTACCAGACCCTTATAGTGCTGAAGAACGATCTTGGAACTTTACCGCTGGAAACACTAAACAACCTAACAGATTGGGAAGAGCTTAGCGGGAAGAATAATACATATACCATAGCAGGCCTTAATGGAAAACTGGAAGGCGCTGACCTTAATTTATCGCTGTTGCAAAAAGCTATAAAAAATGCAGGCAGAAAACATCATCTCAGTAAGCGGTCAGAACAGGAATGGATAAACAGCGTGCGCAATACCCGCAACAACAAGCGCACCATAACAGTAGCTCTCCGTTCTGTTATCTGGAAGATAGATGGGAAAGATGCAGGAAAAACATACTCAAAACAGGTAAGGGTGGATCTACCCGCGCCTGAGTTTGAAAAAGAATAAGAAGCACAATTAAAAAGTAGTATATTTATATGTAATAAACTGATTTTCTATGAAAAAGGCTCTTCTTTTTATCAGTGTTTTCTTTCTTGTCACTAATATATTTGCCCAGATTCCAACAGCACACCATTACAGTAAGCGGCTTGGTTCATCTAATAATATAGGAGCTTCAGAAAATACATTAACCCATGACCATGCACATAAAACAACAGGACCCGGCGGTAGCAGATGGTACAGCTTTTATGATTATCTAACATTATCAAATCCGTTTAGGTATACTGGAGAAGTAGTTGAATGGTCTTGGTTTTCAAATAAGGCAATAACATGGGATCAATATCTACAGATTTATGATACTATGCAGAGTAATTCTTGTGCGTTTATTTTTGATCCTACTTTTAATAGTAATTACGGAGGTTTTAATGATAGTAATTTTTATTCAGGCATGATTGCAATAAGCCCCAATGACCCCTATACAATAGACTCTATTACGATTTATGGGTCTTATTTTCGTACAGCAATCAACCCTACTGCTGTAGATACTCTTCGGATTGCTATGATGTATGGTAAAGACACTGGTTCAAACATATCAATAAACTATCTAACAGGCATGACCCCATTTTATGACGTTGATACAATAAAGTATGCATCGTTTATTTACGATTCCGTTAATGTTATTTGTGGTAGTACACTCACATCCAATCCTGTTCCTTTAGTAAAAGATATTTACTTGACAGCAGCAGATACTTCACCAATAAATATAAAAGCATTTAAAACTTCTATCAGCAACTTTAATGTTCCAGCTAATCAATTAACGGCGTTAACAATTACATTTAAAAATGGTCAAAACGTGCCGCTCTGGGATACAATAGTTGTTGATACCGCTGGTTCGGAATTGTTTCTATACAATACATTTTCTGGTGCCTTTTGTCAAGAATATCCTGATAGTTTTCCTGCATATTACCAAGGTTATTACAATGCCGGGTATCTTAACCCTTCATGTAATATTAGTATTTTTGATGACACAGGAAACCTACGAAATTACTATGCCCCTCTTTATGATTTTCTACAACCAACGGTTGCTTTGTACGCGGATTTCCCTATCGTTGATCTCCATGTTACTTGTGGAAATTGTAATCTCACAAATCGTCCCGGAGGTGCTGGAGTTAAAAATATAGAGGTTGCACAAAATAATGCCAGTCTGTTTCCAAACCCGGCTTCTGATAATATTAGTATTCGAATAAAAAGTCAATTTTCAAAAGGAGCGATCTGTGTTACTGATATGCTTGGAAGGGAAATATACAAATCAGAGTTGACAGGCATAAATCAAAGTATCGATGTTTCCCAATGGGTCAATGGTATGTATATATGCAATGTTATCGCTGAAGGCAAAGTATCTATCCAAAAGTTTGTGGTAAACCATTAATAGCATCAAAAACTCAGGCCTATCCCCCATTCCACCAGTTCTGCTACTGTTTGGTTGGCTTTAAGGAGTGCCGAAAGATAAAGTTCTTTAAGTGGGCCTTTTTCTTTTTGCAGCAGGTAATAATTAAAGCCTAATTTTTCATAGTAGGTGGTTGGTGTAAGAGCAGATATTTTGGTATAATAAGCTAATTGCAACATAAAGCCTAAACGCCGTCCCATTAAGAACTCATTGCCTATAAAAACAGCGCTTTGCCAGGCATGGGCAGCCTCATCTCCAACATTTATTTCGTTATTGCGAAGGAAGGCAACGGTGCCTGTGTGGTAAGCGTAATCAATACCTGCGAACATTTTGTTCTTACTTAGCCAGCGCCTGCTTACATAAGCAGAGGCTATGTAGGTGGGGAATAAAGGGCCGCCAGCATTCTGTATATCATTGAAGCCTATGCCCAGCCTCGCCTGGAACAGGAAACGGTTTTTAAGTTTCGGAATTTCGCGTTTAATATAAGTTGGTTGTGAGCTGAGCGGGAAATACCTTATGCCTATATGGGTACCATACATATTCACACCCAGGTTGGGCTCCTTGAAAGCCGCATTGGATATATGGCTGAAATTGGCCCCTATCTGCAGGTCCCAATTCTTGTTAAGCCTGTATCTTATATCTGTCATGAAGAGGGTGTAATTATTGATGGCCGAGCCTATGGCAATATTTACAGTATCCCAGCTAGGTGCTCGGGTATAATGCTTGCTTACATAGCCCATTCCCATCCCCGCCCTAAAAGTCCACTCCAGCCTTTTGCCGCTGATAATGGGTATTTGTATGTTAGGGTATATACCGATAGAATGGCCATATATGGAGTCGATACCATAATTAGTATAACTGATACCAATACCTATTACCGGGAATCTGCGTCTTTGCTCCCATTCCCTTTTGCCATGGGTCTGGTATATAAAATTTATATCGCAGGCAGTCGACTGGCCAGGTATTGGCAAAGTGAACTTAGGAGAGTGTTTGAAGACCTTGCCCGCTATAAAATTGGCCTCAATGCCGTAGCCGTTCAATGCGCCCGCGTCCTGCGCAAAAGCAGGTTTCATGCAGCCCAGCGCCAATAAAAGAAACATCAAACGTATATGAGGAAAACCCATTAGCACAAATTTAAGAGTTAGCTGGCATAAAGTCCATGAAACATAATAAATAACAAATAACTTTGTTCCGCTAATTTATATTTATGCGTCGTTTTGCCATAATGTTGTTTCGTTCTTTTCTGCAGGGGCTTATTTTGCTAAGCCCTATCGCGATCACAGCATTGGTAATATATAAGGTGTTTGACAGCGTTGATAGTATTATACCTTTCATGCCACGTGGCCTGGGTTTCTTCATGATAATTGGGATAGTAACCCTGATCGGCTATCTCGGCACACGTTTCTTTATAGGCAAGTGGTTATTTGATGCATTTGCTTATGTACTTGAACATACCCCCGGCGTTAAATACATCTATTCATCTGTGAAGGATATGATAAGCTCCTTTGTGGGGGATAAGAAAAGGTTTAATGTGCCTGTTTGGGTATGCACTAACCGCAACCCGGAAATATGGCGCATAGGGTTTATGACACAAAAAGATATGTCTTATTTTGGACCGGGTATGGAAAACAAAGTGGCGGTTTATTTACCACATTCGTATGCTATATCCGGGTGGGTAATAGTAACCGATGTGATAAATGTGAAACCCGTAACGGATATGAATGCAGCGGAGGCCATGAAGTTTGCGGTGAGCGGCGGCGTAACAAATGTTGATGAAGAAAAGAAAAATGAACAGAAAACTGAACTTTAATGCCGGCCCCGGGGCTTTGCCTGCAGAAGTATTGCAGCAAGCAGCAGCAGCTGTAGTAGAATATAATAACAGCGGCCTTTCTATTCTTGAAATATCACACAGGGGAACTGCATTTGCCAATATAATAGAAGAAAGCAAACAACTGGTAAGAGAGCTTTGTGAACTGGATGAGGATTATGAAATATTGTGGATGCATGGCGGCGGGCGCATGCAGTTTTGCATGATACCTATGAACTTTCTTGGCAAGGATGATTTTGCAGGCTATATAGACAGCGACCATTGGTCGCACAGCGCTATGGAATACGCAAAATTTTATGGCAATGTGCAGGTGCTGGCTTCATCAGCAGATGACCGTTATAATCATTTACCATCCTGGCCTGAATTTATACCGGCGCATTTATCTTACTTACATTATACAAGCAACAACACTATTTACGGCAGCCAGTGGCAGACTGTGCCTAAATGCAATGTGCCGCTGATAGCTGATATGAGCAGCGATATATTTTGCAGCAAGCGCGACTATAAAAACTGCGACATGTTTTATGCAGCAGTGCAAAAAAATGTCGGTGCGGCCGGTGTGACACTTGTTGTGATACGTAAGGATATGCTACAGCGAATTAAGCGGTCTTTGCCATCTATGCTGGATTATAAGGCACAAGCAAATGAGAACTCCATATTGAATACTGCGCCTGTTTTTGCAATTTACACTGCACTGCTTACGTTGCGCTGGACCAAAGCGCAGGGCATTGATAGCTTAGAAAAAGAGAACAGGCAGAAGGCGCATATATTATATGAGGAAGTAGAGC
This sequence comes from Bacteroidota bacterium, assembly GCA_013285905.1. GTDB lineage: Bacteria > Bacteroidota > Bacteroidia > Chitinophagales > Chitinophagaceae > JABDGU01. The sequence goes on along the minus strand of JABDGU010000015.1, from coordinate 7,899 downwards.
GGAATTCTTTGTTTAATTTATATGTACAGAACAAAGAAGACAGAAGCCTCATGAATGTTTGCTTTACCGCTATTGACCCGGCAACTGAAAAAGGTTTTCTGAAATTTTGCGAAGAAAGAAATATCAGTGGGGTAAAAGGGCACCGCTCATTAGGGGGTTTCAGGGTATCGTTATATAATGCTGTTACGATGCAGGCAACAGAGCAATTGGTAACAGCTATGAAAGAATATGAACATAGCGTGAGCATTTAAAATAAACTTGTTAAAACATCCATTATGGCCAAAATAACACCCTTCCAGGGTTTGAGACCTGTAAAAGAATTAGCAGACAAAGTAGCAACCTTACCTTATGATGTTGTAAATGTGGCTGAGGCCAGGGAGTTTAGAAAGAACCCTTATAATTTCTACCATGTCACCAGGGCTGAAATTGACCTGCCCGAATATGTGGATGTGCATAGTCAGCAAGTGTATGAAAGAGCTGCTGAAAACCTGGACCTGATGGTAAAGGAAAAAATATTGATGCAGGACAAAGAGCCTTGCTATTATATATACAGGCTTATTATGAGCGGACGTTCGCAAACAGGCCTTGTGTGCGGATCTTCCTGCGATGATTATTTTAACGGGATCATAAAGAAACATGAACTTACCCGGCCGGAAAAAGAATTGGACCGCATTAACCACATGGTTGCTACAAGGGCGCAAACCGGGATCGTATTTCTTGCCTACAACGACAATGAGAATGTAGAGCATATAATAGAAGACTGGAAAAAGGAGCACGCTCCTGAATATGATTTCACAGCAGAGGATGGCGTGCAGCATACCTTTTGGGTACTGGACGATTATCCTAAAGTGGCGATGATAAGCCGCTATTTTTATGAAGAAGTGCCTTGTACCTATATTGCGGATGGTCACCACCGCGTGGCATCGGCGGGAAAGGTTTGTATGGATATGCGGGAGAACGGTATGTCCGTGAACGGTGAAGAATCATTTAATTATTTTGTAAGCTGCATCTTCCCGGCCAGCCAGTGCAGGATATTGGACTACAACAGGGTGGTAAAAGACCTGAACAAAATGAAGCCGGAAGAATTTGTGGAAGCGCTGAAAAAAGATTTTGATGTAAGCAATGTTGGTAAAGAAGCATTTAAACCTAAACAGGCGTACGAGTTTGGGATGTATATGGACGGCAACTGGTATAAGATGTTAGCCAAACCCGGTACTTATACTGATGATCCTATCGGCACATTGGACATAAGCATCCTGCAGCGAAATGTACTTTCAAAATTGCTGGATATTAATGACCCGCGTACGGACAAGCGCGTGGATTTTGTAGGCGGCATCCGTGGTATGGGCGAACTGCAAAAGCGTGTGGATAGCAAAGAAATGGCTGCTGCATTTTCTTTATACCCTGTTAGCATGAAGCAATTATTTGCTATTGCCGATAGCGGCGAAATAATGCCGCCCAAAAGCACATGGTTTGAACCTAAGCTACGCGATGGGCTTGTCGTTTATACGATATAGTTTCGGAGTTCTAAATCGTAAAACTTCCAAATTCCAAGAAGAGTAATGTTTACAAATAACTATGTTCCGAAAGATAGCGTGCTATCTCGCGTACCTGGTCGAAATCTATATTGGTATCGGGGTTGATGGAGACCATTCTTACTTTGTTGTCATAAATGGTGAATAGTTTAAAATGGTCGCCATTGAATTGTTTGATTCTTGCTTCTGCTACCTTGCTGCCATCCGGCAGGAGGAAACTGAAAACGCTATATGATTCCCCGTCGGCATTAGAAATTGTTTTTGTATAACGGCCTATCAACTTATTGTCCTGTCTGATACGGTCGCCGGCTACATAAATATTTTGCCCACGGTCGCGATCTACAGTCCTGGGGCGTACGGTAGCATCATCGCTGCTATAACTTGTATAACTGTTGCTGCTTTGATTGCTGTTATTATTTCCATAGGAATCATCTCCATAATGCTGCACTGATTTGTAGGTAGTTGTGGTTTTATAAGTTGTAGGTGCAGATTGATAGCTGCTATTACTATTTTGTGAGCTATAGGAATAGGTATCATCCCCTTCAGTGCGCTGAGCGGAGTTGTAAGTAGTAGTTTTATATGCAGGTGGCGGTGGGTTATCGTTTACAATCACTTCTCCTGCTGCTGAACTGTGCGACATTAAAAAACGCCTTTCGCCGGCGGGGTTTAGTGCGCCGTTTTTTATAAGGTTATTTTCCACTACTTCTTTTGCAAGTTTTTTTCCAAAACCGAAATCGTTTTTCAGGAAGACCTGCATGCCGCTGGCCGTAAAGGTAGCCAGGTACTTCAGAGACCCACCATCACCTTTGTCAAAATGTACCATCATCACTTCTTTATTATCAAGGGTACGAACACTATAATCCGACATCATACCGCCTGACTTTTTCATTATGGCATAGGGTTGCTCGTCAAGATAGATGATATCGTCTCTGTAATTTACCTGCTGTGCAAATGCACTTGTAAGGGTTGAAAGTGCAAGCAGAGAAAGGAGGAAAAATTTGTTCATAATAATCAGAATTTAATGCAAAATACTGCTATTTGTATTGGTTTGGCAATAAAGCAAAGGTTTAACAAGCAGATAGGAACTATTAAATGAGTACGAATATTCATATTGGCATAAGCGGGACACCTGTAATTATTAAAAAAAGGGTTTTTTTTACAAAAAACAGGCATAATAAGGGATATTTGATAGAGTAGTAAACGGTAAAATTATATTTTTGCCCCCCATAGCTTATGCGCATAGCGGTAAATACAAGATTATTACTAAAAGGGAAACTGGAAGGGATCGGTTGGTTTAGCTATCAAACGCTGGAACGGATAGTGCGTAAGCATCCGGAACATGAGTTTATTTTCTTTTTTGACAGGCCCTATGACCCCTCTTTTATATTTGCCCCAAATGTGAAGCCGGTGGTAGCACCTCCCCAAGCCAGGCACCCGATACTTTTTTATTTGTGGTTTGAGTGGACGATCCCCCTGCTGCTAAGAATATATAAAGCAGATCTTTTTTTGTCGCCTGATGGTTTTATGTCTTTGTCAACCAAGATACCGACATGCCTTGTTATACATGATCTTGCATTTGAACATTTCCCTGACCACTTTGTAATGAGCCACCGATGGTACTGGCGGCATTATTCGCCTTTGTTTGCAAGAAAGGCAAAACAGATATATACCGTATCTAATTTTTCGAAACAGGATATCAGCAAACGTTATGCCATTGATCCCAACAAAATAGACGTAGCATATAACGGAGCGCACGATGAATACAAACCACTAAGCCCGGCTGAACGCGAGGCAGCAAAAAAGCAATATGCAGATGGCTGTGAATATTTTGTATTTGCCGGTGCATTGCACCCCAGGAAAAATATTGTTAACCTGCTGAAAGCTTTTATAGCTTTTAAGAAAAAGCAGCGTAGCAATATGAAACTTGTTGTGGCAGGCCGCCTGGCCTGGAAGTATGAAGAGGTGCAGGAAATGCAGGAGAACATGCCGTTTAAAGAAGATGTGAAATGGGTGGGATATATGAATGTAGACGAACTGTCGAAAGTGATTGGAGGTGCCTATGCATTGGTTTATCCATCCCTGTTTGAAGGTTTCGGGATACCCATACTGGAGGCTTTACAATGCAATGTTCCGGCCATAGTGAGCAATACATCCTCTATGCCGGAAGTGGCCGGCAGCGGGGCTCTTCTGGTAGACCCGAATAGTGTAGAAGACATTGCCAACAAAATGGAACAGCTATACAAAGATGAGAACCTGCGCTCTAAGCTTATCGCAGCAGCCGGAGAGCAGGTGAAAAAATTTAACTGGGACAAAGCCGCAGACCAGTTATGGGAGAGCATGATGAAGTGTGTGAAGTGAATACCTATACATTAGAATTACCCTTAAAAAATTTTGGCTGAAGCCGATATCCGTTTTTTTATTGTACCCGACCTAAAGGCCGGGGCTATTGTAAGTGGCATTGTTGATCAGGCGGACCAACAACAGCATAGGAAATGACAAAGAACTATCTATTGATGGTCATCATACATGTTACTGTTGGACCTGAAGTATTGTAAGTGCTATAGTTAATTACAATCTTGTTTGCCGTGAAAGTACCTGTGCCAGCAAAGGAAAGATTGCTGCTTATATATTGTTGGGGAATTGTAAGCGTAGCTGCCGGACAATTAACATCTGCGAAAACAGAACTGGCCGAGCCCGCTAAATTTGTAATGGATACCTGGTAAAGAGAATCCCCTTCTGTGATAGCCACCGTATAAATATAATTACCAATGTTGCATGTGTCGTGAGCAATTGCAGTATCAACCAGGTTGACCGAGCAATCAGTAGGCATAACTGTCATATTAAAAGTAGAAACCTGATCCGGTAGAGAAAGGCTTGAGGCTATTACAGTTATTGGGTGTACACCGAGCGCGGCTGAATCGGTTGCGAAGAAAAGAAAATCCTGGGAATAGGAAGCTAAATAACTGCTGCTACCCGGGTTGACACTTATGTTAGCCGGAAGACCAGAAAATTTTAACGTTACGGAGTCGGGGAGACCGTTAAGTAGTGAAACCAGCAAAGTGACACCGGCCCTGCCGCCCTGCATGATAGTATCATCCGGGAGCTTTGTAACAAAATAAGAAAAAGGAGTGGCAGCCGGCGAGTTTTTATGGCACGAATACAGAAGTAAAAAAACGGGAATAAGCCAATAGGAATATTTCATGTTACACAGGTGGTTAAAAGAACAAATTTGAAATATTTACTCTTACAAAGACGGTAAAACAAATAAAATAAGAGTATAATTTAAATACTTTTATTTTAAAATCAGGAAAATGATAAGTTACAGTAAGTTATATGATAACAAATGTAAGGCATTTCATTATAAAAAATATTTAACTGATTTTTATTGACTAATACATAGTCAATAATCAGATGTTTTTAAAACTTTGTTGAAATAATTTTGGAATTGAGCCGATTAAATATTAGATTTGGTATGTATTGGTGATATAACAATAATTTAACCATGGCCATTTATGTTGGCATACTAGGTATTGTGATCATTATCGCAGGACTTCTATTCTCGAGGCCCAGCGATAAGAAGATTGATTTGCAAAAACTTTTGTACGGTGCCAGTTTTGTGCTATCGGGTGTTTGTTTGTTGTTTTGGGCAAGTTTAATAAGAGTGAACAATGGTTGTGTTGGGGTAGTAAAATTGGGTGGCCATGTACAGACTGAAATACTTAACAGCGGCTGGCATTTAGTTAATCCATTGGCTAAAGTAATAAAGTTAGATACCCAGTCACAATACGAGATAGTTAAAGAAGGAAGATACCACCAGGTAAATAAGGATACAATAAGCATCGCGAGCGCAGATGGCTCTATAATAAAACTTGGTCTTACAGTTGTTTACCATCTTGTTCCATCTGAAGCTGCTGCATTATACACAGAAACCGGAATTAATTATAAAGACAAGCTGATTCACCCGCTCTCTTTATCCAGCGTAAGCAATGAGGCCCACATATATAGTGCCGCTTCGTTGAGTACCGATAAATGGAACGAGTTGCAAAGCAATATCAATAAGGATATTAAAAGCGAATTGCGTAAACATGGTGTGAAGGTTGAAAAGGTATTGCTTAGTAATTTTACTCCTGAAGTAAAAGCAGTTGAAGCCCCTGAAATATTTTTGGCTAAGAATGATACTAAAGCACAAGAAAAAGTGCCAGCCGAGGTTGGTTTAAAAAATACTAATAAAATAAAAGCCGACAGAAAGGATATAGTTAGTATTAGTAAATGTGCGCCTATAGAAGTTACAAGCATATATACTAAACCAGAGCTAAGAATTAGCCTTAATTGTGATAATTTGGATGAGTTGAACAGCCTAAATGAAAACATAAAAAATAACAAAGCGATAAATAAGACAGCAGAGCAAAAAGCTTTTGCCAGTGTTGCGAAAAAAGATAATAAAACGACGGGTGATTGCGAGCCCATGGATGAGCGTAGTTTCGGAACTATGAAAAAAATGATATTGTCTACCAGCGACAATACATATAAAATGTTGACCACCGCACAGAATGTAATAATCAGTAATTGCTTTACATCGGAACAGGTATCGGACTTTGTGAAATTGCTGCCCACGCGTGATGCAAAGCTTGAGTTTGCGAAACAAGCCTACCTGAGAACTGTGGACAGGAACGAGTTTTATGATAAGGTGGCAGACAATTTTGATAAAAAAACTAAAAAAAGGCTCGGCAATTATATACTGCACCTGATACACAGACCAGGCATAAAAACGAATAATGACATGCGGGCGGGCGTGATGAATGATGAGAGCAGTATGCTTGCGGGCGTGATGGATGATAAGACATTTGAGTATTTTAAACAGATGGTATCGACTCGTGAAAATGATGAATCAAAACTTGCTGCCGCACGGCAAATAGCCAACAGCCATGTGTTATGTTCTGCACAGGTATTGGAAATCGTGAAACTGCTTCCTGATGTTGATTCGAGACTCCAATTTGCGAAAGAAGCGTTTGCAAGAACCACAGACAAAAGAATGTTTGTAAATGTTGCAAACTATTTTGACGCAAGCAGCCGAAAAATGCTGGATGATTATGTGATCACATTGTACGCGAGCCGGTAACAGGTTAAAGGGTTAATAGGTTAAAAAGGTAAAATAATATCGCGGAAGTTTCCCACATATACTCGCTGAAATCCACAAAGCAATCAATTAATGTGCTTCAAGCCAATTGTTGCCGGAGCCTGTTTCTGCATTAATAGGTACATCATTGGGTAATTTCATGGCTGACTCCATACATTCTTTTATGAGTTGTTTAGCTTCATTTATTTCATCGTTCGGTACATCAAATACCAATTCATCATGTACCTGTAAGACCATTTTGGTGCGCATGTTTTGTTTTACGAGCTGACGATGCACAGAAATCATGGCGAGCTTTATCATATCGGCAGCGGTGCCCTGTATAGGCATGTTGATGGCATTGCGCTCGGCATAGCCACGCACGGTGAAATTGGCAGAGTGAATATCCCTGAGCCAGCGTTTGCGTCCCATGACCGTTTGCACATAGCCATGCTCTTTAGCAAAGTTGATGGATTGGTCCATGTACTTTTTGACCGAGGGGTATTGTGTAAAATAATTGTCGATAATTGTTTTTGCCTCGGAGCGGCTAATGCCAAGATTTTCGGCAAGGCCAAAAGCCGATTGGCCATATATGATACCAAAGTTGACCGCCTTTGCAGCACGGCGCATATCTGATTTCACGTCTTTTTCTTCAATATTATAAACCCTTGCAGCCGTGGCCGTGTGAATGTCTTTATTGTCTTTGAATGCCTGTATCATATTTTCATCGCCACTAATAGAAGCCACGATGCGCAATTCGATCTGGGAGTAATCGGCAGAGACTATGCAAAAATCTTTGCCGCGTGAGACAAATGCTTTACGTATCTCGCGGCCGCGCTCTGTGCGGATAGGAATGTTTTGCAAGTTGGGATTATTGCTGCTGAGACGGCCGGTGACAGCTACTGTTTGATTGAAGGACGTATGCAGGCGGCCGGTGCGAGGGTTTATCAATTGGGGCAGCGCATCTACATAAGTGCTTTTCAATTTAGTGAGCTCGCGGTAAACAAGAATGTCTTCGACTATCTGGTGTTTATGGCGGAGTTTGAGCAACACATCTTCGCCTGTGGCGTACTGGCCCGTTTTGGTTTTTTTAGTTTTGGACGATGAGTCGATGTCGATCTTCATGATGTCGAAAAGAACCTCACCTAATTGTTTAGGAGAGGCGAGATTGAAATTGACACCTGCCTGTTTGAAAACACTTCCTTCCGCGATGCGGATATCGAGTTCCAGTTGCTTGGAATAATCATTAAG